>CAJUPP010000016.1 GCA_910588325.1 uncultured Hungatella sp.
TCAGTATAGCAGAGAATCTGCTGCTTTGCACTACGTCATTTTTTGAGGCACTTACGGGCTTGTGGCAATCACGGCTCCTTGTGATGTAACAGATGTGGCAGGAGCATTGGTTATCGGCGGCGTATCCGGCGTGCTGGTAGTATTTGGTGTGTGGTTCCTTGACAATAAACTGCGGATTGATGACCCGGTAGGTGCGGTGGCTGTCCACTGTCTTAATGGTATCTGGGGAACCATCGCCACAGGACTTTTTGCAACAACCTCTGCTCCCGGCAATGATACGGTGACAGGACTTTTCTATGGCGGAGGCTTCCATCAGCTGGGAATCCAGACCGTTGGCTTTCTTGCCGTGGCAGCATGGACGGCAGTCACCATTACAGTCACATTTCTGATTATTAAAGCTTTGATCGGACTTCGGGTTTCGGAGGAGGAAGAGATTATCGGTCTGGATTCCTGTGAACACGGAATTCCGTCCGCATATTCCGGGTTCAGTATTATGGATGTGTCCAACACCATGACTATGGAAGTAAATGAGAATACCAGTCTGGGAACCGAAGATTACGAAGCGGCTTCTGATGTTCAGAAAAATGCGGCAGTAAAAGTGCAGGCGGCACCGATTGCCAGTTCGGGCATGTATAAGATTGTTATTATTGCAAAACTGACGAAATACGATCAGCTGAAGAAGGCCATGAATGATTTGGGAGTGACAGGTATGACGGTGACTCAGGTTATGGGATGCGGAATCCAGAAAGGCGCAGGCGAAAGATATCGTGGAGTTGAGATGGATGCAACCCTGCTACCGAAAGTAAAAGTGGAGATAGTCGTCAGCAGCATCCCGGTAGCAGATGTTATCGAGGCAGTAAAAAAGACTCTTTACACAGGCCATATCGGAGACGGAAAGATTTTTGTATATCAGGTGGATAAGGTCGTGAAAGTACGCACCGGGGAAGAGGATTTTGCAGCACTGCAGGATGTGGAATAAATATTAGGAATATTGTGAAAAAAGCAGGCAAAAAGCAGATGAATTTTATTGACAAATGTTACCTCCAATGTTATTATACTTAAGTATGCCGCACAATGAGGTTTTCAAGTTTCGAAGATTTTCGGACACCGTAATTTGGCGAGTAATGATAATAGGAGGTGCCACATGTACGCGATTATTGCAACAGGCGGTAAGCAGTATAAGGTAGCGGAAGGCGATATCATTAGAGTTGAGAAGCTTGGTGTTGAAGCCGGACAGACATATACATTTGACCAGGTGCTTGCAGTAAACAACGGCCAGTTAGCAGTAGGATGCCCAACCGTAGAGGGAGCAACCGTTTCCGCAACGGTTATGGGAGACGGCAAGGCTAAAAAAGTCATTGTTTACAAGTATAAGAGAAAAACCGGCTATCACAAGAAAAACGGCCACAGACAGATCTATACTGAAGTCAAGATCGACAAGATTAATGCTTAATTATGATAAGTGTAACAATTTTCGTTGATTCAGAGCATAATTATCAGGGAGTTGAACTGTTGGGACATGCAGGGTTTGCTGATGATTACCAGGAAGGGCAGGAACTTGTATGTGCGGCAGTATCCGCGTTGGTTTTAAATATGGCCAACAGTGTGGAGCAGTTTACAAATGATCTCTTTGAGGCGGAGGAAGAAGCAGGAGTATTTTCCTTTCATTTTTCTTCCGGTATCAGTTCTGAATCAAGACTCCTTATGAATTCTCTCATATTCGGATTGCAGAATATTGAGGAGGATTACGGAGAGCCATATATTAAAATCAGATTTAAGGAGGTGTAAGTAATGTTTAAGATGAACCTTCAGTTATTCGCTCATAAAAAGGGAGTTGGTTCTACCAAGAACGGCAGAGATTCCGAGTCTAAGAGATTAGGCGCCAAGAGAGCTGACGGACAGTTTGTTCTGGCTGGTAATATTCTCTACAGACAGCGCGGTACCAAGATCCATCCGGGTATTAACGTAGGACGCGGCGGAGACGATACTCTGTTTGCCCTGGTAGACGGAGTTGTTAAATTTGAGAGAAAAGGCAGAGACAAAAAGCAGGTTTCTGTATATCCAAGAACAGTGAATGAGTAATTGAGACGGCTTCATACATTTTGTATGAAGCCTTTCCTATATCATAAGCCGATTGTCCAAAACCAGAACATGCGCCCGCCATACGCTCATGTGTGGAGGTGTTCGCTGCTGAGGGCATGAAGGTCTAGAAAGGATAGGGTGTTTCATGTTTGCAGATCGTGCAAGAATTTTTATCAAATCAGGAAAAGGCGGGGACGGTCATGTCAGTTTCCGAAGAGAATTGTATGTCCCCTGCGGCGGTCCTGACGGTGGGGATGGAGGAAAAGGCGGAGACATTATTTTTGAGGTGGATGACGGTCTGAACACCTTGACGGATTTCCGTCAGATTCACAAATATATAGCGAAGAATGGGGAGCCGGGGAATAAGAAGAGATGTCACGGTGCCAGCGCGGATGATCTGGTAATAAAGGTTCCTGAAGGAACTGTTATCAAGGATTTCGAGACAGGCAAGGTCATTGCCGATATGTCCGGTGAGAATCGGAGGGAGACGATCTTAAGAGGCGGAAAAGGCGGATGGGGCAATATGCATTTTGCCACCCCTACCATGCAGGCTCCCAAATATGCCCAGCCGGGAAAAGAAGGACAGGAGCTATGGGTGCAGCTTGAACTGAAGGTCATTGCTGATGTGGGGCTGGTTGGATTTCCCAATGTGGGCAAATCCACCTTGTTGTCCAGAGTCAGCAACGCCCGTCCAAAGGTTGCCAATTATCATTTTACTACCTTAGACCCTCATCTGGGAGTTGTGGATCTGGATGAAGGAGCCGGATTTGTAATGGCCGATATTCCTGGGCTGATTGAGGGGGCTTCTCAGGGAGTTGGTCTTGGACATGATTTTCTCCGTCACATTGAGCGGACAAAGGTGCTGATTCACATTGTGGATGCGGCTTCTACGGAGGGACGGGATCCAGTGGAAGATATCAGGACCATTAACGGAGAACTGAAGGCTTACGATCCAGAGTTGTTAGAGCGTCCGCAGGTTATTGCTGCCAACAAGATTGATGCAATCTATGGAGAGGATGAGGATCCAGTGGAGAGGATTCGTCAGACGTTTGAACCGGAAGGAATCAAGGTATATCCGATTTCTGCCGTCAGCGGTAAGGGAGTCAAAGAACTTTTATACGGGGTTTACAGTCTTTTGCAGACCCTTGACCGGACTCCGGTGATTTTCGAGAAAGAATTCGACACCTCCCTTCTGAATGCCAGCGAGAATCTTCCCTATACGGTTTTGAAAAATGAGGATGGGGAATATGTAGTAGAAGGGCCAAAGATCGAGAAGATGCTGGGTTATACCAATCTGGATTCGGAAAAGGGATTCCTGTTTTTCCAGAACTTTTTGAAGACCTCCGGGATTCTGGAGGATTTGGAGCAGGCTGGTATCCAGGAGGGGGATACGGTCCGGATGTATGGCTTTGCATTTGATTATTATAAATAAGAATTTAAAACAGGAAAGGAGTCACTATGACTACAAAACAGCGGGCCTATCTAAAGGGACTTGCCATGAATCTGGAGCCGATCATTCAGATCGGAAAATCCAGCGTCACGCCGGAACTTACGGCTGCAGTGGCAGAAGCCCTGGAGGCACGGGAACTGATTAAGATAAGCATATTGAAGAATTGTCTGGATGATGGAAATAATATGGCGCAGATGCTGGCGGAACGCACTCATGCCCAGGTGGTCCAGGTGATTGGCAAAAAAATTGTTTTATATAAACAGGCAAAGGATGAGAAAAAGAGAAAGATTTCGCTTCCCGAATAACAGCCTGGATGCATATAGGAGAATTTCTGTCATGGCAAATATCGGAATTGTAGGAGGAACCTTTGACCCCATTCACAATGGACATCTTCTTCTCGGAAGGCAGGCATATGAAGAATATCATCTTGACTCTATCTGGTATATGCCGTCCGGGCAGCCGCCTCATAAAAAGAGCCGTATCATCACAGATGCAAAAAGCCGCTGTGATATGGTAAGCTTGGCTATCAAAGGGGATGAGCATTTCTTTTTGTCAAAGTTTGAGACAGCAAGAGAGGGGAATACCTATACGGCTCAGACCTTAAAGCTGTTGAAGGAAGCATATCCGGGACATGAGTTTTTCTTTATCATAGGGGCAGATTCTCTGTATGAGATAGAACACTGGTATCATCCGGAGCAGGTGTTGTCTTCTGTAATAATTCTGGCGGCTGAGAGGGAATATCTTAAAGAACATCCGTCCGTTGACTGGCAGATTGCGTATCTGACGGAAAAATATTCCTGCGACATCAGGAAACTTCACTGCCAAGAACTGGATATTTCCTCTGAGGAGATTCGACGGATGATCGGATGCAGAGAAGAAATTTCAGCATTTGTTCCTGAAAAGGTGGAAGAGTATATCCTATGCCATCATTTATATCAGGAGGTGTCTTAATGAAGCCGGAAATACTGGAACTACGGGAAAAATTGAAACGGAAACTGAACAAATCCCGTTATGAACATTCATTAAGTGTTTCATTTACCTGCATCTGTCTGGCCATGCGCTATGAGTATCCTCTGGATACGGCGGAGTTGGCCGGACTCATGCACGACTGTGCAAAATGTTATGATGATGAGGAAATCATCAAAAAGTGTGAAAAACATAAGATTCCCGTCAGTAAGGAAGAGAAGATGGCACCAGCTGTTCTTCATGCAAAGTATGGTGCCTGGCTTGCAAAGGATCATTATGGAATAAAGGATCTGGAAATTTTAAGTGCCATTGCCTGTCACACCACCGGAAAACCGGAGATGGGAACCTTAGACAAGATTTTATATATTGCGGACTATATTGAGGCTCGAAGGGATAAGGCAGCAAATCTGCCACAGATGCGGAAACTGGCTTTTGAGGATCTGGATGAGGCTTTGTACCAGATTTTAAAGGGAACTTTGGATTATCTGGAGCAAAA
The DNA here is from genome assembly GCA_910588325.1 of uncultured Hungatella sp. GTDB lineage: Bacteria > Bacillota > Clostridia > Lachnospirales > Lachnospiraceae > UBA3402. Next base: position 4,995 of record CAJUPP010000016.1, read on the forward strand.
AGGTTGTTTTGTAGATCCTATGACAAGGGAAACCTTTGAATATTATAAAAAGAGGAAATGACTATAATTACAGCAGGAAAGGAGGGAAGAGACCATGGAACAGTCTTTAGAGATGGTAAAATTGGCGAAGGCGGCTCTGGAAGAGAAAAAGGGCCAGAATATTAAGGTTATTGATATTCGTCAGGTATCTGTCATGGCTGATTATTTCATTATCGCAGATGGGTCCAATGTCAACCAGGTTCAGGCTATGGTGGACAGTGTGGAAGAGGCTTTGGGGAAAGCCGGATATCCGTGCAAACAAATTGAAGGATACCGTACAGGCGGGTGGATTCTGATGGATTACGGCGATATTATCGTTCACGCGTTCTGCAGAGAGGACCGTTTGTTCTATGACTTGGAGCGTATCTGGAGAGATGGTAAACTTATGGATGAATCGGAACTGGAATAAGTAGAAGAAACAAAACTTAATAATTGCGTCCGATATGCGTCTGCGAAGCGCAGTACAGAGTCCTGTATCGCACTTCACAGACGTGTTTTTTGTGCAATGCTCAGGCCAGTGATCCCATAGGATCCCATGGCTCCAGTTCGATCGTTTCCGTATTCAGGATGTCCAGCTGTTCTTTTGTCAGATATTTTTTGTTTACTACTACCTGATACATAAATTCGGTAAACCATCCATCACTCATAATAAAATATCCTTTTTTGCCTTTATCATCACCCCAGCTGTTTTCGACTCTCCAACGATCAGGAGTGCCATTCTCGTCCAGATTCACCCCCTGAAATACCATAGCGTGGGTCATGCGGCTCTGTCCATAGTCCAGCCGGTCTGCTTTATTCATAGGGAAATCAACCTGAAGGAAGTCCTTAAAATCATAGATATCCAAATCCATAATGCCAAGTTCCCGGCTGATACAGGGCCCCATATCACATCCAAACCATACCGGTTCTCCATCTTTTAGCTGGGCAATAACTGCCTTTTTCAGTTCCTCAACAGGAAGATTGATATAGCAGACAGGATTGCCTTCCTTTACATTGCCAAGCATTTTTACTGTGTATCTGCGATAAAAAGGCTTATGAGCAGTTGGAGCATTAATCAGGCTTATGTAATCATTCAAATCTATGCCTACATATTTTTTGTAAAATTCCTGTGGAGTCAGATTTCGTTCCTGAATGAATTTTCCATCTTTATCTCTGGCTTCCATATCTACGGTCTTCGGCGGTTCTCCCAGGCAGATACAAAGCATACGGTAAACCTCGTTTAACATCCGATTTTTCAATTCTTCTAAGGCCTGAATATCCTTCCCGCTCTTTGCTTCCCGGCGGAGGATGCAGGCATCATTTCTGAGAAGTTCTGTCAAGATACGGTTCATTTCCCTGGTACTGCTGGATGCGGAGGATTCTGGCATGCTGTATTTGGGAACCACGCCATACTTGGAAACCAGGTTAGCCATCATATCCCATTGGCCGCCATCAGCGATTGGGGCATCCAGGAGATAACAGAGGATACGGCTTTCCATAGGTTCATCCAGAGTATCTAAAATATTCTCGAAAAACCAGTTGGATTTCTCAAGCTTATCCCAGAAAAGCAGATAATTTTGAGATAATTCGAAGGTTTTAAGATGGAATTTTTCTATGATTCTGAAACGCATTACATTGGTTGCAGCAAAGAGCCAGCATCGTCCGCTTTGTTTCTGATTCGTGATCTCTCCCTGGTTTAAAGCGAGAGAAAATTCGTGATTCATTTTTCTAATAACATCAGGATTCTTACAGGTGTTAAGAAGACCTCCGGCAACAACTGCATTACAGGCTACACGATTTGTGCGGTCTAAACGGAAAGAACTGCTGTACTGGTTAAGAAGCTCCGAAGTAATCTGGTTATTCATGATATGCCTCCTTCGTATAATAAGTTGTGAGTATTTTTACTGATATTAATATACTACGGAATTTATTATATAGCTTTAAAAGCAAAATAGCAAGAGAGCAGCAGCTTAGACAAATATATCCGATATCTGCTGAGTTTGATTTCTGTATGCAGTGATTCCTGAGATTGAGATGATTGCAGGTTACTGTCAGTTGTGTAACCTGCAATTTAAATTTGATAATCAGATTTAACCTTACAAGCTGATAACCTGTAGACAAAACATAATGATGATGCATTGCAGCAACCTATCGTAATATATTAGGTTAAAACAAGAAATAAAGCGCTGTTTTCTGATAATTTAACCTAATTTCAACAGAAGTATGGTAAAATAACCTATAAACTCGTTTTGGTATGATAGGTTGCCGGATTTTAACCTATATTCTAACAATTAATTGATATAGTTACATTTTTAACCTAATTATAGTAAATAACCTAATTTAATCAAAATATTGTAACCTTTTTACATCATCCGGAATAAACCAATGACAACTCCCATGATTTCAACGTGATCTGTGATGATCGGTTCCATCGCATCATTCTCCGGCTGTAAACGATAATACCCTTTTTCTTTATAGAAACGCTTCACCGTAGCCGAATCATCAATTAACGCGACTACAATCTCACCATTCCTGGCAGTACTCTGCTGTTTTACAATAATCTGATCTCCGTCGAAAATTCCTGTATTAATCATGCTTTCGCCCTTTACCCGAAGCATAAAGGTCTGCTCATTAGGCAGCATATCTACTGGAATAGGAAAATAGTTCTCTATATTCTCCTCTGCTAAAATCGGCTGTCCGGCAGCTACCGTACCTACTAACGGTACATTTACTACTTCCCGTCGTGTCAGATTGAAGCAGTCATCAATAATTTCGATTGTTCTTGGCTTGGTGGGGTCCCGGCGAATGTATCCGTTTCGTTCCAATGATTCCAAATGAGAATGGACAGAAGATGTGGATTTCAAACAGACGGCTTCACAGATTTCCCGAACAGACGGTGGATAGCCCTTCTTTAAAATCATCTCTTTTATGTACTCTAAAATCTCCTGTTGCTTTGCAGTAATCTTACCTTGTGCCATAATTAAGAACCTCCTTTATAGACTGATTAAAACATATATTCTTAACTATCTTAATAGTAACATATGTTCGAATAAAATGCAAACTTTTGTTCGGTTTTTTGGCAAAAACCTCTTGACAAACATTTGTTCGATGGTATAATAAAGGCCATGCAGAACATCTGTTCGGATATTGGCTGTATGATATGAATGATTTAAAAAGTTTGAGAAAACAGTAAGGAGGTATCCGTGTATGAGGAAGACGTTGTTCCTTATAATTTTAATTTTTGTTTTAGGAATCGGCCTTTGCGGCTTATCTCTGCTGAATTCCAAAGCAGAAGAGAGTGGTGGCCAGAAGGCAGTTATCTACTATAAAAGTATTGAGATTCAGGCAGGCGACAGCCTTTGGACAATAGCACAAGAGTATGCGCCATGTCTTGGTATGACTACAAAAGAGTATATAAAGGTATTGAAGCAGATAAATCATCTGAAAAAGGATGTTATTCATGCAGGAAAACATTTAACGGTTATGTATTCGGTTCGTGAAGAATAATGTTGAATACCCTCAGTGGACAAGGGGCGTGTATCCCCTTGTCCACTGAGGGTAAGCATATCGGATTAAAAATATATTTCACAGATAGGCCTGCAAAAGAGATGAGGGTTGCAAAAGCAACCCCTTTAGATAATATACTTCAAGTTTTAATCTCTCCTAAGCTTTACTTTATCCCTGGCACTTCTTCGACGGGCATCATCCAATGCGGCATAATGTTTTTTCGTAGTATTTACATCAGAATGCCCCAGAACGTCGGCCACCAGATAGATATCTCCGGTTTCCTGATATAAATTGGTGCCATAGGTACTGCGCAGCTTGTGAGGCGTTATTTTTTTGAGAGGAGTAACAATCTTTGCATATTTTTTTACCAGATTTTCTACACTGCGGACAGAGAGCCGCTTCATCTGCAATGATAAAAATAATGCATTTTCATGGCCCGGTTCAGGAATCATAAGTTCCCGTTCATCAAGGTAATCCTGCAGAGCATCCTCTACCTCGATACCAAAATAGACAGTAACTTCTTTTCCGCCTTTGCGGTGGATATGAAGTCCGCCAGTTTTGAAGTCTACATCACTGATATCAAGCCCTACACATTCGGAGACGCGAATTCCGGTTCCTAAAAGAAGAGTTAGAAGTGCCAGATCGCGAATCTTTGTCTTCTGATGAAATGTTTTTTGTTTGTCTGTAAGATTATCGCCGTTTTCTACTGCGTCCAGAAGAAGAGCAACCTCATCTACATCAAGCCGGATAATTTCTTTTTCATGCAGTTTAGGAAGCTTTACAAGGGCCGCTGGGTTATTCTTAAGCATTTCCTTTCGATAAAAATAGTTATAAAAGCTTTTCAGAGAGGAAATCTTTCGCATAATTCCTCGTTCTTTATTGACAACTTCCTGTCTTTTGTCATTGAAACGATATTTTAAATATTCCATGTATTCTTCCAGGTCAGACGCAGTAATCTGATCTAAGTGGGAGAGTGTGATGTCTCGGGTTTCCATATTGGCGATCATTGGGTTTTCTTTTCTTAAAAAATTGAAAAATACTTTCAGATCATAAGCATAGGCAATCCTTGTTCTGGAAGAAGTCTGTGGTTCGATTCCCCTGAAAAAATCGGTACAGAAGGACGGAAGTTCCTTTATCATTGCTCTGAGATGAACAATGTTTTCTCTGTCCTTTTGTTCATAATAAGGTATCTGATTCATGATTACAATCCGCCTTTCTGCGAAAGTTCTATATTTGGTTATTTGCCGGACAGTGTATCAGGCGGCCATCCCGGAATGTTGCTGTTTATAATGGCATGAAACATTCGTTTTTTGCTTCCAGGATTTTCCTGTTCCAGATGTCTGATTGTATTTTTGATATATTCTCGTTTGGTATGGCCATCAACAGGGCATAAATTTTTACATACTGGCAGATGATATTTATTTTTAAAACCAATAACATCCGCTTCGTTTACATAAATCATAGGGCGAATGACCGTCAATTCGGTTCGATCTAAGTAGGTTCTGGGGGAAAAAGAATAAAACCTTCCTTCATAAATCAATGACAATAACATGGTTTCTATGACATCATCTTTATGATGGGCATAAGCAACCTTATTACAGTTCAAATCCAGAGCGGCCTGATTCAAAGCACCTTTTCGCATTTTTGCACACAAGGCACAGGGGTTGGATTCCTGGCGAGCCTGAAACAAAATTTTTCCGATATCCGTAGAAACTATGGTATAAGGAACAGATAATTGCTTACATAAATTTTTTACAGGGGAAAAATCCATTCCTTCAAGTCCAAGGTCAACTGTTATGGCATATAATTTAAATGGTTTGGGATAGAAACGTTTCAGACCATGGAGGGCATATAAAAGTGTCAGACTGTCTTTTCCTCCAGAAATTCCCACAGCAATCCGGTCATCACTTTCGATTAATCCATATGCATCCACAGCCTGACGAGTTAAGCTGAGTAGTCGTTGTAATTTCATAAGTTATTCCTTTAGATTGATTGGCAGTACAACGCTCCAAGTATTCGTTAAACTATTCTTTCGCGAATAGTTAGCCTTACCGGCACCCCTGCTCTTTTACTGTTTCCAGACGCTTTTTATTGTTTTGGTGGTTTCATGAAATGTATAATGGTTGTTACAATACTCATAATAAGTCCAAAGATCACCCAGGAAATTGGGTTATTTAAAATTTTATCTAGCATTATTTATTGTTCTCCTTTCAAATTTTTTCTGGTAGTCTTTGCAGACGTCAATCCAGCCCATATAGTTGGAGGAATATTGTTCCAACTCCGGAATGGTAAGCTCAATTGCGCTGTTGGAGCTTCCGCAGGCAGGATAAACCGTTTCAAACCGCTTTAAAGAGACGTCAAGATACACTTCTGTTCCTTCTGTCACGGCAAACGGACATACGCCCCCTATGGCATGTCCGATAAAATCAACGACCTGGTCCGGCGAGAGCATCTTTGCTTTTGCTCCAAACCGGGCTTTATACTTTGCATTGTCAATTTTGGCATCTCCTGCCGTACAAATTAATATTGCATGTTCATTTATGAAAAAAGACAGGGTCTTGGCAATTCTTTGGGGTTCACAGTGAAGTGCGGCCGCCGCCAGTTCCACTGTTGCGCTGGATACCGGAAATTCCAGGACCTGGTCTTCCATTCCATATTGTTTAAAATATTCTTTTACTTTTTCAACAGACATGATTTTCTCCTTTTTTCTGTCAATCTATTGCTGATATTCTGATGTGCGACAGATAATGGTGATGTTTTCCAGATATCAGTATAAAACATTTAATCAAAATTTACAATCTTTAAAATACTTACTACAGTCCCTCTCGTCCTACGGACATTCCACGATTTCTCAAAAAACCTTTTGAACCCAACATCATAACATTGGCCATTGAACATAACAAATAGGTAGTGAAATCAACTCTTAAATGTGCTATACTTATTATCAGGGCTGTTTCCCGATACGGAAAGAATTTTAAACCAAAAGGAGGAGAATTTCTATGGCCTTTGACGGTATTGTTATTGCAAATTTAACCAGAGATTTAAAGACAAAATTAGAGGGCGGGAAAATCAATAAGATTGCTCAGCCGGAAAAAGATGAACTTCTGTTTACTATAAAGAATAACCGGGAAACCTTACGACTTTTGATTTCAGCCAGCGCCAGTCTTCCGCTGATCTATTTTACGGAAGCCAATAAGCCTGGTCCTTTAACTGCACCTAATTTCTGTATGCTTCTTCGCAAACATATCGGCAGTGGAAGGATTTTAAAGGTTACTCAGCCGGGGCTGGAGAGGATTATTGAATTTGAGATTGAGCATTTGGACGAATTGGGAGATATCTGCCGCAAGTGCCTGATTGTGGAGTTAATGGGTAAACACAGCAATATTATTTTCTGCAAGGAGGACGGCACGATTTTAGACAGCATCAAGCATGTGTCTGCGCAGATAAGCTCGGTCCGTGAGGTCCTTCCAGGGAGAAGCTATTTTATCCCTCATACCACGGACAAGGAGAACCCGTTAGATATTTCCTTTGAGACATTCCGTCAGGTGATTGGCTGCACTCCCACGCCGGTACAGAAGGCACTGTACGTAAAATTAACCGGAATCAGTCCGATTATGGGAACGGAGATTTGCCATCTGGCATCCATTGACGGAGAACGCTCTGCCAACGAATTGACGGAGGCGGAACTGCTTCATCTGCACCACACATTTATGTTCTTGATGGAGGATGTGAAGGAGGGACATTTCATACCCCAAATCATTTACCGCAGGGAGGAACCGGTGGAGTTTGCTTCTCTCCCCCTTACCTGCATGGAGGGGAATGAATATGAAACCAGAGAGTTTTCGGATATCAGCCAGTTGCTGGAGACATATTATGCATCGAAAAATGTGATTACCCGGATTCGTCAGAAATCCGTAGATCTGCGAAAAATCGTTCAGACTGCGCTGGAGAGGAATTATAAGAAATATGATCTCCAGATAAAGCAGTTAAAGGATACAGAAAAACGGGATAAATATAAGGTCTATGGTGAACTTTTGAACACCTACGGATATGAATTGCAGGGGGGAGAAAAGGAACTGAAATGTCTCAACTACTATACCAATGAGAAGGTAAAAATTCCTTTGGATACTCAATTGACTGCCAGAGAGAATGCACAGAAATTTTTTGACAAATACAATAAGCTGAAACGAACCTATGAAGCCTTGACAGACTTAACGAAAGAGACTTCTAAAGAGATTCAGCATTTGGAATCCATCAGTACTGCCCTGGATATTGCCTTGAAGGAAGACGATCTGGTGCAGATTAAGGAGGAACTGATGGAATACGGTTATATCAGACGGCGGGCCCCAGGGAATAAAAAGCCGAAAATCACCAGCCGCCCCTTCCACTATCTGTCTTCCGATGGATTCCATATTTATGTTGGGAAAAATAATTATCAGAATGAAGAGCTTACCTTTAAACTGGCTTCCGGAAACGACTGGTGGTTTCATGCCAAAGGGATTCCAGGTTCTCATGTGATTGTAAAAACAGAGGGAAGGGAACTGCCTGACCGAACCTTTGAGGAGGCAGGGGCTTTGGCGGCCTATTACTCCAAAGGCCGCAACAGTGACAAGGTGGAGATCGATTATATCCAGAAAAAACATGTGAAGAAAGCAGCTGGCGGAGCGCCAGGGTTTGTGATTTACCATACCAATTATTCTATGGTGTCCTCTCCCAATCTGGAACTTGTGGAAGTTTTCGACAAAGGCAGATAGGAATCGTTTGGTGATAAGGGCAGACAAAAAAGAGGCTGTTACGAACAAGCCTGTAACAGCCTCTTTCCTATTATGGTCTCAGCTCGGTCTTTCCTCCCATATATGGCTGCAAAGCAACAGGAATCTTCACACTTCCATCTGCCTGCAGATTATTCTCCAGGAATGCAATCAGCATACGAGGCGGAGCAACTACTGTATTGTTCAACGTGTGGGCAAAATATTTGCCATCCTCACCGTCTACACGGATCTTCAGACGGCGCGCCTGCGCATCGCCTAAATTGGAACAGGAACCAACCTCAAAGTATTTCTTCTGCCTTGGAGACCATGCCTCCACATCACAAGATTTCACCTTCAGATCAGCCAGATCGCCGGAACAGCACTCCAGGGTACGCACCGGAATATCCAGGGAACGGAACAGATCAACCGTATTCTGCCATAATCTGTCATACCACATGGGAGATTCCTCCGGTTTACAAACTACGATCATTTCCTGCTTCTCAAATTGATGAATCCGATATACTCCCCTCTCTTCAATTCCATGGGCTCCCTTTTCCTTGCGGAAGCATGGGGAATAGCTTGTCATGGTTTTGGGAAGATCTTCTTCTTTGGTGATGGTGTCAATAAATTTACCGATCATGGAATGTTCACTGGTTCCAATCAGATACAGATCCTCCCCCTCAATCTTGTACATCATGGCATCCATCTCTGCAAAAGACATAACTCCGGTCACCACATTGCTGCGGATCATGAAAGGCGGTACACAGTAGGTGAACCCCCGGTCAATCATAAAATCTCTGGCATAGGAAATCACTGCGGAATGAAGCCTTGCGATGTCTCCCATCAGATAGTAGAAACCATTGCCGGCCACTTTTCCGGCTGCATCCAAATCGATTCCGTCAAAGGTCTTCATAATATCTGTATGATAAGGGATCTCAAAGTCCGGAACAACTGGTTCGCCAAAACGCTCCAGTTCTACGTTCTCACTGTCATCTTTACCGATCGGTACACTGGGATCTATGATGTTGGGAATCGTCATCATGATTTTTAAAATCTTCTCTTCCAGTTCAGATTCCTGGGCCTCCAGTTCTGCCAGACGGGCGGCATTGGCCGTGACCTGTGCTTTTACTGCTTCTGCTTCTTCTTTTTTTCCCTGGCCCATCAGCTGTCCGATCTGTTTAGATAATTTATTTCTGGAAGCACGGAGACTGTCGGCTTCTGATTTGGCGGCACGATTTTTGGCATCCAGATCAATGACCTCGTCTACGAAAGGAAGTTTTTCCTCCTGAAATTTATTGCGGATATTCTGTTTTACTGCTTCCGGATTCTCTCTTACAAACTTTAAATCTAACATGTTTCCTTTTTCCTCCTGCCGCAAATGGAATATAATATTGCGTATCTTGTGTGATTATACCGCAGATTGGAGGTGAATGCAATAAACATTTTTACGGATACACGTAATGGCAGCGAACCAGGCCGCCCATTGCCAAAGGCAATCTGGAATGGCGGACTGGGTTACTGTTTATTGGAAACCAGAGAACAATCAGGGAATCTATCTGATTCAGATATGGAAAAACAAGCCGGATTTCTTCAGCACCGGGCGAACTGCCATATACACAACTACCACCACAATAGTTCCGGCTACTGCATTGATAAAGGTCACTCCGGCCGCCCAGGTAGACATAATTTTAGCGGCTGAGGATTCTACTCCCAGAATATAATTTTTATAAAAATATCCTACAATAGGGTCCATAATCACATTAAAACCTAGTCCGGCGACAGAGGCAATCAAGGACCATTTGAAGACATATTTGCTGTCGTGGTCTTTTGTAATGTGGGCGATTTTGTGGGCTACCAGTCCGGCGATCAGCCCGATACAAAGCTTTAAGAAAAAGGTTTTAGGGGCGCTGGTGACATAGGCAGGGTCTAAAAGATCGGCTATGGTCATTCCCAGGGCACCGGCCACACCACCATAGCCTCCTCCCAGCAGAAGAGCAGCCAGCACACAGAATGCATTGCCGATATGGAGGGCTACCATGTCACCGCCAAAGGTAGGAATCGGAATTTTCAAAAATGTAAATGCCACATAACAGAGAGCCGCCATCAAACCAGTAATCACAATCTTGTACACTTTTTCATTTTTTTCGTTCATGTGTATCACTCCTTTTTGTATCCTACTATTATGTAACACATGATAACACAGATAAAGAGTGATAAAAATAGTCAGTTTTTTACTTTTCAACCAGTCCAGTCTGACCTTAATGCCAGGAATCCCTGGATTCCACACAGATCAGAATCCCATCTTCAAAGGTAATCACGGCTTTTTCATCAGCAAGTTCATTGCTGATACATAAACCTGCCTCTGCCCCAATATGGATACTTTTTTGATACAGAGGGTATTTAAACCCTGTCAACGTGATTTTGTGTACATATTCGGTCAATGGAAGAAAGGATACATATGTTCCATAGGCCTTGGAACGGTAAAAAGTTTTTCCTCTTGAAAGAAGATACACCTTATTCTGACTGTCCAAAAGGCAGGCGTTTACCCCGGCATCCAGGCACAGCTTCAGAAGGTGCAGATTGGACCACTCATGATCCAGCCGTCCGCCTGTTGCTCCCAGAATTATGATATCGGTACACCCCAGTTTCATGGAAGTATTGATGGCCAGTTCCGTATCCGTCTCGTCCTTTTCCGGCTTGTGGACATCCCACAGAATCTCAGGGATATTTCGATAGCGTTTAAGAAGCGATGGCTCTACCGTGTCAAAATCTCCTACAATAGCTGTGGGAACAAGGTTCAGTTTCTCCGTATACTTCAATCCTCCGTCTACAGAAATCACAAAGTCAAAACTCTTCTGTTGTAAAAAAGAACCGGCAAAAGCCAAATCAAGCCTCCCACCGGTTATGATTAACCCTGTTTTCATAGTTATACAGTCTTCACCTCTTACTATTTCTCACTTTACACAAAAACTGATTCATACTCTTTAAATATCTCCAGAAACTTCCTGGTGTTGCCAGCAGCATCTCCCTTAAACACTGCGGAACCCGACACAATTACATTGGCTCCTGCATCCAGAAACTCCCGCACATTATCAAGGGTCACCCCGCCGTCTACCTGGATATCCATGGGAATGCCTCTCTCCTGGCACCGCTTCCGCAAGCGGGCTACCTTGTCCAATGTATAGGGAATCCGCTCCTGACCGCCAAAGCCAGGATTTACGGTCATGACAAGAACCATATCCACCTGTGGTAGAATCAGGTCGATGACACTGATGGGAGTACTGGGATTGATGGCAACCCCTGCTTTTGCCCCGTTCTTGCGGATGACCTTTATGGTAGAATCCAGATGACCGCATGCCTCTGCATGGACTGTAATAAGATCCGCTCCGCACTGACAGATCTCCTTAATGTAACGATAAGGTTCTCTTACCATCATATGGACATCAAATACTCTGTCAGTACAGCTTCGTATGGACGAAATAAGCGGCATTCCAAAAGAAATGCTTGGTACAAAATCACCGTCCATTACATCCAGATGAATATACTGGGCTCCGGCGCTACTGACTGCCTGCAGTTCACTTTCCAAGTTCTTAAAATCTGCTCCCAAAACGGAGGGTGCCAAAATAATCATATCAGTATCTCCTTCTGTTCTTTAGTTCCTGATAAAACAACTGGTAGTTCCCATAACGGCTGTTGCTGATTTTCCCCTCTTGTACTGCAGCTTTTACCCCGCAAATCGTTTCTCCTATGTGGACACATCCAGGAAAACGGCATTCATCCTCACAGGGATGAAACTCCGGAAAATATTCCTTTAATTCCTGGGCTTCCATATCTTCTACAAAGACAGAACTGAATCCCGGTGTATCCATTAGATACGTTCCAGGTTCCGTGCAGAATAACTCCGAATGTCTTGTGGTATGACGGCCGCGTTTGATTTTCTCACTGATACTTCCTGTCTCCATCTGTGCCTTTGGCAGGATCTGATTCATCAAAGAAGATTTTCCCACACCAGAAGGTCCTGCTAATGCAGTGGTTTTCCCCTTAAGAAAATGCCTTACAGCATCAATCCCTCTGTCCTCGTGGGTACTGAAAAACAGAATCGGATATCCGGCCGGCTCATAGATCAGCCGGTACCTATTCATAATGGTTTCATCGGATAAATCCATTTTGTTGAAACCCACGGCAGCCGGAATCCCAAGCCTCTCCACCATCACCAGGAATCGGTCTAAAAGGTTTAGATTAGGCTCCGGATCTGCCAAGGCAAACACAACCAGTACCTGATCCACATTGGCGGCCGCTGGACGAATCAGTGTATTCTTCCTTGGGAGAATCAGTTCAATATTCCCCTCGGGAGGTTCTGTTCCCAGAACAGCGATCTCTACCTGATCGCCTACAAAAGGTTTGATACTCCGGTTCCTGAAGATCCCTTTTGCTTTACATTCATAGATCTGATGATCCTCTCCGTATACATAGTAAAAACCGGCAATTCCTTTTATAATTTTCCCTGTCACGGATTTTCCTCACTATTCTGCCCGAGAGAAGCCTACCGGATAACTCTGCATCACCATCCCATTCTCTACGTTGACAACTTCCACTTCACCATAATCTACTCCTGGAATTCCTTCCATATCCTGATAATCAATAGAAAGCAGTTCGTCGCTGGTTATGGTTCTTGGATCCATCAGTGTCGTGTAGACAGCCTCCCCGTTATTGTCCTGTTTCAAACGAACCATAACATTGGCTTGGACGGGTGCCGGGCCTTGGCTGGTAGCGATCAGCTGAAATGTGGTGCTGATAGAGCCTGTAAAACGCTGCCCTTCCGGTCCAAGACTGACCACATAAGAAACCGTGGTGCCTGCTTTGACCAGTGTATTTGCCTCCAATTCCTGGCTGATAATATTGCCTGCCGGTACAGTATCATCATATTGTGGCGTAACCGTGCCTGGATTTAGTTCTGCTGCTGCCAGAAGGCCTATGGCTGCTTCCTCAGTTAAATTGCGCAGCTCTGGCACAGAACGCATATCTGCCATGGAACCTGCACTGACGAAAAGCGTAACAGTATCGCCCTCCCGTGGCTGCATTGGTTCACACCGAATGACCTGACCTTCCGGTATGGTATCATGATATTCTGGCTGCAGGACTGCAAATAATTTATACTGCTCTAAAACAAGCTTGGCTGACTCCCCATCCATACCGGTCAGGATCATCTGGCTTAAATCTACCAGATCGCTTCCATTGCTGACATACACGCCTACCGTATCGTATTTTTTAACAACCGTTCCCTCCGGAATCACCTGTGAGAGAACATAATCCTTTTCCACCGTATCCGAATCTTCATATCCCAAAATCTTCATATCCAGATTCGCTTCTTTTAACTTGGCTTTTGCCATATCTACATGAAGATTGAGAACATCCGGCATGTAGGTTTCCGTATCGCTTAAAGTATTCTCCTCTGACGTAGGCACAACCTCCGCCTGGATTGTGGTAGGGCTGCTTCCGCTTCCCAGATTAAAAATCCCGCCCAGGCGCACAAATACAAATATCAGCAACGCTAAAATCAGGATTGCCACAAAAATGCCTACGGCCGTCATGATCCGTTCAATTTTAGGATTCACATCATTGCGGGAACCCTTTGAGCCATGATACCCCCGCTGCTGATAATCTCTGTCCCTATAATTCCGGTCTTGATATTCCCGGTCCGAATAGCCCCTGTCCTGATACTCCCGTTCCGAATACTCCATATTCTGAGGCAGTTCCGATTCTTCATAACTCTCGTAATCATCCCCCCGGTATCCGTCTGCCCTGCGGTAATCCTCCTGAGAGTTTCGGTAGGAAGGCTGATAATTCTTCTGCCCTACCTTGATGGCATTCAATTCCTCATTGCTGATCGTTACTGTCTCACCGCCAAAATCCTGGTCCGGTGTCATAGTCACAAAATCTTCGTTCGGATAGATCAATGACCTTTTCAAGTCGGAAATCACTTCCGTTACCGCAAGATATCGATATTCCGGTTTCTTCTCCGTACATTTTAAAATAATATTCTCCAGGCTGATAGGAACCGCCGGATTGTAAACGCTGGGGCGGACAATAGGCTCTTCCAGATGAGCCAAAGCCACTGCTACCGTATTGTCCCCGGCAAAGGGAACCCGTCCTGTAACCATCTCATACATGGTTATGCCTAAAGAATAGATATCGCTTCTGGAGTCGCTGTAGCCGCCTCTGGCCTGTTCCGGAGAAATGTAGTGGACTGAGCCCATAGCCGCCATGGTTGTGGTCTGGCCTGTAGCCGCTTTGGCAATTCCAAAATCCGCCACCTTTACCTTACCGTCTTTGGATATGATCATATTCTGGGGTTTAATATCCCTGTGTATGATCTGATGTTCATGGGCAGCCGCAATTCCCTGGGCCACCTGAATCGAGATTCCCACGGCTTCCTTGATATCCAGCTGTCCCTTCTTGGCGATATAATTCTTCACGGTAATCCCCTCAATCAATTCCATTACAATATAATGGAGATTCCCATCATCCACCACATCGTAAATATTGACAATATTGGGATGAGACAGTCTTGCCGCCGCCTGTGCTTCCATCTTAAACCGGCTGACAAAACCAGAATCCGTACTGAATTCCTCTTTTAAGACCTTAATAGCCACCAGGCGGTTCAGCTTATGGCATTTGGCTTTGTATACATCAGCCATTCCGCCGGAACCGATAAGCTCCAGTATTTCATAGCGATCCTGCAGATAACTTCCTGATCTTAACATGGCGCCACCTCACTTATCCGCGGTTCCACCAAAAGAACCGTAATATTATCTCTCCCGCCATGTTCATTGGCTATGTCAATTAACTGCTCAGCCTTTTGTCTGAGAGGAAGCCGTTGATCCAGACAAAAGCCCATATCCCGCTCTGACACCATATTGGACAAGCCGTCAGAGCACATCAAAATCACATCCTCCGGCTTAAGAACCTCTTCAAAAAAATCTGCCGTCACCCTGCTGTCAGTTCCTACCGCTCTCGTAATAATATTTTTCTTTTGCTGATAATCATTGCTGTCCCGGTTCATCTGCCCTCTGGCTACCATCTCTTCCACAAAGGAATGATCCCTGGTGATTTGAACCATGGAATGTTCTCTATACAAATAAAGACGGCTGTCGCCGATATTTGCTACGTATAAAGTATTGTCCTCTACGGAAGCCGCTACCAGCGTAGTCCCCATTCCTCTCAAATGAGGCTCTTCCATAGACCTTCTGTACAATTCTGCATTAACTGTTGCGATAGCCTGCGAAAGTCCGGGAACAATCTGACTCTGTCCATAATTCTTCAAATAGGCTACCAGATGCTCCACTGCAAACCTGGAGGCATAATCACCGGCCTGATGTCCTCCCATACCATCCGCAACAAGAAACAGATTTTTAAGATTTCCTACCGGATCTGACGAGGAGTAAAGGTAATCCTGATTGTGGGTTCTGACTCTTCCTACATGGGTAAGTCCATAAGCCTGCATCCTCATCCCCCCTTTTTCGATTTAAGATAACTTTTCCGAAGTTGGCCGCATGCACCGCCGATATCACGGCCCATTTCCCTTCTTATAGTAACATGAATCCCATTTTTTTCAAGGTAATTTTTAAATTCCTGGATTGATTTGGGATTGGATTGCACATAATCCCTTTCTTTGATAGGATTGACCGGAATCAAATTCACATGTCCGTGCATATCCTTAATCAGTCTTGCCAAGGCTTTTGCCTCCGTAAGATTGTCATTGACATCCTTCACCAGACTGTATTCAAAGGTCACTCTGCGCCCTGTTACTTCAAAATATTCCTGACATGCCGCTAAAATGTCTTCCAGATGATATGTAGCTGCCGATGGCATCAGTGTCCGTCTGACTTCGTCACTGGGGGCATGGAGGGACAATGCCAGAGTGATCTGCAGATGTTCTCCTGCCAGACGCCTGATATTCGGTACGATCCCGCAGGTGGATACGGTGACATTCCGCTGGCTGATATTCAACCCGCCTTCACAAGTCAAAAGATGAATAAACCGGATAAAATTTTCATAATTGTCAAGAGGTTCCCCACAGCCCATAACTACTACATGGGAAACCCGCTCCCCTGTATGTTTCTGAATCTGATAAATCTGTTCCAGCATCTCCGACGACCGAAGATTCCTTGTCAGGCCGTCCAGGGTAGACGCACAGAATCTGCATCCCATGCGGCATCCGACCTGGGAAGAGATGCAGACTGAATTTCCATACTTGTATTTCATCAAAACACTTTCAATCACATGTCCGTCCGGCAATGCAAACAGATATTTTCTGGTTCCGTCTGCCTGGGAAATCCGTACATCCACTGCTGACAGTGTCACAAATTCAAAACGATCTTTTAACTGGTTCCTTAACTCTTTTGAGATGTTGGTCATATCTTCAAAGGAGTCCGCCAGCTTCTCATGGATCCATTTATAAATCTGCCTGGCCCGGAAAGCCGGCAGACCCATCTTCTTTAATTCTTCTGACAACTCGTCAAAGGTCAGGGACTTTATATCGATTTTTTCCATTATACTCTCTGCATAACTGAAAGAAAGAATCCATCACAGGGATGGATTCCAGGCAAAAGCTGAATATATCCCTCCCTCATGGTATCACTCCTCAGCTCCTCTCCTAATCTTCCCTCTATATTCACAGGCCGGAACGGATACCGCTCCAGAAACCATGCAACATTCTCCTCATTCTCCTGTCTGTCTATGGTACAGGTGCTGTAGACCAAAGTTCCTCCCGGCTTCACATACCTGTATACAACGGACAGGATACCTTTTTGTAAATCAGCCAATGAAGCCAAGGCATCCTCTGTCATCTTCTCCTTGATATCCGGTTTCCTACCCAGAATTCCCAGACCAGAACAGGGCAGGTCCGCCATAACGATATCCGCCTTTTCTACAAAAGATTCATCCAATTCAAGAGCATCCCACACAGAAGCTTTGACATTTAAAAAGCCGGAACGCCGGATATTCTCACGTATCATATCTACCTTATAACTGCTGATATCTCGTATTTCCACATAGCCGGTACCTTCAAGCAGATCCGCAATATGAAGACCCTTTCCACCTGGAGCTCCGCACACATCCAGAACCACATCTTCCTTTTTAGGGCAGGCTGCCAGCCCCGGCAGACAGGAACTCAAATCCTGTACCTGAATCCAACCTTTTTGAAATGCTTCCAGACGCTCCAGATAATCCAGATGTTCCAGATACAGAACACCGTCAATTGCGCTGCTTTCTCTTACCAATACTCCCTGATTCTTAAGACTGGCCATAATCTTCTCTTTTTCCCTTTGGTTTCTGTTACAGCGAACCGTAAGGGGATGCTCTGTGAGAAAATAAGACAGAATGGTTTCTATGGTATCCTGGCTGTATACCTGATTCCACAGAGACAGAATCCAGGACGGTATACTGTACTTTATGGAAAGATCCGGGAATGTAAGTATCTCCTTCTGTCTGGAAACAGTTCGCAGGACTCCATTTACAAAGCCCTTTAATCCATGAAAACGGCGTTTTTGGGCCAGTTTCACTGCCTCATTGCACACCGCAGAATCAGGGATACGGTCCATATACAGAATCTGATACACGGACATCCTCATAAGGGTACGGATCAGAGGTTTCATCTGTTCTGTCCTTGTTCTGGAAAACTGGTTCAATATATAGTCAATCTGCAATAAATACTCCAGTGTCCCTTCGGTTACCCGGGTGACAAAAGCCCGGTCCTGTTTTTCAAGATACTGATATTTGCTTAATGCCTGGTTTAAAACCACATGGCTGTAACCGCCTTTTTCCAGAATCTCATAGAGAACATCCAGGGTCAGCTCCCGAATATTCTGCGAAGAAGTCTGCCCCTTCTTTCCGGATGTTGTCTTAGTCACGGTCCCGTCTTCCTCCAAACAGAATCACCAGACGCAGAAGCTGTAAAATGGAAGCCGCCACAGCCGCCACATAGGTAAGGGCCGCAGCACCCAGCACCTTTCTGGTCTGTCCCACTTCCTCTCCGTGCAGGATTCCCATCTGATCCAGTAACACCACTGCCCGTCTGGAGGCATTCAGTTCCACCGGAAGAGTAATCACCTGGAACAAAACCACCAGCACGAACATCCAAATTCCGATATTTACCATAGTGCTTCCCATGCCGCCGATAATCAGACCAATGAGAATCAGAGGCCAGGACAGCTGGCTTCCAAGGTTTGCCACAGGAACAAAAGCGCCCCGCAGTTTTAAGGGCACATAACCTACATTGTCCTGGATGGCATGGCCGCACTCGTGAGCCGCCACACCGATGGCAGAGACTGAGGCAGACCGGTACACAGGCTCCGACAAGCGAAGGGTCTTGGTCCTGGGATCATAGTGGTCTGTCAACTGTCCGGGAACCGCCTCGATGGACACATCAAAAATCCCCTGAGAATTCAGAAGTCTTCTGGCAGCTTCTGCACCGGTCATACCGGTCATACTGCGCACCCTGGAATACTTGCTAAACGTACTCTTCACCCTGGCAGACGCCCACATGGAAAGCAACGCTCCTATCAGTACCAGAAGCATCGTAGGATCAAAGAAACCATATCCATAATAACCGCCGTACATACTAACAACTCCTTTCAAACACGGTATGCATCTCTACCGGATATCCCCGCAGAAATGCCTCCACTTCCATCCGTTTTTTCCCTTCCGGCTGAAGCTCCTTCAAAGAAAGGGTACCCTTGCCGGTCTTTACATAAATGGCATGTTTGTCTCTGTATACCACTTCCCCACATGTTCCCTCATACTCCTGTTCCAGCACCTGGGCTTTCCAGATCTTAAGTGTCTTCTGATCCCATCTGGTATAAGCGCTTGGCCACGGATTCAGCCCACGGATTAACCGCTCGATAGAAACAGCGTCCATGGTCCAGTCAATATCCCCCATGGATTTTCTCAGCATCCTGGCATAGCAGGTATTCTCATCTGTCTGCGGAGTCCGGGTGATGGTTCCGTCCTGGATTTTCGACAGGGTTGAAAGAATCAGCTGTGCTCCCATAGCGCTTAATTTATCGTGGAGACTTCCGCCTGTCTCGTCAGGACTTAAGACTATGGAGGCCTTTTCCAGCATATCTCCGGTATCCAGCCCTTCATCCATCATCATGGTGGTAACACCGCTTTCCCTCTCCCCGTCAATGACCGCCCACTGAATCGGAGCCGCCCCCCGGTATCTGGGAAGCAGGGAGGCATGAATATTGACACAGCCAAAGGCAGGAACCTCCAGCACCTGTCTGGGCAGAAGCTGGCCGAAGGCCACCACCACTATGATATCCGGGTTTAAATTCTTTAATACCTGAACAAATTCCGGGTCTCTGACCTTTATGGGCTGATACACAGGAATTCCAAGTTCCAGCGCCCGTTCCTTCACCGGAGTCATGACAACTGATTTTCCTCTCCCCTTTGGCTTATCCGGCTGGGTTACGGCCCCAATCACCTGATGCCTGCTGCCTGCCAAAGCCTCTAAAACCGGAACCGAAAAATTCGGTGTTCCCATAAAAACAATCTGCATACTATCATCTACTCCTCTTCTTCCTCAGCATCCATCAGTTCTCCCTCTATAACAGAAATATAAAGTTCTCCTTTTAAATGGGCACATTCATGGCAGATGGCTCTGGCCAGCAGATCCTCTGCCTCAAGGACAAATGGATTCATACGCTCGTCGCAGGCTTTCACCTTCACCTTGTAAGGTCTGGTAACAATTCCGTATTTGCCTGGGACACTTAAACAGGCCTCCTGGCCGGTCTGACTTCCTTCTTCCTCCAAAATCTCCGGATTGATGAACACATACTGATTGCCGTCATCCACATCAATAACCACAATCTGTTTTAAAACACCTACCTGGGGGGCAGCCAGTCCCACACCATTGTTCTCATACATCGTCTCAAACATGTCGTCAATCAGGTCGGTCAGGCGAGGCGTCATCACTTTCACCAGTTTACACGGTTTATATAAAATATCGTCACCAACCACTCTTACTGTTCGAATTGCCATTTCTCTATTCCCTTCTTTTTCTCATTATTTATGCAAAATCATATTGGATGTTCACATGGGAAAACCAGGGCGCGGCGCGGCTGAAAGACTCCAGCTTGTCCTTAATGGTTATTAGTATACCATAGTTTTCCTGTTTCAAGTATAAAATTTTTCTATAGATATCATTAACTTTGTATACCGCCGCCTCTGCCGGCCCGATAATCTCTACCGGTTTTTCCCAGACGTAAGCAAGAACCTGACTGTGCATCTGTTCCACAGCCTGATTTAACAGATCCTCATCCTTTCCGGACATAAGCACAGACAAAAGCTGAGTGACAGGAGGATAATGAAGGGCCTGTCTGTATGCCATTTCTTTGTAATAGAAGCTCTCATAATCCTGACTGGCCGCGCAGACGATGCTGTAGTGTTCAGGGGTGTAGGTCTGAATAATTACATCCCCTGCCATCTGCCCTCTTCCTGCCCGTCCGGCTGCCTGGGTAAGAAGCTGAAAGGTACGCTCCCCACAGCGAAAGTCCGAAGAATGCAAAGACAGATCCGCCGCCAAAACCCCTACCAATGTTACATTGGGGAAATCATGTCCTTTTACAATCATCTGCGTTCCCACTAAAATATCTGCCTCCCGCTCCGCGAAAGCAGACAAAATTTCCTCATGTCCTCCTTTTTTTGAGGTGGTATCCAGATCCATTCGAAGGACTCTGGACTGAGGAAACATTTTTTTTGTCATAGTCTCAATCTTTTGAGTCCCAGTGCCAAATCCGGCAATATAAGGGGAACCGCAACAGGGACATTTATCCGGAAGGGGAATCTCATACCCACAGTAATGGCACTTCAACCAATTTCCATGGTGAAGAGTCAGTGTCACATCACAGTGAGGGCACTTAAAAGCCTCCCCGCAGGAACGACAGGAGACAAAGGAAGAATACCCTCTCCGATTTAAAAACAGCATGATCTGCTGGCCGTTTTCCAGCCGATCGTTCATGGCATTTTTTAAAGCTTCGCTGAAAATGGAGCGGTTTCCATTTTTCAGTTCTTCCCTCAAATCCACCACCTGGACACGGGCCATATGACTGTCCTTTCCAGCCCGTTTTGTCAGACGGTACAGGCAGTATTCCCTGTGCAGCGCCTTTGTGTACGCCTCCAGGGAGGGTGTCGCAGAGCCGAGAACCAGAGAGGCTTGATTCATTTCGGCCAGTTTTTCTGCCGTCTCCCTGGCATGATATCTGGGAGACAATTCACTTTTGTAGGCACTTTCATGCTCCTCATCGATGATAATCAGTCCAAGAGACGGAAAGGGCGTAAACAGAGCTGACCGCGGGCCAATCATGATTTTTACCTCTGCCGCCCTGGCACGTTCAAACTGATCGTACCGCTCTCCGGCTGACATCCTGGAGTTTATGATAGACACCATGGAACCAAATCTGCGGTAAAAACGAAGAACCGTTTGATATGTCAGGGCAATCTCAGGAATCAGCACAATCACCTGCTTTTCCCGGTTCAGCACATGGTTTATCATCTCCAGATAGACCTCGGTCTTTCCGCTTCCGGTGACACCATAGATCAAAGTTGTCTTTCGGATTCCTCTTTCATATCTGTCAACAAAATCGTGGACAACGGCCGACTGCTCACTGTTTAGCTTCACCGAAGTTTTCTGAAGAGTTCCGTGGACTTCAGGATTCCTGTATATGGTCTCTGATTCCAGGGAAATTATCTGTTTTTCAATCATAGGCTTTATGGAAGCCATGGTCAGATTCATCTGGCCGGCGGCTACAGAATAAGGAATCACCGGCGTGTCCAGGAATGCCTTCAAAAGACGTTCCCTGGCCTTATATCCCTTTTTTTCGGACTCCGAAACTGCCGCCTTCAATTCGGCTTCACCTATGCGGCAGACCAGGAAACGGTTTTCCTTCTGTCTGACCTTCTGCTTCACAGGGAGAACGGTTTTCAACGCCTGATTCATGGTAGAACCGTACCGTTCCTTCATCCACCAGGCCAGCCGAATCAATTTTGATTCGGCGCTTATGCTTCCTGTCACCACTCCGATAACCTCTTTGATACGGGTTTCGTCATACTCCGCCTGGTCTGTAAGTTCCACTACATACCCTTTTCTCTCATGATTTCCCTTGCCGAAAGGAATCCTTACCTGGACTCCCACCTGAATTTCGTCACGGAGAGCATCTGGAATTTGATACTGGAAGGCTTTGTCTACCTTCTCATGAGAAATGTCAATGATAACGTTGGCGTACATATTCTGCCACTTCTCCTAATTTCATGCTGTTGGAACCCTTTAGCAAGATAAAGTCTTTTGGCTGCAAGTTGTCTAAAAGCCACTGTTTCAATTCTTCTTTCTGCCCTTCTGAAAACGAAAATGTCTCTAAGTCGGAATTGGATTGTAGTGCTCCTGTCTTAATCTCTTTCGCCAATTCCCCATAGACAATCAAAAGATCAACCGGTTTTTTCCCTAAATATTCTCCAACCTGACGATGGTACCGTTCTGCCTCTGCTCCCAGTTCCTTCATGTCTGCCAGTACGGCAATGCGTCTGCCGGCGTCCTGTCTGGATGCCAGAATATCAACGGCTCCGTTTACCGAAACGGGACTGGCGTTGTAAGTATCATCAATCATTACCATCTGATTTCTCAAATAATAGATTTGCTGGCGGTTTTTTACCCCTTCAAAAAGTTCCAGCTGTCTGGCGGCAGCCTCCAAAGGCACATGCATATGATCGGCAACCGCAAGAGCCGCCATAGCATTCAATACCTGGTGTGCCCCCAGGATATGAAGCCCTACGGATATTCGGCTGTTCCCACACACAGCTGTAAACCTGGGGTAACCATTTTCCAGCCGGATCTCTTCTGCACGGTACCAGCTGTTTTCTCCAGTTCCGTAATAAACCGTGCCACAGCCTTCCTTTGCTGCCACCCGTTTCAAAAGTGGGTCATCACCATTTAAGAACAAGATTCCTCCCGTCTTAAGTCCGTCCTGAATGGTTAACTTCTCCTGAAGAATTTTCTCCTTGGAACCAAGCTGTTCAATGTGAGCCACACCGATATTGGTAATCACTGCCATGTCAATTCGGGCAATCCGGGCAATTACCGTCAGTTCTCCCGGTTCACTCATACCCAGTTCAATCACCCCAGCCTGATCCTGACCGCCGATTTCTGTCAGCGTCATGGGAACTCCCACCTGACTATTGTGATTTCCTGGTGTCTTGTACACCCGATATCCGGCAGAAAGCGCCGCCGCAATCATCTCCCGGGTAGTTGTCTTCCCTACGCTGCCGGTAACTCCCACCAGAGGAAGGGTCAAACGATTCCTGTAGTAGCTTCCGATGGCTTGAAGTGCATCCTTTGTGTCATCCACTTGAATAATGGCTTTGTCATCCGCCGCAGCAATGGTCCAGGAGGCTTTCAATGGTCTGCTGGACAAAACCGCCTGTGCTCCCCGCTTAACAAATACTTCTTCTATATAGTTGTGAGCATCTGTATGCTCTCCGATTAGAGGAACAAATAAATCTCCTGGTTTTACCTTTCTGGAATCAATGGCAATACCTGTCACTGCCGCGTTCCCATCTCCCCACAGCAATGTACCGCGGCTGGCTGTTACCAAATCATTTACCGTTATTCCTTCCATGGCCACGTCGAGTAGACATTGTCTCGACTTGTCACTTCCTTTCAACTGTTATTTTTGTGATGAGAGGTCATCTAATCATCCTTCCAGCTTTTGAATCACTTCCTCGATAACCTGACGGTCCAAAAACGGATACCGGACCCCCTCAATCTCCTGATAATCCTCATGCCCCTTACCAATCACCGCAATCATATCCCCCGGCCTGGCATGGACAATACTATATTCAATGGCTTCCCTCCGATCCGGAATTTCAATAAATTTTCCTCCTGTCTTCTCGATACTGCTTCGGATATCCAAAAGTATATCCTCCACTTTCTCAAACCGGGAATTATCCGCCGTCAAAATACAGAGATCCGCCAGTTTTCCGCCGATTTCACCCATAGAATACCTGCGTTCTTTCGAACGGTTTCCCCCACACCCAAAGACACAAACCAGCCTTTTGGGATGATAATCCCGCAGAGTCAAAAGCAAACTTTCCATACTGACCGCATTATGGGCATAATCAACAATCACTGTACATCGCCTGGAAGTATGTACAATCTCCATCCGACCATTGACATACAGATGTTCCAATCCATGGCAGATACTTTCCCTGGGTAAATCCAAAAAACTGCATACAGACACTGCCGCCAAAGCATTATAAACATTAAATTTCCCTGGAATATTCATCCGCACTTCCAGTGGTTTTCCCTGCCCGGCCATCTGCCTTCCAAGGCGCAAACCATCGTTTATCTCAACCTTAAAATCCACTCCCACAAAATCAGGCTGCGATACATACTGAATATTTCCTGCTGAAAAATCCGCCTTCGACTCCAGTCCAAACGTATATATATTCGATTTGTTGGAATCCGCCACCTGCTTCATGATTTCTTCAAAATGCTCATCATCCAGATTCACAATCCCTGTCTTACACTGATTCAAAAGCTGAGACTTATAATATAGGTATTCCTCAAAATCTCCATGCTCATCCGGCCCGATGTGATCCCTGGAAATATTGGTAAACAGACCATAGTCAAACATAATCCCGTCCACCCGGTGCATCTTAAGCCCCTGGGACGAAACCTCCATAATCATATACTGGCAGTCTTCCTCCACCATCTGAGCAAAATACTTATGGAGAACATAAGACTCTGGTGTAGTATTCCTTGTAGGATATGTTTTATCCCCAATCACCACACCGGCAGTCCCAATGAGCCCCACCTTCTTCCCGGCAGCCTCCAAAACCGCTTTTATCATATAAGTCGTGGTAGTCTTTCCCTTTGTCCCCGTAATCCCGATACACACCATCTTCCCTGCAGGATACCCAAACCTTGCCGCCGATAAATACGCCAAGGCCTGTCTGGAACTCTTAGCCCAAATGACAAGCGCCTCCTTTGGAATCATGTTCCGCTCTTCCTCTGACAGTGCTCTCTCTATTACCAGGGCTCT
The DNA here is from genome assembly GCA_910588325.1 of uncultured Hungatella sp. Taxonomy (GTDB): domain Bacteria; phylum Bacillota; class Clostridia; order Lachnospirales; family Lachnospiraceae; genus UBA3402. The sequence goes on from CAJUPP010000016.1 coordinate 30,367, forward strand.
GCATCCTGAAGCCGTCACCTGCCCAATAAACCGGTGGGAATCCACCTTACTTCCAGTCATGCACACAAAAACGCACCCTGGTCCTGCTTTCCTGGAATCGTATATTACCTCATCCACATCCAATTCCGGATTACCCTGAATCACCTTATACTCTAAGCCTTTAAAGCATGCAGAAATTTTCATTCCTAACCTCCCGAACAGGCAATATTTTAGAACAGCCCCGTAATCCTCCCATGCTCATCCACATCAATATTATCCGCTGCCGGCTTTTTGGGCAGCCCCGGCATGGTCATAATTGCTCCGGTAATCACAACCACAAATCCGGCCCCAGCCGAAACATACACATCCCTCACATTAATCACAAAACCCTTTGGCCTTCCAAGTTTGGTCTGGTCATCTGACAAAGAATACTGTGTTTTCGCCATGCAAACAGGCAGATTACCGAATCCCATCTGCTCAATTCTGGCCATAGCTTTGGCAGCCGCCGGAGCATACGCCACTCCGTCTGCCCCATAGATTTCCTTCGCTATCGTAGCAACCTTATCCTTCAGACTCATCTCATCCTGATAGAGGGGGTGATAATGGCTTTCCTTTGTCTCCAAAGTTTCAATCACCTTCTGTGCTAAAGCCTCTCCGCCTTCTCCGCCTTTGCCCCAAACCTGGGATAAGGCAAATTCGCATCCTCTGTCCTCACAGAATTTCTTTACAAACTGATACTCCGCCTCTGTATCCGTCACAAAAGAATTAAGGGTTACAACCACCGGAACATCATATTTCTGTATATTCTCGATGTGCTTCTCAAGATTCACAATCCCTGCCTTCAGCGCATCAAGATTTTCTGTCCCCAGCTCATTTTTCGGCACACCACCGTTATACTTCAGGGCTCTGACAGTTGCCACCAAAACCACTGCATCCGGTTTCAGCCCGGCTTTCCTGCATTTGATATCCAAAAACTTTTCCGCACCCAGATCCGCGCCAAATCCGGCCTCTGTCACCACAATATCCGCCAGCTTTAAAGCAGTCCTGGTTGCCCTCACACTGTTGCATCCATGGGCAATATTGGCAAACGGCCCGCCATGAACCAAAGCTCCCGTATGCTCCAGAGTCTGAATTATATTGGGCTTTACTGCATCTTTTAAGAGGGCCGCCATAGCTCCCACTGCATTTAAATCCCCGGCCGTCACCGGCTCTCCTTCATAATTATATGCCACAATAATTCTTCCAAGACGTTCTTTTAGATCTTCCATATCATTAGCCAGACACAGAATTGCCATGATTTCAGAAGCCACGGTGATCACAAAATGGTCTTCTCTCACAAATCCGTCTGCCTTAGCTCCCAAACCGACCACAATATTGCGCAGAGACCTGTCATTGATATCCAGGCACCGTTTCCACAGGATCTGCCTGGTATCAATTCCAAGTGCATTGCCCTGATGAATATGATTGTCCAAAAGAGCAGCCAAAAGATTGTTGGCAGCTGTAATGGCATGGAAATCACCTGTAAAATGCAGGTTTAAATCCTCCATGGGAACCACCTGGGCATAACCGCCTCCTGCTGCCCCTCCTTTGATTCCAAAGCACGGTCCTAAAGAGGGTTCCCTGAGTGCAATCAATGTCTTTTTTCCAAGGCGCTTCAATGCATCTCCTAATCCTACGCTGGTTGTAGTCTTTCCTTCTCCCGCCGGTGTTGGATTGATGGCAGTTACCAGAATCAGTTTTCCGTCCGGACGCTCCTTCACCTGCTCCCACAGTTCATCCGTCAGCTTGGCCTTATATTTGCCATAGAACTCCAGTTCATCCTCTCCGATCCCATAAGAAGCAGCAACATCCTTGATGGGAAGCATCTGTGCTTCCTGTGCAATCTGAATATCAGTCTTCATAAATTTGATCCTCCTTTTTTGGATATACAAAACACCAGTGCAACGATATACTAACCTTCCTGATTCAACATTTCCTGAAACTCTTCCAGAGTCATCAGAACCCGCCTTGGCTTGGTGCCCTCTTCCTCTCCTACTACTCCGGCCTCTGCCAGCTGATCCATAATTCTGGCCGCCCGGTTAAAACCGATTTTGAACATCCTCTGAAGCATACCGATAGAACCTTTTTCTTTCTCGATGATAAATTTCCCCGCCTGGGCAAAATACTCATCCCGTCCGCTGCCTTTCGCCTCTGCCTGCCCCATAAAAGCAGGCGCGGTAATCTGGCTCTCAATCTCCTTATGATAGACAGGAGCCGTATTCTGGGCTATCAAAAATTCTACCACCCCAGAAACCTCCTGATCCGATACAAAAGCCCCCTGAACACGCTGGGGCTTCTGATAACCAGAAGGATAAAACAGCATATCGCCTTTTCCAAGAAGCTTCTCCGCACCGTACATATCAATAATGGTACGGGAGTCTACGCCGGAAGACACGGAAAAGGCAATCCTGGACGGAACATTTGCCTTGATCAGTCCGGTGATGACGTTCACAGACGGTCTCTGAGTAGCAATCACCAGATGAATGCCTGCCGCCCGGGCTAACTGTGCCAGACGGCAGATGGCATCCTCCACTTCCCCCGGAGACACCATCATCAGATCCGCCAGCTCATCTACAATGATAACGATAAGCGGCATCTTCTGAGGCTTATTCTCATCCTCAATATCCTCAATCGCCTCCACCTTGGCATTGTATCCCTGCAGGTTTCGGACATTATACTGAGCAAATTTCTGGTAACGGTCCATCATCTCAGCCACAGCCCAGTTTAAGGCACCGGAAGCTTTCTTGGGATCAGTCACCACCGGAATCAGAAGATGAGGAATCCCATTGTAGGCGCTTAACTCCACCACCTTGGGGTCAATCATAATCATCTTCACATCATTGGGATCCGATTTATAAATAAGACTCATGATTAAGGTATTGATACACACGGATTTACCGGAACCGGTGGCACCGGCAATCAGCAGATGGGGCATCTTGGCCACATCCGCCACTACCACCTGACCGCCGATATCTTTTCCCACGGCAAAGGCCAGTTTGGACTTATGATTTTTAAATTCCTCAGACTCCAACAATTCTCTCAGATAAACCACATAATTTTCCTTATTGGGTACCTCGATTCCCACTGCGGATTTTCCGGGAATCGGAGCCTCAATTCGGATGTCAGCGGCAGCAAGATTAAGTTTAATGTCATCGGCCAGCCCTACAATCTTACTGACCTTCACTCCCTGCTCCGGATGAAGCTCATACCTGGTGACTGTAGGGCCGCAGCTTACATTGGTAACCGTCACGCCTACACCGAAATTTCTTAAGGTCTGCTGCAGTTTTATAGCGGTTTCCCGATACTCCAGATCCGATGCGGAATTGGAAGAAGTTTTTCCCTTTTTCAAAAGCTCTACGGATGGAAATTCATATGGTTTTTGCTGAAGTATTTCTTTCTGCATCTGCTGCAGAACAATAACATCTCCCGCTTCTACGGCTTCCTCCCGCCGTTTTTCCAGTTTCTTTTTCAGAGCTTCTGTATCGCTTTCAATGATTTTCCCGGTTGAAGTCACCACACGTTTGGATTCCTCAGGAACGGAGAATTCCATAGAATCGGAAGTATCATCGGCTTCATCTTCCGGTTCATAACGGTCTTCCGGATTATAGAAAACGTCGTTGCTTTGCTCGCTATAATCGTCGCCACTGTTTCTCTGTTCTGTGTATTCAGGCTCTTCATCATGGAAGTCCTCATCTTCCTGAACTGTATCATCCGGTTCATCTCTGTAAAATTCTTCATCCTCATGAAACTGATTCGCCCATCCGTCGAACTCTGATACCGGCTGGGAATTGCCGTATTCCTCTGCCTCATCCGGAATGATCTCTTCCCTGGCATTCCATGGAACACAGTAATCGTCTGTAATTTCCATTTCTCCCAAAGTCCGCATATCTCTCTGTACATAAAGTTCCTGACTATTTCCGCGAATATGGTTATCATAAATTACTTTCTTCACATCGGAAACATCAACAGCCCTGTCTGCATCAAATGGAACCTTATCTTCAGCGGCAGCATAGGAATTTGCCATATGAATGGTTCCGGTAAACACGTCTGCCGGTGAAACTTCTGTTTCTGCATTATGATTTCGGCCGGCTGTCCTAGAGGGATTCTCATACTCTTCATATGCCCTGTATCTGTCATCGTCATCATATCCTCTCTGGTCTTCATAATCTGGATATTCTTCATATCCGTCCTGATATTCATAGTCCTGATATCCATCAAACTCATCTGGTTTTGGTTCATCCACCCAGGCATCCAGTTTGGTAGAACTTAAGTTTACTCCGCGAAGCTTCTGCTCCTCCCTAAGCCGCTTTTTCTCTTCCTTCCGCTCCTCGTGAATCACCCGTTTTCGTTCTACATCTTCCCTGGCATACTGGTAAGCCCTTCCGCCGCCTTTTTTCACCAGAGCAACCAATGATTTTTCCGTGATACAGACTCCGCAGATGGCCAGCAGCACAAACAGAACCAGGTAAGTTCCGATAGTTCCAAGCACAGATCCCAACATCATCACCAGAAGGCCGCCTACAAAGCCGCCTCCCATTCCATTTTCAGAAGAACGAAAAAACGCCTCCGCTGCTTTCTGGCCTTCTTTAAATCCCTCTCCGAAAAACATCTCTGCCAGCCCGCACAGAATGATTACAGCCACAATCACAGAAACCAGCTTTAATGTAGCAATGGGATTGCCCCTGTTTGCCAAAGCAAAACAAGTTCCTACAAACAAAATAACAGGCGCAACAAATCCAATCATTCCGAAAATCCCCAGCTGCGCCATCCTCAGATAATCCCCTGCAATCCCACATAGATGAAAATTACTTAAAAACAATAAAACGGCCAAAGCAAACGATCCGATAATTAAAACCTCAGAGCGAAGAAATCCCTCTTCTGGATTCTGTTGCTGTGTCTGCCGCATATTCTTTCCTCCAGATGTTCTGCTTCCCGATGCCTTTGTTCCTGATGTCTTTTTTCCTTTTTCGGTTGTCTTACTTCCACTTACTTTTGTCCCAGCCACCAGTATTTTAAGCCTCCTTACTCCTCTTAATCAGGGGTCAAAAACTCCTGCACGTCAAATAGTATACAAAAAATTTTCCAAAAAAGCAATCAACTCTGAATTTCTTCTCTCTCCCCCATTTGTTTAACCAGAATACTGAACACCAAAAGTCCCATACAAGGTACAATATTCGATGCCATTCCCACAGTCAGCCCTGCGTGTTCCGATAGAATCCCTGCAGTCCACGGCATCAGAATTGCCCCTGCACTGGCTACCGGAAGCATAATCCCGATGCTGGCGGGAGTTGTCATCTTCCCGGCACTGGCCATGGCAGTAGGATTCATACCTGCCATGGAAAATGCAAATGCAAACAGAAGCAGGATGGCTGGTATCTGACTATCTGTCATCATCATCCCGATATAAAAGATGATACACCCGATTCCCATCTTAATCAGCGCAGAATATGTATTTTTAATCGGAAATACAAATGCAATCAAAAGTCTGGCTATCAAAGTAGCCGACCACATCACGGTCACCGTATAGGTGCTTAAAACTCCTGATAAAATTCCCCTTCCTTTAAAATAGGTAACCATCCATCCGTTGACGCTGAATTCTGCCGCATTCTGACAGAATAAAAGCCCTGTCAGAAGCCAGAACTTTTTAATTTTCAGAAACCCCCAATCCGTCCCCTTTTCCTTTTGTTTTTGGTCTGCTGTCATGGGCGTCATCAAAAATATCACCCACATGGCCATTCCGATGACCGCCAGCACAAACAACGGAACCATGGAGCCGAAAGACGTTGTGACGGCGATAAAGAACGGACACAGAAGCGCCCCTAAGGCATAGCAGCTGTGCATCAGATTCATGCCCACGGCCCTGTTTTTAGAATTATTCCCCACCAGGATGGTGCAGGTATTGATGACACACCCCTTTGCGATTCCCAACAAAAAAAATGCCAGCATCAATAAGGTCATCCATGTGGTCATTCCCATTGCCAGATATCCGATTCCATACCCGGCAGTCAGAAGCATGGCCGTCTTTTTCATTCCCAGCTTTCCGTTAAGGGCAGCCGTCATAAAACCAGACAGAAGATTTCCAACGCTTACCAGGGACAGAAGGGTTCCTGTCATATGGTAAGCAAACCCATATGCTTCCTGAAGAAGGCTTACCACAACTCCGCTGCTGATGACACAGATCCCGCTGATAAAAAAGGTAAATAATCCTGCGTTTCTCTGTAAAATATGATTTTTTTCCATTTTAATTTATAGTTCCTTTCAATCTTTGCGTTTATTCCTGTAATTAAGTATTATGTAATAATTTTGCCTCTTCCAAAAGCTGAACCTTGATTGTATAATAAGAACTATAACACAAAAAACGCAAAATACAAAGGAGATATCTTATGAAACGTAAATTTTCTATTCTGCTGCTTCTTGCAGGCAGTATCCTATTGTTAAATGGCTGTAAAAAAAAGCATGAGGAAGTAGATTTATCCAGTATTCATACCACTGCTGCCAGAGAAACCATGGCTCCCACTACTGCCCAAGAAGAAGAAACCACCACCGAGGAAGAGGAAACCACCAAAGCTTCCGATGATGCCGGCCAGATTTCCTCCCAGACCCTTTCCTATCATCCCCAGGATAATGTGAATATCACCATTGCTTATCCGGAGATTTCCAACATGAATGATTCCGGCAAACAGGAACAGGTCAATCAACTTCTAAAAGAGAATGCCTCCTCACTGTATACTTCCATGGAAGCAGACGGCAATCTGGAATCCATGGATATCAAGTGCAGGGTAGAGTCCCTGGACCGTAATCGCGCAACCGTGGTTTATACCGGTTCTTACAAGTTGAAAGACGGCGCTTATCCTGTCAGTGTATTCTTTACCAATACGGTAGATTTGCAGCAGGTTAAGTCCTTGGGAATCAATGATTACTCTGACGCCTACACCATGGCCGGTTACCTGATGTCCGATGATGTAGAGTTTTATCAGGTAAACAGCGAGTTAAAAAATGCTCTCCTGGAATACCGGGCCACACAGACCCTTGAGGACTATACGAATCTGTTTAATCAGGCGGACTTTCCGCTGAAATCCTCAGATGGAACGGCAGATTTCCCGCAGTCCTTCAGTTATTTAAATCAGAGTACGCTGTATTTTTCCATTCCGGTGCCTCATGCGCTGGGGGATTATGCGATTGTCAGTTTTCCGATGGATGGGAAATAAAAGAGATTGATTTGATTGATAGTTAGCTGGAAGGTTAGAATTGAATAGAATTGTCGGCCGCAGTGTGTACTGTCAGGCCGGCAATTCTATTTTTTTAATGATTGCTTTCTCTACTGCTTTCCATTTCCTGTCTGTTCTTTCACCCTCCAGCTTCGATAACAGAAAAGAACATATCCAACCTTTGTACTAAACAACATTCGGCAGGGATATCCTTTCATAAAATCCGTACGAAATGTATCTTTATCCAGCAGATTATCCTTTCCAAATTCAAGGGCTTTTTCCACATGGAACATCTTGCTTACATTCTCAAAAAGCAACGCAAAAATCTTCAAAATCGTTTCCCTGTCAATCTCGGCCTTATCCTTTTGAGTCATTCGTGTTCCCAGTATACGATTGACTCCCCGTACCATCAGAAGATCTCCGACTCCCAAAAGAATCTGAACACGGCTTCCTCCTTCAATATCATAAGAGCGCTGACAGTAGAAAACATTTCCCATATTCTGTCCTTTGTACTCTTCACTGAAAAGCTTTGACTCTATCTGAAACACCTCCATTGTCGCCCGGTTTACTGTCTTTGATATAAGAGGAAGATAAGAGGAAGACTTTTTATTTTTCCGGGCAAAACTTTTCCCCACAATTGCCTGATCTTCCACCATAATATGCTCTGCCAGCCAGTTATTCATGGCAAGTAGCAAACGCTGAATAGCTGCAGTAGAATAACCTGACAACTCCAGGTCTTTTTTGATGGAAACCAATGTCTTATCCCTGAAATTATCATGAATTCGTTTGTGCTGTGCATAACCACTGTAGCGAATGGAACGCATATATGATTCTTCTTCCAGAAAATGTGTCATGGTATAGGCTTCCAGATATTTGATTCCTTCTTTGTATGTAGACGGATTGCTGTCAGTATCCTCCGGAATCTCAAGCAGCTTTTTCATGATCCGAAAAAGCTTGGCATGCGCCTTGTCCACTACTTCTACACCAATATTAAACTTATCATCCCATGCAATCTGTTCCATAGATGTCATCCCCCTAAAATAAAAATCTGTTTTGTCAGGCTTTTCTGTTTAATTGCTTAAATGTAGATACACACAAAAATGCTTGAAAAACCATGTTTTCAAGCATTCACATATGGAGCTGACGGGATTTGAACCCGTGTCCAAAAACCAATTCCCTGTTCTTCTACTATCATAGTCAGTCCTTTTTCATTCCCTCTGCCGCCCGAAGACTAACATTCTGACGGTTTCAGTAGCTTCATCATACGCCCATATGCGCAAAGCTTTGCATACGTCGTTTCTCACATCATCGACGCCAGGTTCTTAACGTGTGAGTGCGTTAAGGCTGACGGCTGCAATTAAGCAGCGTATGCTAAATTATCTTCAGCGTTTAATTTTAATTTTGCCATTTAACCCATCGCATGGGGATAGCTTCACCAGCTGCATGATCCCTGTCGAAACCAGTACAGCCCCTTATAACATATCTGAGGCTGCATATAGATTAGCATAGTTTCAGAAAAATGTCAAATTATTTTCCTCAAAACCGGTGTCTTCAGAATCCCGGAGGGCCTTAAGCAGTATTCATAGGACCATTTACAGCCCTTTGTCCTCCAGTAATCCGGTGCTGACTTATTATCCTCCATGTCGCAGTTGTGCAGCGCTCCGAAGGTATTCACCCTGTTTCCGAATGCGGTGATATGGATCTCGTGCTTTCCCTCAGGAATCACTCCAAGATTCAGCCTGTATGGCGAGAAAGCAATACTCCCTTTCTTTTCCCCTTCCATATCCACTGTGACAAGAGGCGTGGCGAAACGGCTGATTTCTATCTCTGCCTCTTTCCCGTTCCCCTCTGTTTCCAGATGGTAAACTACGTTGCCTCCATAAAACGGAAGTCCCTGAACCGTCCAGTCACCGAAGTCCAGCTCTCTGACAGGTTCTGTCACCACTGCCCTTTGGCCCCTTACACAGACCCCGAAATCTCCCAGAAGATACACAGCTTCCAGGTTGGCTCCTTCATGGAAGCTCCGGACAATCCGCAGCTCATTCCTCCCTGCCTTTAGCCTTCCCAGAGACAAGGTTTTTATCTTTCTGTCCACATACCATCCGGTTTCCTCCCGGCTTTTCCTCTCTCCGTTCCAGTACAAAGTACATTCCTCCGGCTGCTCCAGCCCTGCTTCCACATTCTCCACTTCTGTCAGCGACCAGATCTCATAGCACAGTTCCAGGCACCGGGCCTTCTTATGGCACCCTGCCTCCTCCAGGACAGCCTTCCAGCCGAAACCTGTCTCCTCTCCCAGACCTGCACCTTTTCCTGGCACCTGCCGTTTTGCTGCCCATGGCTGAGCCCAGGCCTCAGTACGTAAGGGATAGCCCAGCGTCTTTCTCAGCTTATTATCCAGCCGCAGGATTTCCTCCTGTTCCTGCCAGGGCTGCCCATCAAAAGAATACTTTGGCATATCCAAAACCAGGACATTGGGCTCCTGCAGGGTTATGGAACAGCGGCTAGGTACAGGCAGCGCCCTTCTCTCCTCTTTGCCCTTTTCTGCCTCATCCCCCGAGCCCCGGAAGTCTTCCTCCTCTTTTCCCCCTGGATTCATCATCAGAAGAAGGCTGTCATGCTCATACCAGTCCACAGAAAATTCTGTCTCCTGTTTTGTATACCGGCAGTGTTCAAGCCCAATACAGGTTCCGTCCATAGGGTTTAAGCGTGTACAGCTCCAAACCCCCTTCAGCCTGACCGTAAGGTGCTTTTTCTGTACCAGATCCTTTTTCTCCGGATTATACTTATGGGCAATAAACAGATACTGCTTCTCCCCCTCCTGTTGCATCCGGCAAAGAAGATCCTCCGCCCTTTCATACGCTCCGTAAAACAATTCCAGTTCCCTATATTCCTTTAGTTCTTCCAAAAGCCTGATTCCCCAATGGCTGATAACATTGCTGTCTGTCTTCAGCCCCTTTACCTTTTCTGACTGTATCCCATCCACACAGCCGGGAATTTTCTCCAGGAAGATTACTTTTCCGCACTCTTTCTCATACTCCTTAAGCATTTCAACTGTTGCACTTTTCATAGTCTCCATAAAGGGCACCAGGATGGCTTCATAACACATCTTCCCTATCTGGCACTTCTTTTTTCGGCTGCCTTTGTACAATTCCGGAATCAGTCCTTCCGATATAAAATCAAAATCCAGGCAGTTCCTTAAAAGCCAGTCTGTCAGCCCCACAAATTTCTCATCCAGCTCTTTTAGCATCCCTATTGACTTTTCCCTGGTTCCCCACAAAAGCCAGCAGGTCTCCACCGGGTGGATCACCCCGATTTTTGCCATCCCCTCCCCCCGGCTCATAAGCACGGCAATTCTGGCAAAATAGTCCTCTATCAGCTTATACTCCTTGTACCAGGGCGACTGATAAAAGATAGAAGCCGGGTAATCTCTCTTTGCCTCTCCTTCCATGGAAATCCATGCCAGGTGGGGCGCCCGCACCGTAACCCCCAGAGCCGCCTGCCAGTCTCCCTGAAGCTTATGCCCCCGAAAATCAAAGCTCCAGTTGGTAACCCCATAAAGCTCACTGATCATAGCTTCCCTGCCAAACTGGCGGACCACGCTCTGAACCTGTTTAGCCGTGGTAAACTCCCTTCTGTCACATAGCAGATCCATCCCCGGAATCTGGAACCCGGCATAGGCTCTCATGGTTTCCCCCACATAAGCCGTCTGGGAAGACAAAAGAGGTTCTTTCATCAGATGGCCTGTAAGTGCAATGTGGTTTTCCTGGCACCACTGCCCGATCTGACGGCAGTAGCTTTCTGAAAACAGCCTGCTTACAAGCTCATGATAACAATATCTGGCCCTGGAATACTCCCCTTCTCTGTCATAGAACAGTTCCGGCAGCCTGTCCAGCAAATCAAAGCCATAGGTTTCTCTAAATATCCGGGGAAGCCTGTCCGTAAACGGCAGGATCACCTCTTCCCTGCTTTCTGTGCTTCCCGCCTGCTCCATAGGTGTGAACTGAGGCTCATCCGTAAAAATCCCCGGGATTTCCTTTCCAAATTCCCCGCCTGCCAGCTGCCTGTACCGTTCATATGTACTTTCAATAAATGCTTTTACCGCCTCAGGGTTCAGCGTGTCCACATAGGACTGGTTATTAAACCAGGGATTGTCTCCACACACCTCCAGATAAGCCCGCCATACCCGGCCTCTTCTGTCCTTTTCCTGGCTGGCTCCCGGGTCTTCCCCTGTCTTTTCTTCTCCCCTGTCCTCCATGCCAAGTCTTTCATACCCTTTTAAATACCCGTTCTCAGCCTCCACCCGGTAGACCCCTAAAAGCTTTCTGTCGCTGCTGCGCACGGCCTTTGCCGTAGATCCCTTTTCAGACTCCTCTGGGATCTCCCCTTCCTTGTATTCCTTTAGAGTCCAGACCAGATATCTGGCACGATATGCCGGATTTGCCGTAACATACCCTCCTGCAAACCCGGAAGGCCACCTGTCTTCGTCGTAAAGCCAGGTCTTTATCCCTAGATTCCCTGCCTTCTTGTGGGCATAGACAACCAGCCCCATAAAGCGCTCTCCCAGATACGGAATATCCAGCCCTGTCCTGCTGTGGATGAATCCGCCTCCCATCCCCATTTCTTTTAAAACAGACAGGCAGAAATCAATATCCTCCTCTGTCACAGCCGTATTCCAGGCCCAGAAAGGTATATCCCGGTAATTGGCCGGAGGATTTCGGAAAATCTTCATAGAAAATGGCTGCTGTCTCTCCGGATAAAGCATATCTACTCCCCCTTATGTCTGTAATGTACTCTCAAAATCTCTGCTGCACCTGCTTTTACAGCTGATTTTCCGCCATATCCGCGGTTCCCTGTTGCACAAAATCATATCACCCCCTTGGATAAGTGGACGGGGAAACCCCTGTGACAGCCCGGAATATGCGGCTGAAATAAAACTGATCCTTATACCCTACCATCAATGCCACATCTTTTATAAACATCTGGGGATTGCGATCCATGATCTCCTTGGCTTTTCTGATCCTTGTATTTCTCAGATAGGTGTTAAAAGATTCCATGCCATGTTTGCGGAAAATCAGGTTCAGATAGGACTGGGATAAATGAAATTCCCTGCACATGGAGGGAACCGTCAGTTCCTGATCCAGATTATTATCTATATACTTCTTGATCTCATCCAGGAATTCTCTGGAATCCAGCTTCACCGATTCCTTATCCTTTTTCCAGTAGCGGGAGAGAATGCTTTTCAGATTTTCCAGCAGATCCCCAGTTGTCCCCGCATCATAAAATGCATCTTCAAACATCCGTTCTTCCTCCAGGATATCCTGGCTCCCATTAAAAAATTGTTTTGTTCTTGAAAGAATCTGGCGTATCATCTGCTCCAGATACAGCTGGGGATATTTTCCTTCCTCTGCTTCTTTTAAAACATCAGAAAGCTCCATAAAAAACTGGCTGAAATCCCTTTTTTCCAGACATCGCTCCATATTTTTAATAATTTCATTTCTGTGGAATTTCTGTTTCTCCTCTTCCTTATCCGGGGGCGGCTCCATGAAAATCTTCTGGGTGACTCCCACAGACAGGCGCCGGTTCATCTCCCCATAGATTCCTTCTACTGTCTCTCCCAGCTTCTCACGCAAAACCGCAGCTCTTGCCATCACCGTAGTCACGAAATTGCTTTCTTTTATTTTCTGGCTGCTTTCCTTCTCTATAAACTTTAGAAATCCCAGGGCAGAAACCGCCTTTTCCGGACAGATATACAGCGCCTCCCTGTCGTCCCTTCCGTAGACAAATATGGTATTTTCCGGCTCGGAAATAATCTCCAGCTCCCAGGTGTCCGTAAATCTTCTGGGCAGCCCGTTTTCTCTTATGACAGCCACATAATAAGCCTCTTCCCGGAAGCACTGCCTCATCTGCTCTCTTCCTACTCCTTCCCCCATAATCATGGAGCGGGCCAGCTTTTTTTGCTGCTCATACATCCTCTGGCACATTTTCTGAATCACCGGTTTTATAGACGCTGCAAAACCGGACGGTGTCATAGGTTTTAAAATGTAATCTGATACTCCGTATTTTAAAGCCGCCCTGACATACTCAAACTCCTGGTATCCGCTGACAAGCATCACCGAAGTCTCCTCTTTGGCTGCCTTAATCTCTTTTATCATCTCCAGCCCGTCCATGACAGGCATCTTCACATCGCTTATCACCAGATCCGGCATATACTGAAAAAATTTCTCCAGGCCTTCTTTTCCGTTCTCCGCCGTAGCTATAACCGTAAGCCTGGGACATTTCAAATGGATAATATTGCAGATATATTCCGCCGCACTTGGCTCATCGTCCACCACTAAAACCTGAAACATGTTACATCCCCCTGCCTCTGCTGCTGTCTTTACCCCCTATACAGTGGTTCCAATGTTTTCTGATTTTTTACCAGGAATGACTCTTTACGAATCCACCGGCGCGGATATCACCACCCTGGTTCCGTGTCCTGATCCGTAAATGGTCAGCTTTGCATCATCTCCCAGAAACAGAATCAGTCTGGCATAGGCATTTAAAAGCCCCATACCGCCGATTTCCATCCCGTTATCAGCCTGACAGTCTTTTATATTTCTTCTCATGGCCGCCATCCCTTCCTCCAGCTGCCTTATGGTATTCTGATCTATTCCTTCCCCGTTATCTTCAAACAGCATCTCCCACTGGTTCTTCTCCCTGTCTATTCTCCCCCGGATCCGGATTTCCATCACATCTTCATGGCGGTTAAACCCATGCTTGATGGAATTCTCCACCACAGGCTGAAACACGATCTTGGGAACCATCTGGGTCTGAAGCTCTTCCTCCACCTCTATGGAATACTGTATTTTATGACAAAAGCGCAGCTTCATCAGATACAGGTACTGTTCCAGATATCCTATCTCATCTCTGACCGGAACATACCGCACCTTGTTGCCTGTAGCGTAGCGAAACATACCTGCCAGGCTTTCACACATCTCACAGATAGTCTCATCTCCTGTAGAAAGCCCTCTGGATGAAATCACATTCAGGACATTGTGAAAAAAATGAGGATTTATCTGGGCCTGTAGAAGATCATAGTGGGCCTGAAGCTGCAGATAGGACAGGCTTTTTTCCTTCAGAAGGGATTCCCTCAGCCTTTTTATGACTCTCTCATACGCATTTGCCAGAGCCTTGATCTCGTCCATACTGTTTTCAATATGGATCTGCTCTTCCGGATTCTCAAAATTCCCTTTCTCCATCTGCTCCCTTAACTCATTGACAGGCCTGGCTATATACTTAGAAGCCTGGTACAGAAAAAAAGCAAAAAGGCCTGCAAACAGGACAAGGGCTCCCCACTCCACCCACAGAGAACCTGACATTTTGCGGAACACCACGCTTTTGTTCTCCGCAACCATAACTGTCACTCCTGTCAACTCCGAATATGAGGAAGCCACAAGCTCCGCATTCGGATATCCCCTGGGAATATTTTCTTTTGTCCCATACAGCAGCTTTCCTTCGCCGAACACAGCCGTTACCCGTATGTCCTCATCATAGACGGAAAAAATATGCTCCAGACTCTCCTCTGTCTGCTGAACCTCCAGATAAGTTTTATATCCCAGAACCTCCTTAAGAAGGCTGTACACTTTTTTTTGTTCCTTAAGCCCCCACGGGTCTGTGTGGGGAGCAATCAGCACGGATTTACCTTTCTGTCCCGTGGCCTGCCGGGTCAACTCCTCCTGGGCAGCAGGCACTGTGTCAGCAACCTTCCTCTCATCAAAATCGTAGCTGGCAAAAATATCCCCCAGCTGATTGTAGGCTATGACCCGGTAATATCGTTTCACAATATGGTATGTGTTCAATTTAATGTTAATATTCTTCTCTGCATCCTGACGGTAGCTGCTTTCACCGGGGACGGTTGCCAGAATCCTCAGATTATCCAGCATATCCGGATCTGAGAGAAGGGCCTCCGCCGCCTCCTCCATAGAACTGTACTGCAGCTCCAGGTGCCTGGTCATCTGGGAAGCCAGTGTCTGAAGATAGGAATATTCTTCGGACAAAGATTGTTTCCGTGTTGACTGATAGTGAAGTACCGAGATAACTGCCACTGATACAAAAAGAATGATTCCGTAATGAAGCAATATTCGTTTCTGAAACCGCATGCCTTTTCCTTTCGCGGAAATTCCCGCCTCCCTCTCAGCCTTTCACGGCTCCTGCCGTCATACCTTCCACGATCCTGTCATTTAACAGGAAGAACAAGATCAGCATAGGCAGGACAATTAAAATAACATCCGCAAACAGAAGATTGTAAGAACTGGAAAACTGTCCGATAAAACTGTACAGAGTCAGCTGCAGTGTCACATTTTTGCTTCCCGGCAGGAAATAAAGAGGATTCATAAAATCATTGAAGACCGAAACCGCATTTAGTATGGTGACAGTTGCGCTTACAGGTTTTAGCAGCGGAAACACTACAGTCCAGAAGGTTTTCCATCCGGAGCATCCGTCTATATAACTGGCATCCTCCAGCTCTACCGGGATAGAAGACATAAATCCGCGGTAAAGCATAACCGTAAAGGGAGTGTGGAGAGCCACCTCGATGAGAACCATTCCCGGCATGGTTTTATAAAGCTTCAGGGCCTGCAACACCCATATGGTTGGCATAATAGCCGGCGGAACCATAAGACCGGCCAGGATCAGGGTATTTGCCACGGACATTTTCCTGTCGCTTCGTCTCTGAAGCACATATCCGGCCATAGAGGAAAATAAAATCAGAAGAATAATGGAAAAAAAAGCCAGGATAAAACTGTTTTTATACGCCCGAAGAAGCATATAGTTCTGTTCCCTGATTACCTCCGTAAAATTTTCCAGGCGGATGCTTTCCGGAAAAGCAATACTCAGCCGATTGGCTTCCTTTCTGTCCTTTAACGCATTGACAAGCATAAACCAAAATGGAATCACAAAAATAAAAAATCCTGCAATCACACCGCCTGCCGTAGCCAGATAACACCTTATTTTTTTCTTATTCATCTGTGCCGCCTCCTAATCTTCCCGACTAATTAAAAACTTCTGCAGAGGATAAGCGATCAATCCGATTACCACAAGCATAATCACATTGCCGGCCGTAGATAAACCATAGTAGCCGGCAGCAAACTGTTTATACACCGACAGGGCGATGACCTCCGTAGCTGTCCCCGGCCCTCCCTCTGTCATGGCTTTGATTAAATCAAAGGATTTCATCCCTGAGACCAGTGCCAGGATAATGACAGAATTCATGGCAGGGCGGCACAGAGGCATGGTGATGTAACGTAAGATCTGGAGCCCTCTGGCCCCGTCTACCTCTGCCGCCTCGTAGTAAGTCCTGTCAATAGCCTGGATTCCTGATATAAAAATCACCGTCGCCACTCCCAGGCCCTTCCACACATCTGTTCCGATGATGGAAAACAGCGCGATGGAAGGATCCCCCAGCCAGTTGACAGAGGGGCCGCCAAAAAACTGAATCACCTTGTTAATCAGGCCTCTGGACGGGTGCATAAGGGCTGTAAATGTGATTCCCACCGCCACAGAGCTGACAAGGTGGGGAAAAAATACAACCGAGCGCAGCGTCCTCTTCAGCTTTATATGGGATGTCAGGTATACGGCAAGAAAAAATCCCAGCACCACCTTCACACCGCAGGTCATAAAAGAATACACAAATGTATTCACAAGGCTGTGGCTTAAAGCCCTGTCCTTTAAAAACATTTTGAAATTCTCAAGTCCCACAAAGGTCACGTCCGTAAAGCTCCAGACTGTAAGGCTGAAGTAGAAGGAAATAACAAGAGGGAGTATGAAAAGCGTAATAAAAATCACCATGGTGGGAGCCATAAACCACCCCGAATATCTTTTTTTCTGTCTCAATCCGCTCACCTGCTTTCAAAAAAGGGGGCGTATTTCATACGCCCCTAAATCCTATTTCCAATCAAGCCCCAGCTGAACCGCCTGCAGTTTACAATCCTCGTCGTAATCCGCAGCCGCAGCATCCCCGGTAGTCAGCCCGGAAATCAGTGACTGAGTCGTAACAGAACAGTTTGCTCCTTTTACGGCTGTCTCAAATTCCATGGCAACCGCAGTCTTACCTGCATCAAAATATGCCTGCATGTCGTTCTTGACAGCGTCATAAGAATTATCCGGAAGAGAATACCCTTTGATGCAGTACGGACCGTCAGGAAGAATGGCGCCTGCATAGGCATTCAATGCCTCATCCGAAATATAGAACTCCATAAACCGCAGAATATCGTCTTTCTTTTCTGAATTCAGGCTTCCGTACAGAGAGTTTGGCATCCATACGGTCAATCCGTGATTATCCGGATCGTCTCCCGGAACTCCGAATACACCGATGTTGTTTACAGTCTCCTCGCCGTACAGAGAATAGATATTGGACAAGGCCTGAGTCAGACAGATCCAATGAGCCCCCTGGCCGTCGGCCAGCATATCGCAGGCTTCATCATACGTAGTGGCCGTGTGTCCTTCCTGCAGATAGGGAAGCACATCCTCATATTTTTTCCAGCTTTTTAATGCTGCCGGATCCGTAGCATACTTTGCCTCGCCTTTCTCAAAGGCACTGACAAAATCCGGATTCTCAGCAGTCACATTGTAATGATCTCCCAAAAACAGCACCTGGGTCATAGATTTTTTCGCCGTGCAGCTGATGTACGCTGTCTCTCCTGCTGCCTTTACTGCCTCGCAGTTAGCTAAAAAATCTTCCCATGTATGAGGGACTTCAAGTCCCAGCTTTTCATAAATCGGTTTATAATACATAACGGCTCCGGCCTGTGTGGAGGCAAAGGGAACACCGTACACCACACCGTCAACCGTAACAGAAGCTTTGTAGGTATCATCGTATTTGTCCACAAAGGATTCATTGCTTAAATCCATAAAATACTCCGAAGGATTCAAAGCTCCAAGCAATGCGCCGGAATTATATACCAGCAGATCCGTCATCTCACCGGAAGCCAGCCTGGTCTTTAACACACTGTCGTCTACCTTATACTCGATCTCAATGGTGATTCCCAGTTTTTCCCTGGCCAGCTTGCACACCGCATCCAGCCCGTCTAAAGATACGTTGTTGTCAATCAGCAGCGACAGGGTGGCTTCTTTATACTCCCACCCGCCGTCGCCGGATTCCTGGGAGCTTTCTGCCTTTTCCTCTTTGGTCTCCGGGGCTTTTGTTTCCTGAGCCTGGGTCTGGGATGCCGTCGCGGCTGTCGTTTCTTCTTTCCCGCCGGTTTTGGAACATCCTGCCAGAGCGGATGCAGCCATCATCCCCGCAAGAGCCAGTGCAAGTATTTTTTTCGTTTTCTTCATGTTGTCCTCCTCCTTGATAAAATCAATCCGCAATCCTTCTGTAACTTCTGTCGTTCTTCTTTGTGATTTCATCATAACATTTTCATGAAAAAAACAACATGGACAATCCATCAAAAAGGCATGGAAAAACGGTCAATCCATCTCTGCATCCGTTTCCCTTCTATCGCCGCTGCCCATCCATGGTCTGCTTAATAATATCCCGCATGATCTCTTCATCCAGCTGCCCGCTTATATATCCGAACACATTACCGTCCTTGTCGATCATAAAGGTGGTAGGCAGGGAATACACCCCGTAGTCAGTAAACACCTGGCCAGATTCATCCATAAGCACCGGATAGGTATAGCCGTTTTCCTCCAGGAAATCGGTGATTCCTTCTTTGTCCTTCTCCCTTCCCTGCCCCGGGCCTGCGATTCCCAGGACAACCAGGGTATCGTCTTCATTCTCCTTATAAGAATCATAAATCTTCTGGATATCCGGCATCTCCGCCCTGCAGGGCGGACACCAGGTAGCCCAGAAATTTAAGAATATGGTTTTTCCTTTGTAATCCGATAAAGTGTGGGTATTCCCATACTGATCTGTCAGAGTAAAATCAATGGCAGGAGGCAGATTCGATTTCGCGTCTTTCGCCTGCCCGTCCGCTCCGGTCTTTGAATGTTCCTCCGGCCGGGACTTGGCATCTGCCTGGCTTTCATTCTGCCCTTGAGGCTTTTGTTCCCCCTGAGACTCCTGGTATCCCTGGGTTTCCTGTTGCCCCCGGCCGGCCTCCTCCTGCTGCCCCTGGGCGGCCCCCAGCCCAGAAGAATCGTTTCCGGACAACATACCGCTCACAGAACTCATAGTTCCCGTAAACATCATAACGCCTATGATCACCATCAGGATACCGCCTGCCTTCACCGTATACTGCACCACCCGATTATGCTTTTTAAAGAAATTCAAAAGAGAAGCGGCAAATAATCCCGCCGCCAAAAAAGGCAGGACAAATCCTAAAGTATACACGCCTATCAACAGGATTCCCGCCGCCTGTGTACCGGCAGAAGCCGCCATAATCAGCACGCTTGCCAGGACAGGCCCTACACAAGGAGTCCACGCAAAGCTGAAAGTAAATCCCATAACAAAAGCAACCACCGGCGACACTGCCATGGTATCCAGCCGGATGGGAAGCCGCCTTTCCTTTCCCAGCACCGAGGAGGAACCGAACACCCCCAGCTGATACAGGCCCAGAAGAAAGATTAGCACACCTCCGATTCTGGTAAACCACAGCTGGTTCCGGTGAAAAAAGCTTCCCACAGCCGTCATCCCCACCCCTAACAGAAAGAACGCAAAACTGATTCCAAACACAAAAAACACCGTGTTTCCCATAACTTTCCCCCGGTTATAGCGAACCTTTCCGTCCTCTCCTACGGTCCTGGTGCCGCCTGACAGGTAACCGATATAAAGAGGCAGAAGGGGAAGGACACAGGGAGAGAAAAAGCTGAAAAGCCCCTGCAGAAACACGGCGATTACGGATACGTCTACATTTACTGAAAATCCCATGTTAATACTCCTTTATAGTTCTTTTAATTTCAGTCCGTCTATTTCCACAGTGTTTAAAATATCTTCAAGAAACCATGTTTTATCCACGAAATGTCTGCTTAAACTCCCTCTCAATCTCTCTCTTCTGATCTTTTTTGGAAATATCGTCTCGTTTATCGTACAGTTTTTTTCCTCGGGCCAGCCCGATCTCCACCTTCACCAGGCTCCCTTTAAAATACACCTGCAAAGGTACCAGGGTATACCCTTTCTCTGTGGCCTTTGTCAAAAGCCTGTTTATTTCAGATTTATGCAGAAGAAGCTTCCGTGTCCGCAGGGGATCCTTATTGAAAATATTTCCCTTCTCATAAGGGTTGATGTGCATACCGTAAATATACACCTCCCCCTTTTCGATCCGGATAAACGCCTCCTTTATGCTGCACTTTCCCATACGTATGGATTTTACCTCCGTACCAAACAGTTCGATGCCCGCTTCGTATTTATCCTCTATAAAATAATCATGGTATGCCTTTTTGTTGTTGGCAATCAGTTTCGTCGATTCTTTTCCCATACCAATCCATCCTTTTTCTGTCTTTTTTACTGACTCTGCGTTGCTGAGATCCGTTCCTTTTTTGCATTTTGCATCCATTCTCCAAAAATGTCCGCAGCCGCCCTCTCTCCAAACATCACTCCGCCTTCTCAGGGCTTCCAATCATCTTAAAATCAATGGTCCGTGTCAGCTTATCCGTGCCGGCCACCTCCACGATGACCTTCTGTCCCAGCTTATACCGGATATTTGTCAGCTCTCCCACCAGCTCTATATTAGCCTCGTCGAAGACAAAATAATCCTCTGTCAGCTCATTGACCCGCACCAGGCCTTCCACCGTATTGGGCAGTTCCACATAAAGCCCCCAGTTTGTAACACCGCAAATGGCTCCCACAAACTGTTCTCCCAAATGTCTGGACATGTATTCACATTTCTTCAGCTTGTCGGTCTCCCGCTCCGCCTCGTCGGCCCTCCTCTCCATAGCGGAACACTGGTTCGCCACCTCCGGCAGAATCCTCTCATAGTGGGAAATTCTCTTCTCTCCCAGCCCCACCTTTAAATTTTCCTTGATAATCCGGTGAATCTGCAGGTCCGGATACCGGCGGATAGGAGATGTAAAATGAGTATAATAGTTGGCCGCCAGCCCGAAATGCCCGGTGCAGATAACCGTATATTTTGCCTGCCGCATGGAGCGGAGAGTCAGACGGCTGATCAAAGCCTCCTCCGGCGTCCCTTCAATCTTGTCAAGCAGCTTCTGCAGCTCCTTGGGATGTACCTCCCCGTTCTGCGTCCGGATGGTATAGCCGAAATTGTTGATGAAGGTTCCCAGCCGTTTCATCTTCTCGGAATCCGGTATATCGTGAGTACGGTACACAAAGGGCAGCTCCTGCCAGAAGCAGTCCTCAGCAATGGTCTCATTGGCAATAAGCATGAAATCTTCAATGATTCTTGTAGCCGTATTGCGCTCATAGGGCTTGATCTCCAGGGGTCTTCCCTTGCTGTCCAGGACAATCTTGCTCTCCGGAAAATCAAAATCTATGGAGCCTCTCTGCCTTCTTTTTTCCCTGAGGATCTCCGCCAGTTCCTTCATAAGAAAGAACATATCACAAAAATCCCGGTACTCTTCCATAGTCTCCGGATCCTGATCCGTCACAATGGCGTTCACTGCCGTGTAGGTCATGCGCCTGTCTACCTGAATCACACTCTCCGAAATCTGGTGACCGATGACATTGCCCTTCCCGTCGATCTCCATGATGCAGCTGAGGGCCAGACGGTCGGTTCCTGCATTCAGGGAACAGATGCCGTTGGACAGCTTATGGGGAAGCATCGGGATCACCCGGTCCACCAGAT
>CAJUPP010000017.1 GCA_910588325.1 uncultured Hungatella sp.
TTCCGAGTAACGCGGTAGAATATTTTGTCTCCTACTACGACTACTACCAACCCGAAGCCTACGTCCCCTCCACCGATACCTACATCGAGAAGGACTCTGCCATCAATGACGAGATAGACAAGCTGCGCCACTCGGCTACGGCGGCGTTATCGGAGAGGCGGGATGTGGTTATTGTATCTTCGGTTTCCTGCATCTATGGGTTGGGAAGTCCTATTGATTATCAGGAGATGGTAATCTCCCTTCGTCCTGGGATGATAAAAGACCGTGATGAGGTGATTCACAAGCTGATTGATATTCAGTATGACCGCAACGATATGGATTTCCACCGGGGAACCTTCCGGGTGAGGGGGGATACGGTGGAAGTATTTCCGGCTTATTCCGGCAATGAGGCGTATCGCATCGAATTCTTTGGAGACGAGGTGGATCGCATTACGGAGATTGATACACTAACAGGCGAGGTGAAGGCACAGCTGGGGCATGTGGCGCTGTTTCCGGCTTCCCATTACGTGGTTCCCAAGGAGAAGATGGAAGCGGCGGCGAAAAATATTCTGGAGGAGATGAAAGAGCAGGTGGCTTACTTTAAGAGTGAGGACAAGTTGCTGGAGGCTCAAAGAATTGCGGAGAGAACCAACTTTGATGTGGAGATGATGCGGGAGACAGGCTTCTGCTCCGGAATCGAGAATTATTCCAGGCATCTGATCGGTTCGGCACCTGGGGAGCCGCCTTATACTCTGATTGATTATTTCCCGGATGATTTTCTGATTATTATTGATGAATCCCATATCACGTTACCGCAGGTAAGAGGCATGTATGCCGGAGATCGTTCCAGGAAACAGACTCTGGTGGATTATGGTTTCCGCCTGCCCTCGGCTCTGGACAACCGGCCATTGAATTTTCAGGAGTTTGAGGGGAAGATCGACCAGATGATGTTCGTGTCTGCCACGCCGTCTGTGTATGAGGCGGAGCATGAGCTGATGAGGACAGAACAGATCATTCGTCCTACGGGACTTTTGGATCCGGAGATTTCAGTAAGGCCTGTGGAAGGACAGATTGATGACCTGGTTTCCGAGGTGAATAAGGAAACGGATAAGGGAAACAAGGTTCTGGTAACCACCCTGACAAAACGGATGGCAGAGGATCTGACTGATTATATGCGGGAAGTTGGGATTCGCGTGAAGTACCTCCACTCTGACATTGATACTCTGGAACGTGCAGAGATTATCCGTGACATGCGTATGAATGTATTTGACGTGCTGGTGGGGATCAATCTTCTGCGGGAGGGGCTGGATATTCCGGAGATTTCCCTGGTTGCAATTCTGGATGCAGATAAGGAAGGATTTCTTCGTTCAGAGACTTCCCTGATACAGACGGTAGGACGTGCGGCCAGAAATGTAGAAGGACATGTAATTATGTATGCCGATACGGTTACGGATTCTATGCGGACTGCCATTGATGAGACGAACCGACGTCGTAAGATTCAACAGCAATATAATGAAGAACATGGGATTACTCCTACGTCTATAAAGAAAGCGGTCCGCGATTTAATTGCGATTTCCAAGGCAGCGTCTGAGGACAGCAAAGCTCATGAGAAGGATATAGAGTCCATGGATGCCGGAGAGCTGAATAAACTTCAGAAAGAACTGCAGAAGAAGATGCACAAGGCAGCAGCAGAACTGAACTTTGAGGAAGCGGCTGCTTTAAGAGACCGGATGCTGGAAGTGAAGAAAATGCTGCTGGAGATGGAGTGAAATTTTCCGGAGAATTTATAGAAAAGTAATCAGAAAAATTTAACATGGGTTGGGAGATGCGGAATCCTGGAGAATAAGCACCTTATCAGAGTTATAAGAGTAATAGTACACATGATCGGAAAGCTGTTCTTCCATGGGAACCTCCGCCTGATTTACCTGTTTGACCATGTCAGACAGCTCATCTAGGGAAATATGTTCATCGAAGGGAATCAGCAAAACTTCGTGGATGCTGGATGGGAGAATGACAAGATCCTGCTTTAACTGTTGGGAAAGATCCTGTAATACTCTGGGATATAGAATGGTGCAGGCGCCGTTGATACCAGTGCAGTTGGTCAAAACATAGAGAGGAGATAAGGGTTGAGATTTGGAAAAATCCTGTATAAAATCATGGGGCTCATCATTGTCACAGTTTCTTCGGAGAATCTCCTGCATGATTTGGGACATGGTTTTTAAATCAGATGGAAAGAGAACAGGCGTATTTTGAGAGGCCAGCTCATATAATTCCTCTAAACTGGTATCCCATGCAGTCAGATGGCGGTTATAGATTAAGGCAGTCATCTGACCGGAGGGACTTTCATCCAAATATAAATAAAAGACAATGGAAAGGTCAAGATAAGGAATTGAGGGAATCTCTTTCAACAGATTTGTATTAGCAGCGGTGTGAATCAGTTTGTAGACGATTTTACTTTTCAGCCTGGAGAAATCGTTGATAATAGAAAAATCCGTTCGGAGAAAAGAGGAATCTCTTGAATAAAGCTGTGTGATTTCTTCTGCAATCTGTTCTATGGATGCGCCTTCCTGATATTGTTCAAAGTAACTGTTTAAATAGACAGTAGGGGCGACGGATGCACCTTTTTTGCCGATACATAATCCGTCCAGCATGACACCATTGTTTTTAGGAATTTTTTGTATCAGTAGATGACAGTCAGGGCCGAGGCGTTGAGTCAGTTTTTCTGTGAGTACAGTTTGAAATGTTTCATATACCATTTAGGTACCTCCTTAAGAATGTTATTTTATGTAAACTGATAGACAGTTTCATAACCCATGATATACAGGATTGTTTAATTACGGTTTGGCTGAAAACAAAACCGCAGCAAATCTGATGGAATTTAGCCGGAATACAGCTGTAAATAAAAGATAAACTGGGATTACTGGAATTCAGTAATCCTATTATAATAGAAGACAGGACGAAAAACAAATAAAATTTTTCTTTAATTTTCATTAATTGCCTTTTATATTGACATGATTGATGCAATGTGGTATTGTTGAGACAGATAAAGAAAATACTTTTGCATAAGTTATTTATAAATATAGAAAGGAGAAGAAAGATGAAAGGAAATTATTTTTTGGGAGAGAAAAAATTTGAGGTCAGAGAGTATCCTGTCCCTGAGGCAGGGCCAAAGGACGTGCTGATTCGTGTGGCAGCATGCGGAATCTGCGGGACAGACGTACATATTTATCATGGAAGCAAGGGTTCCACGGACGTTAAGCCTCCGGTAGTTTTGGGACATGAGTTTTCAGGTGTTGTGGAGAAAGTCGGTTCTGAGGTGACGGCTGTGAAAGCAGGCGATCATGTAACTGTGGACCCTAATATTTACTGCGGGAAATGTCATTTCTGTCAGATAGGGAAGAAACAGATGTGCGAGAATCTGTATGCCGTTGGTGTCAATAGGGATGGTGGATTTGCAGAGTATTGCCTGGTGCCGGAGACACAGTGTTATCAATTGGACAAGCGTGTGCCTTTAAAATATGGTGCGATGACAGAGCCTCTGGCATGCTGTGTACATGGAATCGATAAAGCTGGAATTCAGCCGGGGAATACGGTTTGTGTAATCGGTGGTGGCGCAATCGGCCTTCTTATGATACAATTAGCTAAGATATCCGGAGCATCCAAGGTGGTACTTAGCGAACCGGTAGCAATGCGACGTGAGATTGGTATGGAGGTTGGTGCCTGTGGAACCATAGATCCGATCCATGAGGATATTAAGGAGAGACTTGAGGAACTGCTTGGCAGAAAGGGGGCAGATGTAGTAATCGAGTGTGTAGGAACGCCTGTTGCGGCGGAGCAGGCGTTCCTGGCAGCAGATAAAGGCGCGACTATTTTGTTGTTCAGCGTTCCGAAGCCGGATTCTATCTACAGTCTGCATCTGGAAGAGGTTTTCCAAAAGGAATTGACAATTGTAGGTTCTATGATTAATCCGGATACTCATGGACGTGCAGCAGCACTTATTAACAGCGGGGTACTGAAACTGGAGCCGATTATCACCCATTCTTTCCCTGTGGAGCAGGTGGAAGAGGCAATTTTGGCGCAGCAGAGTGCAGAAACCATTAAAGTAATTGTGGAGCCATAACGGAAACATATCTATATTAAGAAGGAGGCAGCTATGGAAGGTAAAATGAAGGTAGCAATCATGACAGGGATAGGGGAGATGGCCTTTGAAGAGAGGGATATCCCTAGGGCAAAGGATGATGAGGTTTTAGTAAAGCTGGAGTATGTGGGAATCTGCGGAAGTGACATGCATTATTATGAGACAGGGGCCATTGGGGATTTTGTTGTAAAACCACCGTTTGTTCTTGGGCATGAGCCAGGAGGAACGGTTGTGGAAGTCGGAAAAAATGTAAAGCATTTAAAGGTCGGAGACAGAGTCGCCCTGGAACCGGGGAAGACCTGCGGCCACTGTCAGTTCTGCAAGGAAGGGAAATATAACCTTTGTCCGGATGTTGTTTTCTTTGCAACGCCTCCGGTTGACGGTGTTTTCCAGGAGTATGTGGCCCATGAGGCGGACCTGTGCTTTAAACTTCCGGATAATGTCAGCACATTGGAGGGAGCTTTGATTGAGCCGCTGGCTGTCGGATTCCATGCAGCGATTCAGGGAGATGCACATCTGGGACAGAAGGCAGTTGTTATGGGTTCAGGGTGTATCGGACTTGTGTCCATGATGGCTCTGAAGGCAAGAGGAGTTTCGGAAGTTTATGTTGTGGATGTGATGGATAAGCGTCTGGAGAAGGCTATGGAACTTGGAGCAACAGCTGTGATTAACGGGGCAAAAGAGGATGTGGCAGAAAGAATCCGCCAGCTTACCAACGGAGATGGCGTGGATCTGGCAATTGAGACAGCCGGAACAGAGATTACAACCAGACAGGCAATTCAGGTTGTGAAGAAAGGGGCTACGATTGTACTTGTAGGGTATAGTAAGACTGGAGAGATGACGCTTCCTATGAGTATTGCACTGGATAAGGAATTGACGTTTAAGACAGTGTTCAGGTATCGGCATATTTATCCCATGGCTATTGATGCAGTGGCTTCTGGCAAGGTGAACCTGAAGGGAATCGTGACTAATGAGTTTACTTTGGATGAGGTGCCAAAGGCTATGGATTACAGTATGCATAATAAGGCAGATATAGTGAAGGCTGTGATTAAGATATCGTAACAGGACATATGTTGGACGCGCACTGAATACACATCGGAAAGAGTTTCCCTCTGTTTGGGGTTTGGCAGACAGAGGGAAACTTTTTCCGTGCTGTTTATTGACAGGTATAAGGGGACGGAAAGCCTTACTGACTCATTTGGCTGAAAGTAAATGAGGCACTAGTGCTATTGGGGATGGAGAGTGTCAGGGGTTCTCCATTCAGGGGTGCCTTTGTTCGGTAAACAGAGTGCTTCCATGTTATACTAAGGCGGGGGACAGTGATGGGGATTTGGCTGTGTTCCCGGGAAAGGAGGAAATCACGCGCATTGCATCGACCGGCTACAGGGGAACAGTCGGTAAATGGAAGAGAACGAATTGGCAGTGATACTGTTAAGAACTATTTAAAATATGATTTTAGGAATTCCAATAATGGCAATCTTGTGGTAAAATTTTGTATAAAGATGTCGGGAGAAGAAGGAGGAGTTTGATATGGGACTTTTAAAGGTAGGTGTCAGTGCGGCCCAGAGTGTTCTGGCTGATCAGTGGAGGGAATATTTCTATTGTTCGTCTATGGCGGCAGATGTACTGGTGAAAAAAGGAGAGAAACGCCAGGAAAAGAGGAATTTTAATAATAAGGGCAGCGACAATATTATTACTAATGGTTCTGTAATTGCGGTAAATGAAGGTCAGTGTATGATTATTGTAGACCAAGGAGCTATCGCGGAGGTTACTACAGAGGCCGGAGAGTTTGTTTATGATACTTCTACGGAGCCTACGATTTTTTACGGTGGTTTTGGCGAGGGGCTTAGGAAAAGCTTTGAGCAGTTTAAAGTAAGATTTACTTTTGGCGGCGGTATGGGGAAAGACCAGCGGGTTTATTTCTTTAATACCAAGGAGATTATGGGGAATAAATACGGCACAGCCAGTCCGGTTCCGTTTCGTGTGGTGGATCGGAACATTGGCCTGGATATCGATATATCCATCAGGTGCCACGGGGAGTATGCTTACAAAATCATAGATCCCATTTTGTTTTATAAAAATGTTTGTGGAAATGTGGATTCTGTGTACACAAAAGATAAGATTGACTCCCAGTTGAGGAGTGAGCTTCTGACAGCCCTTCAGCCTGCGTTTGCGAAGATTTCGGAGATGGGGGTTCGATACAGTGCGATTCCGGGACATACGGATGACCTTTCTAAGGTGTTAAATGAGGTTCTTTCGGATAATTGGGGAGGGAAATATGGAATTGCCATCAGCGCTGTGGGAGTCAGTTCCGTAAAGGCATCGGAAGAAGATGAGCAGATGATTAAGGAACTGCAGAAGAATGCGGCTCTGCGCAATCCGAATATGGCGGCGGCTCACCTGGTAGATGCTCAGGCCCAGGCGATGAAGTCGGCGGCGGCCAATACCAGCACCGGACCTATGATGGCGTTCGCAGGGATGAATATGGCTGTCAATGCAGGCGGAATGAATGCGCAGAATCTGTTTGCCATGGGACAGCAAGGACAGTATGGGCAGGCGGCCCCGACAGCAGCCGATGGTTGGACCTGCTCCTGCGGCGCTGCGGGAAATAAAGGAAAGTTCTGCTCCGAATGCGGGAAACCGAAACCAGCAGCAGACGGTTTCTGGACCTGCTCCTGCGGCACCCGGAATAAAGGGAGATTCTGTTCCGAGTGCGGAAAACCGAAACCAGCAGGAATTCCTCAGTATAAGTGTGATAAATGTGGATGGGAGCCGGAGGATCCGACGAATCCGCCGAAGTTCTGTCCGGAGTGTGGCGACCCCTTTGATGGTGGAGATATTAAGAAATAGGGGTTCCATGGGTTCGGTATTCCTTTGGCGACATGTGATAATAATCTCTGAAAATGCAGTGAAAATAGCTGGTGTTGTCATAGCCTACAGCCGCACAGATGTCGGTGATGGGAAGGCGGGTACTCTGCAGAAGAAATGCTGCCTGGTTCAGGCGCTTGATCTGTAAAAGTTCCTTGTAGGTTCGTCCAAGAAGCCGTTTGATGGTGCGGCTGAGCCATGGCACCTCATATCCCATGATGGCGGCCAGTTCTGTCAATTCTCCGTCTCGGTAGTTTTCGTCAATATAGCGCAGCACCTGGAAAATCAGCTGTTGGCTGTAGGAACCGGCATCGGAGTAAATGCGGTCGGTGTGGTGCATCAGATGAAGAAACAAAAGCCCCATGGTGACCTGGTTGACGCTGCGCTTGTTGGGCTGGTTGTTCAACAGAGTCCAAACCATATTTTCCATCAGATTCTGGATGGGGAGAACGTCTGATACCTGGAAATGAAGATAATTGCCGTAGCGGTTGTCCTGGCAAAGACAGCTGATGAGGAAATCGCGAAGGTAGTTTTCCTCCTCCCCTATCATGTGGAAGGCAGTGTCGAAAAATTCGGGGAGAATGATGAAGTTTACGGCAATATCTGACCTGGCGGCAGGAAGAATCTCCTGTACGGCATTTTGATTCATAAAAAGCAGTTCTCCGGTGTTTAAAACCACCTGGTTTCCATCGATAATATGGGTGGTTTGGCCCTGGCACATGTAGATGACTTCTACATAATTGTGGCGGTGTCTGGGGAAATGGACGAAGCGGGTATGTGGGCGGATTTGAATTAATTTGCCGTGTTCTAACATTTTTCCGCTGTCGATGATCAGTTCTTTTGTCTGTGCATATCTGGTGCGGTCGATTTCACTGCGTCCGGAGAGGATCTCCTGCTCTTCCTCTGTGATGACGCTTAAGCGGTTAATGATGTCCTGATTCATATATGAGACTCCTCCTTGTTTGGCGGGCTGATGATAAGTACTGGAAGTATTTATAGGGGTATGTTACCACAAAAGAATGGACAGTGCAAATAAGGACGTAGTTTTTTGTGAACTACGTCCTTATTTTTTAGGGAAGAATCCGCTATAATAAAGGCATGATGAGGATAGAGAGAATGTTTTGAGAATGACAAAATGGGGTTGAAAGGAGAAGGACAAAATGGAGAAGTATTTTTTGGCCGTAGATATCGGAGCGTCCAGCGGCCGTCATATTCTGGGGTGTGTAAGGGATGGACGGATGGAATTGGAGGAGATTTACCGGTTTCCTAATGGTATGAAGTCTGTGGATGGACAGCTGTGCTGGGATGTGGAAGAGTTATTTTCCCATATTAAGGCGGGGATGAAGAGGTGTAAAGAGATTGGTAAGATTCCGGTGAGTATGGGGATTGATACCTGGGCAGTGGATTATGTGCTGCTGGATGAGCAGGACAGAGTCGTGGGAAATACGGTAGGGTATCGGGACAGCCGGACCAAAGGGATGGACAATTTGGTGTATCAGGAGCTTCCTTTGGAGGAACTGTACCAGAGGACGGGAATCCAGAAACAGATTTTTAATACCATTTATCAGTTTATGGCAGTGAAGAAACAGCATCCGGAGTATCTGGAGACGGCCAAGACCATGTTGATGATTCCAGATTATTTTCACTATCGTCTAACTGGGGTGAAGAAGCAGGAGTATACCAATGCGACTACAACGCAGTTGGTGAATCCCATGACCAATACCTGGGATTATGAATTGATTGAGCGGCTGGGATATCCGAAAGCGTGGTTTGGTCCCCTTTCCATGCCGGGAACGACGGTGGGGGGATTGACGCCGGAAGTTGAGGCTGAGGTGGGATTTTCGTGTCAGGTCGTACTTCCGGCTACTCATGATACGGGGTCAGCGGTGCTGGCGGTGCCATCCAATGAGTGGGATGTGCTGTATATCAGTTCCGGTACCTGGTCTTTGATGGGGACGGAGAGGATGGAAGCGGATTGTTCGCTGGAGAGCATGAAGCGGAATTTTACCAATGAGGGTGGATATGAGTATCGGTTCCGTTATCTGAAAAATATTATGGGGCTTTGGATGATTCAGTCCGTGAAGAAAGAGCTGGCAGCGGCAGGACAGGATTACTCGTTTGGGGAAATCTGCGACATGGCGTCGAAGGAGACCATTTCTTCTTTAGTGGATTGTAATGACGACTGTTTCCTGGCTCCGGAAAGCATGATTCAGGCGGTGAAGGATTTCTGTGAGAAGGAAGGACAGCAGGTTCCAAAGACGCCAGCGCAGTTAGGGGCGGTGATTTACAATAGCCTTGCCAAGTGTTATGGGGAGACCATTGAGGAGCTGGAGCAGGTGACGGGGAAGCATTATGGGCAGGTACATATTGTAGGCGGCGGCGCGAATGCGGATTATTTAAACCGGCTGACAGCGAAGTATACGGGAAGGCCGGTTTACGCCGGGCCTACGGAGGCTACGGCTATTGGAAACCTGACGGCGCAGATGATTGAGGCCGGGGAGTATGGGAGTCTTGCAGAGGCGAGGAGAGGGATATTTGAGTCGTTTGAGATTAAGAGGTATTAGGCAGAAGGGGCCGGGGGGCTAGAAAAGAACCATGATATATTGGTTAATTGGAAATTGAGATTGTAAGAAGGAGAGAGTTTATGGTGAGGAAGGGATTTAAGATGTTTTTGTATCCGGGGATGGCAGAGGAGTATGAGAGACGCCATAACGCTTTGTGGGATGAGATGAAGGATATGATTCATGAGTATGGCGGGCACAATTATTCGATCTATCTGGATAAGGAGACCAATGTTCTCTATGGATATCTGGAAGTGGAGGATGAGGAGCTTTGGGCCAAATCGGCGGATACACCGATTAACCGTAAATGGTGGGATTTCATGGCGGATATTATGGAGACCAATGAGGACAACAGTCCGGTTTGTGTGGATTTGACGCCGGTGTTTCATTTGGATTAATGGACGTAAATAAAATATAACAGTTCAAGGGGTATCTAAACTGTTACAATAAAATAGTAAATTATATTAAGGAGGATTTCACATGACAATCAAGGAAAAATATGAGGTGGCAAGGGAAGCGTATAAAGGTATGGGAGTGGATACGGATGCGGCTCTGGAGGCTCTTAAGAAGATTCCGGTTTCCATGCACTGCTGGCAGGGGGATGACGTGGTAGGTTTTGACGGAGCGGGAGCGCTGTCAGGAGGTATTCAGACTACGGGGAATTATCCAGGGAAGGCTGCAACACCAGAAGAATTGATGGCAGATATTGACAAAGCTTTAAGCCTGATTCCGGGAAAACACCGCATCAATCTTCATGCAAGCTATGCTGTTTTTGAGGACGGGCAGGCAGTGGACAGAGATAAGATTGAGCCGAAACATTTTGCCAAGTGGGTGGAGTTTGCTAAGGAGAGAGGTTTGGGAATTGATTTTAATCCGACCTGTTTCTCTCATCCCAAGGCGGAGAATGGGACTTTGTCCAGCGAGATTTTGGAAGTTCGGAAGTTCTGGATTGACCACTGCAAGGCATGCTTAAAGATTTCAGAATATATTGCAACGGAACTGGGAAACCCGGTGACTATGAATATCTGGATTCCCGATGGATTTAAGGATATTCCGGCGGATCGGACGGCACCCAGGGCCAGACTGAAGGATTCTCTGGACCAGATTATTTCTATTGGGTATGACAGAAGCAAGGTGTATGTGGCGGTGGAGTCCAAGGTGTTCGGAATCGGTATGGAAAGTTATACTGTGGGTTCCCATGAGTTTTATATGAATTATGCGGCGAAGAATGACCTTCTGTGTCTGCTGGATAACGGGCATTATCATCCTACGGAAGTGGTTTCTGACAAGATTCCGTCCATGCTTCTGTTCTTTGACAAGGTGGCTCTTCATGTGACAAGATCCGTGCGCTGGGACAGTGACCATGTGGTATTGTTTGATGATGAGACAAGGGAGATTGCAAAGGAGATTGTGAGAAACGGTGCAGACCGTGTTCTTCTGGCTCTTGACTTCTTTGACGCCAGCATTAACCGTATCTCCGCTTGGGTCGTGGGTATGAGAAATATGCAGAAGGCTCTGCTGTTTGCGCTTTTACAGCCGAATAAGGAGATGGCAAAGCTGCAGGAAGAGAGAAATTTCACTAAGATGATGATGATATCGGAGGAATTGAAATGTTATCCCTTTGGTGATGTCTGGAATTATTTCTGTGAGTTAAATGGGGTTCCGGCGAAGGAAGATTGGTTTGAGGAAGTCTTAGCTTATGAGAAGGATGTTTTGAGCAAGAGACAGTAGCGGGTGGACCTTTTGTGATTGAATGAACATGTATAGGAGAAGGAAAGGCAGGATAAACACATGAAGGTTTTAGAAGCAGGATTCGTGCAGGGATTTATCCGGATGTGCGATGATGGATTTAAACAGAATTGGCATGAGAGAAACGGCGGCAATTTAAGCTACCGCATAAAGACAGAGGAAATAGAGTCTGTGAAAGAGGAGCTGTCCTATGAAAATCCGTGGCAGGCCATCGGAACCAGTGTTCCAAAGCTTGCAGGGGAGTATTTTCTGGTGACTGGAAGCGGCAAATATTTCCGCAACGTGATTTTGGACGCTGCAGCCAATATCTGTATCATTGAGGTGGATGATAAGGGAGAGAATTTCCGGATCTGCTGGGGACTGGTGAACGGAGGCAGACCTACCAGTGAGCTGCCGTCCCATCTGATGAACCATGAGGTGAAGAAGGCGGCTACCGGCGGCAGGCACAGGGTCATCTATCATGCCCACCCGACCAACACCATTGCGCTGACTTTCGTATTGCCTTTGGAGGATAAGGTGTTTACGAGAGAGCTTTGGGAGATGGCTACAGAATGTCCGGTAGTGTTCCCGGATGGCGTAGGTGTAGTAGGATGGATGGTGCCAGGGGGCAGGGATATCGCTGTGGCTACCAGCGAACTGATGAAGAAGTACGATGTGGCCATCTGGGCCCATCACGGTATGTTCTGCTCCGGGGAGGATTTTGATCTGACCTTTGGCCTGATGCATACGGTGGAGAAATCTGCTGAGATATTGGTGAAGGTGCTGTCTATCCGGCCGGATAAGCTGCAGACGATCTCTCCTCAGAATTTCAGGGATTTGGCTGTAGATTTTAAGGTGACGCTGCCGGAAGAATTTTTGTATGAGAAATAGAGATAAGCGAGCCCAGGATACCAACTCTATCCTGGGCTTTGCTTTGATGCTAAGAAGACGGAAGGCTTTGGCATTGCTCTGTAAACCAAGCATCCGCTATTTGCGCTGCTGCGCTGCCAGCCATTGGAACCGGGTAACAGGCTTTCCAGCCAGTATGACCGGCTGGCCGTCAAAATCATAATTTTCCTTGTCTGCCAGCCCTAATGTCCAACAGGCATGGTTAACTATTTTAAAGGGAGGACGGTCATTGATGTAAGTAAGATGAACATTTTTTGCACCTGCATCCTTCAGTCTATGATAGGTGGGGACAGAAGTCTCTTCAGGATTTACCACACTGTCTGTCATGGCGTGAAGCATCCAGACAGGTATGTGGCAGATGGAGGAAATCTGCTGGTTGGTAATCGTTTCATCGTAGAGGGCTTCACACATGGGATAGGCGGCTGCGAAGAAATCAGGGTAATCAATCAGCATTCTCATAGTCATGAATCCGCCGTTTGAGCATCCGCCGATGTAAATCCGATTCCGGTCAATCTCATGGATTTGGACAAATTCATCAATCAGTACTTTCAGGGCAGAGACATACATACTTTTTCCGGTACGTCCGTAGGTATGGGAGCCGTCGTCCATCCACATGGTAGGGCATTGGGGAGCCAGCACCCATGCAGCGCCGAAATAATCCTGTACTTTATCGGAAGACAGGGCTACCACCTCATTGCCCATATATGCGATTCGCGGATCTGTGCCGCCTTCCCCGGCGCCGTGAAGCCAGATAATCAGAGGCCGCCTGCCATTGCCTTTGGGGGTGAAAAAGCCGTATCTCAGCGGAAGCTTTTCATAAGAAGATATGCCGTGGCTCCACATGCTTGTCTGTGGACAGAGGATGTCTCCCGGCTCATCAAATACCATACCGACCATAACGTCTAATTCTTTTGTCTGCGTCACACGGAAAATGCAGTCCACAAATTTGCTGTGATCCAATGAACCTACAATGGTCTTGGAAAGCCAGTCGTTCATGTCAAGCTCCAGGGTGATAAATCTGCTTTTCCGTACAGGTTCTCCATCTTTGGTGGAGGGATAAGCTGCCAGAATTGTGCGGTAGCCTGCAGATTTTTTCAATTCTTTTTCATACCATACCGGGCGGGAACAGACGATATCGCCATGTTCATCCCTGCGCTCCGTATACACAGAGAAACAGTCTTTTTTTACATCTAACAGATCAGCTTCCTCCGGAAGGTGAAGGATCAGCCGCCTTACCTGAGTTCCCAGTTCGTTTACATACCATTCCATATCGTATGAATACATGTCATTCCTCCTGCTTTTATATAATGATTACCAGTCAAAAACTCTGCCTGTCTGCTTTTCTTCCATATGGTAATAGGTACCCTCTTTTATGGGACGACCTGTTTTTTCGCTCATTACAATCAGAAGCCAGTCCTCCTTGGGGCCGGAGGAAGGAGCGCATACATGAATACCGCCCTCTGTAACAGGGACAGTATCTGCCTGTGCAGTATGACATTTTCCATCCCGCGGATTCCACCACCAGATATATACCTGGTTTTCAGACAAATGAAGCCGGTCTGTTCTCAGTACACAGCTTCCGCCGCTGGGAAGATATGCGCACAGAAATCTGCCTTCAGGGTGTACACATGCCTGGATATGCTGATTCATGTCTTCAGACTGGCTTTCCTGTATGATAGATTCCTGGGATGGCAGACAGGTCATTGTATTTAAGGAGTCCATAAAATCCCTCAGATACTTCATCTGCTGTGACCCTTCAGAATCCAGGGCTTCAAACCAGCTGTTTTTCAAGACAGAAGTTTTCTCTTTTTCCGAGACGTTGCACCAGACACAGGAATGTCCGTATGTATGTCCGAATGACCCTGCTAACAGACTCCAGTATGCCCGCTTGCGAACCATCCAGGTGTCGTGGAAGGAATCGCCTGTAGGCGGCCAGGAGGTGGGCATCAGCTCATAGGCAGGCTCACCGTCCCACACTGGGCGAATATGAAAACGATCATATTCCGTTTTTACAAGCTGGTAATTTTTGGCTATGAGGCCGTGGCCGGACTGGAGCATGACAAAACGTATCCATGGCTCTTCCTCTGGCCAATAGGACAGGGAGGAGCATTCTCCGGTCTGCCTTTCATGGCAGGCGTGATAGGTTATGAGAAGATCATCCCATACCGGACCTGGGGTGCGGGAGTCAGCATCCTTTCCCGTAAGGCCCTTTGCAAGGCCTTCTGCCATGGATCGCCATACTTGTCTGTAATCAATGCCTTTGTGGACAGGCTGGCGGTCGCCTCCCAGGCACCAGATAATATGGTTTTTCTTTTGGTAGCGGTTTCCGATCCACTGTCCGTAACGGTATGCATTTTCTTCTGTGACGGTCTTTGGAAATGTTTTACCTGCCCAGTTGTCCCCCACAATCAGCTGTCCCCATGCCGGGAGCAGGAGGACATAAAAACCATAGGCTTCTGCTGTATCTAAGATCCAATCCAGATATTTAAAATAGGCTTCATTAGGGGTGTCGAGGCAATCGTTGAGAAGCGCTTTCTCACCTGCCGGAGTTCGCATCTCTACATCCATCTCAGGGTCAAGAGCCACAATCTGCAGCACCGTAAAACCCTGACTTTTCCGTTTCTGCATTAGGTAGGTGACATCATCCCATTTCATGCGCTGAGGCATAGTCCACACGGTGTCTGCCAGCCAGACAAATGGCGTGTTGTCGCTTTTGACGAAGTAGCGTCCATTTTCAGATATTTTTAACTTTTCCATGGAGTTATGTTTCCTTTCTATTGTTTTTGAAAGAAATATTGGCGGATTTCTTTGTTATAGTAAGTATAACATGGCTTGATTTAAAATTCAACTAAAAAATTTAATTACTATTTAGAAAATTTATTAAATAGTTTAACACAAAGAAATGGACGCTGGAAAGAGAGAGGTCATTTAATTAATGCTTTACACCCTATCCGCTATCAACTATAATAAAGGAACTAATAACGCTTCCATAAAAGGAGAAATCACATGATAAAAGAACAAAAAATCGACGAGTTTTTAGAGGCCTTAAGTTCCAGACAGCCGGTTCCCGGCGGCGGCGGAGCATCAGCCCTCTCCGGTGCATTGGCGTCGGCCCTGGGGTTGATGGTAGGGAATCTGACTGTGGGAAAGAAGAAATATGCGGACGTGGAAGAAGAGGTTCAGGGTATGATGAGACGCCTGGAGCAGCTTCAGAAGGACATGGCCTCTCTGGCGGACCGGGATGCAAAAGTTTTTGCCCCTCTGGCAGCAGCCTATGGGCTTCCCTCCGGTACGGAAGAGGAACGGGCTCATAAGGAACAGGTGATGGAGAAGAATCTTTTGGCGGCAAGCCTGGTTCCCATGGAGATTATGGAAAAAGCGTACGAGATGCTTGAGCTGCTGGCCGGACTTGAGCAGAAGGGAAGCGTGATGGCGGTCAGCGATGTGGGGGTGGCGGTACAATTTGCAAGGACAGCCCTTACGGGAGCGGTGATGAATGTGTATATCAATACGAAATCCATGAAGAACCGTGATAAGGCAGAAGAGTTGAATCGGAAAGCAGACCGGCTGATGGAAAGCGGAACGAAACGGGCAGATACGATTTATGATAAAGTGAAGAAGCGCCTGAGAAAAGTTTAAGCTCAAAAGGGCTGCACAGCTATGTTGCGCAGTCGGAGAGCAGTGAGACATAACAGGATGATATGAAAGGACATGGTATGAGAATATTAAGGGGAGCAGAGGTATCTGCCAGGATAAAAGAACAGGTTAGGGAAGAATTGGAGAAACTGCAGGTAAAAAGACCTGGTTTTGTGCCGAAGCTGGCCATTGTACGTTTAGGAGAAAATCCAGATGACGTGTCTTATGAACGGGGAGCCATAAAGAAAATGGAAAATTTCGGCCTGCAGGCCCAGTCCTATAGTTTTCCTCAGGACATCAGCAATGAGGAATTTAAAGCCAGATTTAGGGAGATCAATGAAAATCCAGATGTGACGGGGATTTTGCTGTTAAAACCTCTTCCAAAGCAGATTCAGGAGAAAGAGATTGACCGTATGATTCTGCCGGAAAAAGATTTGGACGGTATCTCTCCGGTAAATAT
Organism: uncultured Hungatella sp.; assembly: GCA_910588325.1. Taxonomy (GTDB): domain Bacteria; phylum Bacillota; class Clostridia; order Lachnospirales; family Lachnospiraceae; genus UBA3402. Next base: position 16,280 of record CAJUPP010000017.1, read on the forward strand.
GGCGAAGATATTTATGGGAGATGGCACAGGCTTTGCCCCCTGTACGGCGGAGGCTGTGGTTGAGGTGCTGAAAGCTAACGAGATTCCCATTGCAGGAAAAAAAATAACAATCGTAGGACGAAGCCTGATTGTGGGAAAACCGTTGTCTATGCTGATGATGAAAGAAAACGGAACGGTGACAGTGTGCCATACCAAGACCTTGGATCTTGCGGGAACCTGCAGGCAGGCGGAGATTCTTGTGGCGGCTGCCGGAAAGGCCAAGATGTTAAAAGAAGAGCATGTGGGACAGGATGCCGTGGTTATTGATGTGGGTATCCATGTGAATGATGAGGGGAAATTGTGCGGAGACGTGGATTTTGATTCCATAAAGGATAAGGCATCAGCAGCCACACCGGTTCCCGGAGGGGTAGGCACTGTGACGACGGCGGTATTGGCAAAGCATCTGGTACAGGCAGGGATGCTGATGACGGGAAAAGGATGAGGAATATGATTGTGAGGAGGAAAATCATGGCAGAGAAAGAAAGAATCGTGTTTCTCACCAGCAGCCCAGATGCATCCTATCAGGTGGGCGGGAAATGGGTGACAGGACCCTTTACGGAGAAGAACGGATTTTTGGAAAGGTTTCGCAGGGCGTGTCCTTCCAGGCCCCGGGTCCTTATGATTACGGCAACTCCGGACGAAGAGGAGAAAAACCAGGAGATGAGCCAGTACTTTACCCGAGTATTTGCGGCCAGTCAGATAGAGGTACAGACTATGGAACTGGTGGAGAGAAGTACGGCAGACAGGCTGGAGAAGTGGATGAATTCCAGTGACGTGATTATCCTGGGAGGAGGTCATGTGCCTACCCAAAACCGTTTTTTTAAAGAGCTTGGGCTGAGAGAGAAGATTCGAAATTTTAAAGGGGTTATCATGGGAATCAGTGCGGGAAGCATGAACTGTGCGGATGTGGTCTATGCCCAGCCGGAACTTGCAGGAGAGGCAGTTGATTCGGAGTATCAGCGGTTTATCAGGGGACTGGGACTGACAAAGCAGAATATATTGCCGCATTATCAGATGGTGAAAGATTACACCCTGGACGGGCTGCGGCTGATGGAGGAGATTACCTATCCGGACAGTTTGGGACAAGTATTTTATGCGCTGGAGGATGGCAGCTATATTTTGTGCAGAGATGGGAAAGAAACTTTGTACGGAAATGCATACCGCATTGCGGATGGAAGTTTTACTATGGTGTGCAGAGATGGGGAGACGTTGGAACTGTAAAGAGAATTAGGGGAAGCAGCAGAAATCAGCCAGAAGGTATGTTCGGAGAATTCTGCTTGCTTTTTTGGTATTGCTTTGGGGTCATACCGGTGCAGTGCCGAAACGTGCGCCAGAAGTGGGAAGGATTTCCGTAGATTCGTTTTTATTCCAAAGCGCTCTTTTTTACCTGGGCCAGGGCTTTGGATACAGGAGGGAGAAGGATTACTATAACGGTCAGAACGCCTTCTGCCAAAATATAAGAATAGTTGTACACTATCGGATAGACACTTGACAAAGCCTGAGGAAAATTCTCCGGCATATAATCCATCCAGTACAGATACCCGCCGATTGTGTGGAACAGGCCGCGGACCAGGATACCAAGGATATAGCCTTTCACCAATCCGTTTTTGGATTTATGAAAGAATCCGGCAAGCCCTAATGCGGCAAAGGCAAGTACATAGTCACAGCATACCTGGAACAGAGACAACACATATGGTTCTTGTAGAAACTGCAGGATTCCATAAGCCAGTCCGGTCATGATTCCCACGCCAATGCCATACCAGTATCCGATCAAACAGATAAACAGCATACTGAATAAGGTTATGGAACCGCCGTAAGGCATGGAGACAACCTTGATGTAGGATGTGATAAAGGACAGTGCTATGGCAGCGGCACAAAATACCAGCTGCTTGGTGGAAAGCTTTTTGCGGGAACTTTTTTTGCTGCTTAAGAAAGCTGCAGCCAGGATAAGAGCGACCACAACAATACCGCACAGAACATAGCCAAGGGTAGTCAGGCCGCCGTCAGGTGTAACAATAGACATAAAAAATCCTCCTTTGCATGCACAGGAGGGGACTACTAAAAAAGGTAAGTATTTGGCTTCCTTACGCCGGTATTACCCGGTTCAAGTAGTGAGGGTCAGACATCCATATGTCAATCTCAGCCGTAACGGCTCCCCTAGCGTGTGAGTTGTATTTAATTCTTTGTTAGTATAGCGCAGTTGGGAGAATGTGTCAAGATGTAACCGTTCGGATACCTTGAGCTGTTATATTAAGATTCATTTATTCTCAAGAATTTATTATCTTGTTTTCCTCTTATCAATATGATATGATAAATAGGAATATTACAAAATGAGGAGAGATAAACAATGGAGTATAATGATACCTATGAGCAGGAGATAGATTTAAAGGATTTAATGTTCGTAGTCCTGCGGAAATGGCGGTCCATTCTTGTGGTGGCGATTATTCTCGCGGCTTTGGCAGGCGGTTTTAAGATTGGGCAGGTATTGTCCCAGCAGTCGGATCCGGAATTTCTGAAAACTGCCGAAGAAGATTATGAAAAAGACCTGGCCATATATGAGATGAACAAAGCGGCTAAGGAGAGAGAGATTGAGAACCTGATGCTCGATCTTGAAAATCAGGATAAGTATATGGAAGATTCTGTACTGATGAGCATCAGTCCATATGATGTGTCGGTTTCATCTGTGGATTGCTTTGTCAAAACAGACTATGAAATTATGCCGAACATGGTATATCAGAATATAAACTATGCAGACAGCCTGATAAAATCTTATACGGCAGCTGTAAAAAAGGATGGACTGAAAAAGGTTGCGGATGAAGAGAATACGGATATCAGATACATAGAGGAACTGGTTACCATAAATATTGACTATGATAATGACATGTTTTCCATACAGGTGAAGCATTCTGATCCGGAGAAAGCGGAAGCTATTATGGATGGTATCATGAGTACATTGAGGGGAATAAGAGGAAAGCTGTCTTCTGCAATTACAAATCATACCCTTTCTGTTATGAATGAAATGTCTTCTGTTACCATAGATCTGGCAATCTCGGATGAGCAGAAGTCAAAGAAAGATTATGTGAATACATTAGAAACCAGCCTTCAGACAAAACAGGATGAATTGGAGGAATTAAGCGAGCCGGTAAAGCCGGCGGTATCCAAGCTGTCAGCCATAAAGTCAGGATTAAAATATGTGATTTTAGGCGGTATCCTGGGTGCATTCATGGTAGTATTTGTGGTATGTGTAGCATTCCTGATGAGCGATAAGGTTGCTTCTGCAAAAGAATTGAAGAACCGTTTCAATATCAAAACACTGGGAGTTTTGGAGGCAGGCAGCAAAAAGAAAGCGTTTGGCATTGTTGATCGATGGCTGGACAGACTGGAGGGAGTAGATGTTACAACTCCGGACAATGTCAGATATGAGGTGATTGCTGCTAATATCAGGAACTATGCAAAAGATGCCAAAAGCCTTCTGGTTACCGGAACTGTGGATAAAACCGTGTTGGATGTGGTGGCCGGAAAATTGAAAGAACTTCTTCCTGGAGTTCAGATTTCTTGTGGAGAGGATATGCGTGTGACAGCATATACTCTGGAGCAGCTCTCCAAACATGAGGGTGTGATTCTGGTAGAGAAAAAGGGTGTGTCTACATATACCGGCGTTTCACAGGAAGTAGAGACCGTAAAGAATGTCGGCAAGGAAACAGTTGGATATATTTTGGTATAAGCGGGAATAAAATGAAAGCTCCACGGGGATATTGCTCGTGGAGCATTTTATTATAGAAACCGGTGGTTATCTCAGACTCCTTCCAGATTAAAGGATGGTGTATATTCTTCTTTTGCGCTGCTTTTTTCTTGCATAAAGCCATTGGTGAGTCCCAGTTCCACAGCAGCATCTAATACTTTTTCGTATTCATAAGTAGTAATTCTGCGGCTGATTTCCGGGAAATTGCCGCCTTTTTTTGCACGGTAAAAAGGGGTATACTGGCTTAACAGGCTGATGTAACAGCTTTCAGGAGGAAGCGTTTCCCTTATCCAATGAAGCAGGCGGATAGAATCCTCTTTTAAACCAGGAAGGACCATATGCCGGATAATAACTCCGGATGTTATCAGCCCATGTTCATCAAAAACAGTGGTTCCGGTCTGTCGGATCATCTGCAAAATGGCTTTGGAGGCATATTGGAAATAATCAGGGGTCTGGGAGTAACGGGAAGCGATATAGGAGTCCTGGTATTTTAAATCAGGAAGCCAGATATTTACATAATCTTTTAATGCCTTTATCACTTCTGCACGTTCGTATCCTCCACAATTGTATACCACAGGAATAACCAGGCGCTCTCTGATTAAATCCAGCGCTTCTATAATAGAAGGAAGGTATTGTGTGGCCGTTACCAGATTAAGATTGTGTGCGCCCTGGGTTTGGAGCTGCAGAAAAATATCCGCTAATTTTTGGACAGAGATTTCTTTCCCGAATCCTTCGTGGCTGATGGTAAAATTTTGGCAGAAGCAGCATCTGAGAGTACATCCGCTGAAAAAAACAGTACCGCTGCCTCTGGTACCGCTGATACATGGTTCCTCCCAGTGATGGAGGGCAGCCCGTGCGACTTTGACTTGATTGGAAGCCTGACAGAATCCGAAAGATTTTACACGGTCTGCGCGGCAGGAACGGGGGCAGAGAACACAGCTGCGGTAAAGATTTTTATTTAAGGATATGGACAAAACGATCTTCCTTTCATAGTTTACTGCATTGACAAAAGCTTCCTGTAAAAGTAAAATAGTCTACGCCTGCGGTTTGAAGCTATTAATCATGTTAGCGGGAAACAGTGGAAAATGCAAGGGAAAATTGAAAAGAAGGAAGCGAAAGAGGTTGAACAGAAAATTATCTCCCACATTAAGCTATGTCTTTCTTAAGACAATACCGGTTATGGTAGGTTATCTGTTTCTTGGCACAGCGTACGGGATCCTGATGAAAATCAATGGATTTGGATTGGCCTGGGTATTGGCCTCCAGCGTATTCATCTATGCAGGCAGCCTGCAGTATCTGGAGGTTACACTGCTTGCAGGACTGGTGAATCCGCTGTATGCATTTTTTATGGGATTGGTGCTGAATGCCAGACATCTGTTTTATGGAATATCCATGCTGGGGAAGTTTCAAAACATAAAAAAATGGAAACCGTACTTGATTTTTGCATTGACAGATGAGACATTTTCTGTGCTGTGCGGAGAGGATATGCCGAAAAATTCGGAGAAAGAACGCATTTATTTATGGGTATCTCTGTTGGATCAGATCTATTGGGTAGTGGGAACGGTTTTTGGCTGTCTGATTGGCGGAATGATTACATTTAATACACAGGGACTGGATTTTGCTCTCACGGCTTTGTTTGTGGTGATTTTTACGGATCAGTGGAAGAACCGGAAAGACCATAGGCCGGCCTTGACGGGAGTGCTGATTTCAGCTGCCTGTGTGGCGCTTTTTGGGGCAGATTCATTTATTATACCGGCGATGCTTTTGATCTTGCTGTGTCTGACCTGGAATTATCGACACAGCGGTAACGCAGATGGAGAGGCGAAAGACAGATAAAAGAAAGGAAGGGATTCATTATGAACGGAGATGCCTTTATGAGACAGGCTGCAATCGTAGCGGTGTTGGCTGTTGCTACTATGATTACCCGCTTTCTGCCATTTCTGATTTTTCCGGCGGGGAAGAAAATACCGAGATATGTGGAGTATCTTGGAAAGACACTGCCTTATGCGGCTATGGGGTTTTTGGTGGTATACTGCCTGAGAAATCTGAATTTTTTTGCGGCTCCTTACGGTCTGCCTCAGATTTTAGCGGTAGTGGTTATCGTGGCGATTCATTGGTGGAAGGAAAATTCGTTGTTAAGTATCGGAGCGGGAACCATATTTTACATGATTTTGATACAATGTGTATTTGTCTGAGTGAACGGTTGATTGGCACAGCCCCTGATAACAGAGGCTATGCCGATTATTTTTTAACCTTCGATCTTTTCATCCTTTACCGGATACGTGATATAAGGATACAGTTCTTCGTAGGATTCCAGTTCTGCCTCGGTTGTTGGGAGAGAGGGGATGAGTCCGGTGCAGTCCATGGAGGAGCAGGTAGAAAAGTCCGAGGTTGCTTCGACCCGATAGGGATCGTTATCATAATTATTGTTCTTTTTTGGTTCTTTCATTATAATCACCTCATAGTCATTATGAGGTGACAGAGCGAAAATTATACATAATAGTTTGAGCGGAAGGTTTACTTTGCAGAACCGTAGGCTAAAGCAGCCTCAATAAAACCGCGAAACAGCGGATGCGGCTTATTGGGGCGGGACTTTAATTCCGGATGTGCCTGAGTGGCGATAAACCAGGGATGTTCAGGAAGCTCTATCATTTCTATAATTCTGCCGTCCGGTGAAATTCCGGAAAGCATCATCCCATGTTCTGACAGGGCGCCGCGAAAGTCATTGTTTACCTCATAACGATGTCTGTGGCGCTCATGAATCGTTTCCTCGCCGTAAAGCTTATATGCTTTGGAGGCTTTATTTAAAACGCAGGGATAGGAACCGAGGCGCAGGGTTCCGCCGATATCCTCCACACCGTCCTGTTCCGGCATCAGATGAATCACCGGGTGAAGGGTGGCAGGTTCTAATTCTGCACTGTGAGCGTCTGTATATCCAAGGACATTTCTGGAAAATTCTACAATAGCCAGCTGCATGCCAAGGCACAGTCCTAAAAATGGAATACCATGTTCTCTGGCATATTTGATTGCGTATATTTTTCCGTCGATTCCGCGGCTGCCGAATCCGCCGGGAACCAGAATCCCTGACACATCATTGAAAATTTCATCCACATTTTCAGCATTTACGGTTTCGGAATCCACCCACTGGATAGTAACCCTGGTACGGTTGGCGACACCGCCGTGTTTCAATGCCTCTACGACGGAAATATAGGCGTCATGGAGCTGAATATACTTTCCTACCAATGCCACGGTCACTTCTGTTTTTGGATGTTTCCATGCATCGATCATATCCCGCCAGTCTTTCAGGTCCGGTTCCGGGCAGTCCAGATGAAGACTTTCACAGGCCACCTGGGCCAGATGTTCCTCTTCCATGGCAAGGGGCGCCTCATATAAAACATCCACATCCAGATTCTGGAGCACATGGCTTTGAGGTACGTTGCAGAACAGTGCAATTTTGCCGCGGATATGGTCGTCCAGAGGATGCTCTGTCCGGCATACGATGATGTCCGGCTGGATTCCCATGCCCTGCAGATCTTTTACGCTGGCCTGTGTAGGTTTTGTTTTCAATTCTCCGGATGCTTTTAAATAGGGGATAAGGGTGACGTGAATTAAGATGGTGTTCCCGGGACCTGCTTCTCGCTGAAACTGACGGATTGCCTCAAGAAAAGGCTGGCTTTCGATGTCGCCGACAGTACCGCCTACTTCTATGATGGCGATTTCGGTGTCAGTGGTAGTGTAATTCCTGTGAAAACGGCTTTTGATCTCATTGGTAATGTGAGGGATAACCTGTACAGTGCCTCCGCCGTAATCTCCGCGCCGTTCTTTTGAGAGTACAGACCAGTAAATTTTGCCGGTGGTGACGTTGGAATTTTTCGTCAGGCTCTCGTCAATGAAGCGTTCATAGTGGCCTAAGTCCAGGTCGGTTTCGGCGCCGTCGTCGGTGACAAAGACCTCACCGTGCTGGACAGGATTCATGGTTCCGGGGTCAATGTTGATGTAAGGATCAAATTTCTGCATGGTGACTTTATAACCTCGGGCTTTTAAAAGACGGCCCAGAGATGCTGCGGTGATGCCTTTGCCTAAACCAGAGACAACTCCGCCGGTAACAAAAACATATTTTACTGACATAATTCCAACCTCCCTTTCCTGATGTATTCCCAAAATCCCGCCGAAGCCTGTTTCTGTGGCTGATTTGTACTGTCTTGCGGAAATTTCAGTGAATTCCGTACTAGCCAGGAGAATCGGGAGAGACTCTGAGAATAAAAATAACTTGTACATTATACAACCATCTCGTTTAGAAATCCAGAAGTTTCTGAAAAAAGTTTATATATTTTTTATACCGCTTTTCTTGATTTATGGAGAGACTACAACTATAATGAAAGATAATGGCGTATAATAGCCTGATGTATAGATAGAGGAGAATAATACGATTATGGAAGATAACAACAGGAATAACAACAATAACAGGAATAATGGCAGGCCGCCGGGTTCCAGCCAGATTTTTGCTATAATCCTGATTGCCGGCCTGATTACCCTTCTGACGGTTATGGGCATGAGCAATTACCTGGGGAATAAGGCCCGGGTCCCTTACAGCGATTTCTTACAGCTGGTGGAGGAGGAGCGGGTCGAAAGTGTGGAGGTGGACAGTTCCCAGATTTATTTTCGCCTGAAGAAGGGGGATACAGGATACAACCCTCTTATGGAATATGTAACCATCCGCATGGAGAGCGGAGACCAGCTGATCGAGAGGCTGATGAAGGCAGGGGTCAAGAGTGAGCAGATTCGTCAGAATACCACCATGTGGAGTATTATCAGCTATGCGCTGATGTTCGGCTTTCTTGTATTTTTTATGAATATGATGATGAAGCGCATGGGCGGCGGAGTCATGGGGGTAGGCAAAAGCAATGCCAAGATGTACATGCAGAAGGAGACCGGGGTCACCTTCAAGGACGTGGCAGGTCAGGATGAGGCCAAGGAATCTCTGGTGGAGATTGTAGATTTCCTTCATAATCCTGGGAAATACACCCACATCGGCGCAAAGCTGCCTAAAGGCGCTCTGTTGGTGGGCCCTCCCGGAACAGGTAAGACGCTGCTTGCCAAGGCGGTGGCAGGAGAGGCTCATGTGCCGTTTTATTCTCTGTCCGGTTCTGACTTTGTGGAGATGTTCGTAGGTGTAGGCGCATCCCGTGTCCGTGATCTGTTTAAGCAGGCTCAGGAGAATGCGCCGTGCATTATTTTTATTGATGAGGTTGACGCCATCGGTAAAAGCCGCGATTCCCGTTACGGCGGAGGCAATGATGAGAGGGAACAGACTTTGAATCAGCTGCTTTCTGAGATGGACGGATTTGATTCCTCTAAAGGACTTTTGGTGCTGGCTGCTACCAACCGTCCGGAGATACTGGATCCAGCCCTTCTTCGTCCGGGACGTTTTGACCGGAGGATTATTGTGGATAAGCCGGATTTAAAAGGCCGTGTAAATATTCTGAAGGTTCATGCCCAGAATGTATCTTTGGATGAGACCGTTGATTTGGACGCTATTGCTCTGGCCACATCCGGAGCGGTAGGTTCTGATCTTGCAAATATGATCAATGAGGCAGCGATTCTTGCGGTGAAAAACGGAAGAAGAGCAGTGAATCAGAGAGACCTGTTCGAAGCTGTGGAAGTGGTTTTGGTAGGTAAGGAGAAGAAGGACAGAATTCTCAGCAAGGAAGAACGGCGTATCGTATCTTATCATGAGGTAGGACATGCGCTTGTCAGCGCTTTGCAGAAGGATGCGGAGCCAGTGCAGAAGATTACCATCGTGCCGAGGACCATGGGTGCTTTGGGCTATGTGATGCAAGTGCCTGAGGAGGAGAAGTATCTGAATACAGAGAAAGAACTGAAGGCCATGCTGACCGGAGCTCTGGGAGGCCGGGCCGCGGAGGAGATCGTGTTTGAGACAGTGACCACAGGAGCCTCCAATGATATCGAGAAGGCAACCAGGATTGCCAGAGCCATGGTGACTCAGTACGGAATGTCAAAGAAGTTCGGCCTCATTGGCCTGGCCACCCAGGAGGATCAGTATTTGAGCGGACGTATGGTGATGAACTGCGGGGAGGCTACGGCAGCCGAAGTGGATCAGGAGGTTATGAGCATACTGAAGAATGCCTATGAGGAAGCAAAGCGGCTGTTAAGCGAGAATCGGGACATTATGGATAAGATAGCAGAGTTTCTGATTGAGAAGGAAACCATCACCGGTAAAGAGTTTATGAAGATTTTCCGGGAGTGCAAGGGAATCATAGAAGAGAATACGGATAAAGAGGCAGACGGGGTTCCTGCCGTATAGGGAGAAGATATGATAATACAGAATCTGAGTCAGGGATGGGAACTGCGTCAGTGTGAAGAAGAGAAGAGCATTCCTGCACAGGTGCCGGGAAGCGTGTATACGGATTTGCTGCGAAATCTTGAGATGGAGGACCCATACTGGAAGGACAACGAGGAACAGGCTCTTCTTCTTATGGAGAATGACTATGAGTATGAGGAGAGATTTGACTGCTGTCAGGAGGTATTTTCCTGTCCTCATGTGATTCTTCATTTCGACGGACTTGATACGTTAGCGCAGATTTGGCTGAATGGGACATTGCTGGGTAAGGCTGATAATATGCATCGGCAGTGGGAATTCCAGGTAAAAGAAATTCTTCGAAAAAAGGATAATGTGCTTAGGATTCGATTTCTTTCGCCTACCAGATATATCAGGGAAGCGTATGAAAAGGCGCCTACCAAAGGCTCGGGAGATGCGATGCAGGGATTTGTGCATCTGAGAAAGGCCCACTATATGTTTGGGTGGGACTGGGGAGCGCACCTTCCGGATATGGGAATCTATCGGCCGGTAAGCCTTTTAGGCATGGCGGGAGGCAGAATTGACAGTGTTTATCTGATACAGACTCATGAAGACCATAAGGTGCGCCTGGAGATACAGGCAGAGTTTCAGTGGCCGGAGGCTTGTGGGGAAGACTGGGAGTATACGGTTAGACTTACGGATCCCCAGGGAGACAGCTTCTGTTATGCCGGTTCTCCTAAGGAAATAGAGATTCCCTCGCCCAGGCTCTGGTGGCCCAATGGGTATGGAAAACAGCCGCTGTATACCGTTCGTGTAGGGCTTTTTCAAAAAGGGGTTGAGATCGACGTGTGGGAGCGGCGGATTGGCCTGCGTACCATGACAGTGAAGAGAGAAAAGGATCAGTGGGGAGAGAGCTTTGCTTTTACGGTCAATGGGGTGTCTGTTTTTTCTATGGGGGCGGATTACATTCCGGAAGACCATATGCTGGGCAGAGTTACGGAGCATACCACACGGGCGTTACTTGAGAAAGCCAGGTTTGCGAATTTTAATACCATCCGGGTGTGGGGAGGCGGATATTATCCGGAAGACTGGTTTTATGATATCTGTGACGAATTGGGCTTTATCGTATGGCAGGATTTTATGTTTGCCTGCGGGATGTATGATCTGACACCGGAGTTTGAGGCCAATATCCGTCAGGAATTTATTGACAATATAAAACGGCTGCGTCATCATCCGTCCCTGGGGCTTTGGTGCGGAAACAATGAGATGGAAGCCTTTACCATGAGTAAGCTATGGATGGAGAAGCCTTCGGAGCTTCGGGATTACATACTGATGTTTGAGAGAATCATTCCGCAGACTGTGAAAACTTATGATCCGCAGACGTTTTACTGGCCGGCAAGCCCTTCTTCCGGAGGATGCTTTGACGATCCGGAGGCGCCGGACAGGGGAGACGTTCATTATTGGGATGTTTGGCACGGTGACAAACCGTTTTCCGAATATCGGAAGTTCCAGTTTCGCTTTGTCTCTGAGTTTGGTTTCCAGTCATTTCCGTCGGAGAAAACGATTGAGATGTTTACCGATGATGAGGAGGATAAGAATATTTTCTCCTATATTATGGAAAAGCATCAGAGAAATGGAGCGGCTAACGGAAAGATTCTAAATTATATGCAGCAGACCTACAAGTACCCTACCAGCTTTTCCGTATTGATTTATGCTTCTCAGCTGCTGCAGGGAGAGGCAATCCGCTATGGGGTGGAACATTTCCGCAGAAACAGGGGATGCTGTATGGGAGCCGTATATTGGCAGCTGAATGACTGCTGGCCGGTGGCATCCTGGTCTTCCGTGGATTATGGCGGAAGATTAAAGGCACTTCATTACTATGCCAGGAGATTTTTTGCTCCGGTGATGATTTCCTGCGAAGAAAAAGGGATGATGGGCTCCGGGCAGATGCTGAACTGGCTGCCCTTTGAGTTTGAAAAATCCATCCGGCTGAATGTTGCCAATGAAACGATGGAGGAGATACATGGGACTGTCTGCTGGCAGGTGAGAAATGCAGATGCTACGGCAGAAAGACAGGAAGAATGCCAGGTCTGTGTGCCTGCCCTTACCAGTCTGTGGCTGGAGAAGGTGATGCTTCCGGATATCGATATTTACAGACAGTATGTCAGCTATCAGTTTCAGATGGATGGGGACGTAGTGTCAGAGGGAACGGTGCTTTTTTCTTATCCCAAGTATTTCCGTTTCTGTGAGCCTGGTCTTAGCTGCAGAACAGAGGGAGAGGAAATTGTTGTCTCTGCCGGCTGCTATGCAAAGAATGTGCAGCTTTGGAATGAAGAGGATGATCTGATTCTTTCGGATAACTTTTTCGATATGAATGCAGGGGAAAAGAGAATTAAGATCCTGGGCGGAACAAAAGGACAGATTTTTGCGCGCAGTGTGTTTGATATAAAGTAGATTCTGTGATGACAAAATGTGCGGGTGTTATGGTTATACAAACATAGAGGGCGGCTGCGGGATATGTAGCTGCCCTCTATGTTTGTACGTGTGCTCAAGAGGAAGTTTATCAGTATGGCGCTATTTTATAATTGCAGTTTTTCCGATTTTTTCTACCTCTTTTTTCTCGGAGGAAGCAGGATATCCCAGGGCAGCCATGCCGTATACTACATGGTTTTCGGGGATACCCCAGTCGGTGAGAATATTCCGGATAGACGGTCTGTCACAAATCTCCTGCAGCTGATTGAGCCATACGGATCCAATGCCGAAGGACCAGGCAGCCAGAAAAATGTTTTCCAGGGCGCAGGCATTGTCTTCTTTGCCGAATCTGCTGTCGGCCTCATTAGAGGGGATAATCAGGACCTGAGGGCAGTACATGGTATAGCCGCTGCGGCCCAGTTCTGCAGAAATGGCAGCGGCCAGTTTCTGTATTTTTTCAGGATTTACGATAGCAGTGAATTTCCACGTCTGTCTTCCCATGCCGCTGGGAGCGTATCTGGCAGCCTCCAGGATCTGTTCCAGTTCGCTCATAGGAATTTCTTTTTCCAGAAATGCACGGATGCTTCTTCTTGTCAGTAAATTTTCCATAACAGGATTCATGGTTCGGTACCTCCTTTTTACCTTTTATTGTATACGGAATTGAGAAAAAAGCAAGGAAATTGTTCATAAAGTCTTTGGAGCAGTATGGTAGTGGAGATAATGAAAAAGATTTCCAGTGCGCTGCTGACAATTCCTGCAATAAATAGAAGAACCCCGCTTATGGCGGTGATGACAATCAGACCTAGACGATAACGCCGCATGCGGACGCGGGCTCTCTGGGACAAAGCGGATAATTTCCAGAGTGTCAGATAGAGGCATATCAGAACCAGGATGGAGGACACAAATGCAAATGCAACATGAAGAAAGGACTGAAACGGTACCTGGGAAGGCAGGTAAGGCGTGGAGACAGCCGCTATAAGGAGGATCAGGGCTGTGTGAAGCAGGATGGACTCTGCTCTGTGGTGGGCAAGATTGGAGAGAAGACGAACCAGTATACAGTGATAGTAAAGGCCAATAATCAGGCCCAGACAAAAAAAGGCGATCTGGCGGCCAGGCCAGTTGCCGATGACGGAAAGATTGGATGTAAGCCAGTTGGTGCCGCTTACAAACAGGATGGTGTAGATTGGAATGACAACGTATGCAGTGAGAGATAATAACATGTGGGCCTCCTGTGTAGTCGTATAATACTCCTGAAATCTTTTCTGAACCTGATTTTGCGGCTGCAAAAGATTTGGAGTTATCCTCAGGATAGTATGCCCAGTATACTACAGTTCTTTTATGGGAATAACAGGCTTGGGAATCTCAGGATGCTCTCCCAGATGTTTTTCCATCCAGACCATATCGTACCATTTTTCCAGTTTATATCCGCATTTTGTAAAATGAGCCGCCATGCGGTATCCCATGGACTGGTGGAAGGCAATACTCTCCGGATTGGGATAGGCGATGCAGGCATTGAGATTAAGAATATTCTGTTGTTTTAGTATGTCTTCAAGCGCCAGATACAGACCTTTGCCGATGCCGTGTCCATGGAGTGTTTCATCTACATAGATAGAGGTCTCCACAGACCAGTCATAGGCAGCCCGGGATTTGAAGGGGGAAGCGTAGGCATAGCCTGCGATTTGTCCCTGATACAGGGCCGTCAGATAAGGATAGCGTTCCAGGGTACGGACAATACGGTCACGAAAATCTTCTATATCGGGAACCTGGTATTCAAAGGTAATAGCCGTTTTTTCTACATAGGGCTTATAGATGGCAAGTAACTCTCTGGCGTCCTGGGCAGTTGCCATGCGGACGGTAACAGATGGGGATTGGGCGGAATTTGCAGAATTTCTCATGGAAACCTCCTGGATATATTCAGATACTCACAGAATCTTACGGAATCGAAACCGATAAGATTCCATGAGTATCTGATTAATATTGGCAATGGATATCAGTGATAAACTTTCGCATGTTCGTAGATCGGCTCGGAGGTTAAGTCTACCCCCAGCTTTTGGAAACTGCTGATATCCACCCGCGACAGAATCACAGAGGTGTGGGCCTGACAGCCTTTTAGCTTGGACAGCTGATCCAGGGCTTTCTGAGCGTTGGTGTCGGTGGCAGCGCACATGGAGAGGGCGATCAGCACCTCATCCGTGTGAAGCCTGGGATTCTTGCTTCCAAGGTAATTGATTTTCAGCTTCTGAATCGGTTCGATGAAGGAAGGTGCAATCAGATGAATGTCATCCGGAATATCCCCCAGAGTCTTGACCGCATTTAAAAGAAGGGCGGCGGAAGAACCTAACAGGGCGCTGGTCTTTCCGGTGACGATCCGTCCGTTTGGCAGTTCCATGGCGGCGGCAGGCGATTGATTGGCAGCGGCTTTTTCTTTGGCAATGCCTACGACTTTCCTGAAATCAGGGGAAATCTTTGCCTGCTTCATAAGGATTTCTATTTTACGGACTTCCTCTTCGGAGCCGGATTCCTTGGCCATGCGGTTTAGAGCATGGTAGTATCGGCGGATGATTTCCTGCTTGGAGGCCTCCTGACAGACTTCGTCATCAACGATGCAGTTGCCTACCATATTGACGCCCATGTCCGTAGGGGATTTGTAGGGGCTGTTTCCATAGATTCCCTCAAAAATTGCATTTAGGACAGGGAAAATTTCTACATCCCGGTTATAGTTTACGGTGGTTTCTCCGTATGCTTCCAGGTGGAAAGGATCGATCATATTTACATCATTTAGATCGGCAGTGGCGGCCTCGTAGGCTAAGTTCACCGGATGCTTTAATGGCAGGTTCCAGATGGGGAAGGTCTCGAATTTGGCGTAGCCCGCCTTGATATTCCGCTTGTTTTCATGGTAAAGCTGAGACAAGCAGGTGGCCATCTTCCCGCTTCCGGGGCCGGGGGCAGTGACGATGACTAACGGTCTGGAAGTTTCTATGTAGTCATTCTTGCCAAACCCCTCTTCGCTGATGATATGGGCTACATTGTTGGGATAGCCGTCGATTCGGTAATGGCGGTAGACCGTGATTCCCATATGTTCCAGCTTGGCCTTAAAAATATCGGCGGCGGACTGGCCGGTATATTGGGTGATGACAACGCTTCCCACGTAAAGCCCCTTGTCGCGGAAGGACTGGATGAGGCGCAGGACATCCACATCATAGGTGATTCCAAGATCATAGCGGATTTTATTTTTTTCGATATCCGCAGCATTGATGACAATTACGATCTCCGATTGGTCGGCAAGCTGCATCAGCATCTGCAGTTTGCTGTCCGGTGCAAAACCGGGCAGCACACGGGAAGCGTGGTAATCGTCAAATAATTTTCCGCCGAATTCCAGATAAAGCTTGTCCCCAAACTGATTGATTCGGTCACGGATGTGCTGGGATTGAAGGGTTCGGTATTGTTCGTTGTTAAAGCCTGTTTTTGCCATAAGAATTGTTCCCCTGTACTAAAAAGATATTTTCACTGTTTTTCAGTGTATCATAAGATGGGGGAAAATGCATCAAGATTTTGCAGAGAAAATGCCGGAAAACCATTCTGCCTTTTCTGTTATGACAAATAATGCTTAAGCCCTTGTTTTTCCTAAAGAGATTGTGCTATACTTAAAAAATTAGTGATGGAGGCAAGATATGATAGAATGGAAGAAAGCCTGTGTGTTTTTAACAGTGATGTTGTTAATTGCAGGATTGGCAGCAGGCTGTGGGGAAAGAAGGCAGGGACCGGATGGAAGTCAGACACAGGGCCCTGTGCAGGCAGAGGGTTCTGAGAATAAGCTTAAAGTGGTAACAACCCTGTTTCCCTACTATGATTTTACCAGGCAGATTGCAGGGGATAAGATAGAACTTACCCTGGTGGTTCCGGCAGGAATGGACAGCCATTCGTTTGAGCCCACGCCGGCGGATATGAGGACAATCCAGGAGGCGGACATTCTGATTTGCAACGGCGGCGCTATGGAGCAGTGGGTCAGCCAGGTGACAGAGGCTTTGGATACGTCTCACATGACAGTGGTTACCATGATGGAATACGTGGATGTAGTAGAAGAAGAGATTGTGGAAGGCATGGAGGAAGAAGAGCATTCCCACAAGGAAGAAGAGCATTCCCACGAGGAAGAACGGGAATACGATGAACATATCTGGACCTCCCCGGTGAACGCTATGAAAGTTACTCAGGTTATAACAGATGTTTTGATTCAGGATGACCCGGAAAACAGGCAGATCTATGAGGCGGGGCGGGACGGTTACCTGGAGAAGTTAAAGTCAATTCATCAGATGCTTTTGCAGGTGGCCCGGGACAGAAAGAGAAACACAATTGTAGTGGGAGATAAGTTTCCCTTCCGTTATTTGGCCAAGGAGTATGGATTTGAGTACCGCGCCGCATTTTCCGGGTGCAGTACCGATACAGAGCCAAGCGCCAGAACCATCGCTTATCTGATTGACAAGGTGAGGGAGGAAGACATACCAGCAGTCTATTATCTGGAGCTTTCCAGCCATCGGGTTTCGGAGATTATCGGGGAGGAGACAGGGGCAGAACCGATGCTGCTCCATTCCTGCCATAACGTGACAAGGAAAGAATTTGATGCCGGGATTACCTATGTGGATTTGATGCTGCAGAATGTTAAGAATTTGAGAAAAGGATTGGATGAATGAGTGCGCTGATTACTTGCAGTCATGTTGATTTTGGATATGAGAACCAGGATGCCGTTACGGATCTGACTATGGAAGTCAATGAGGAGGACTATCTGTGTATTGTAGGGGAAAACGGTTCCGGTAAAAGCACATTGATAAAAGGACTTTTAGGTCTGCTTAAGCCCACCGGCGGTACGCTGACAGTCGGCGGGGAGCTTAAGAAGACCGGTATAGGGTATCTTCCCCAACAGACGGCGGCCCAGAGGGACTTCCCGGCTACGGTTTACGAAGTAGTGATTTCCGGCTGCTTAAGCAGGAGGGGAAACTGGCCCTTTTACTCCAGGACGGAGAAAATGCTGGCAAAAGCCAATCTGGAAAGACTGGGAATCGCCGACTTAAGGCGCCGGTGCTACAGGGAACTGTCCGGAGGACAGCAGCAGAGAGTTCTGATTGCCAGAGCCCTTTGTGCCACAAACCGGCTTCTTATATTAGATGAGCCCATAACAGGACTTGACCCGTGGGCAATCCAGGATTTTTATCATTTGATTCGGGATTTGAACCGGAAGGAACATGTGGCAATTCTGATGGTTACCCATGATATGGCAAATGTAGTGGAGCAAGCCAACAAGATTCTACACTTAAAGCAGCGTGTTCTGTTTTACGGAACAACGGAAGAATATAAAAAGAGTCAGGCAGGACGGATGTTTTTGGGAGGTGAGGCTTAAGTGGGACTGATTTTGGAAATGCTGTCTTATCCTTTTTTGGTGCGGGCGGTTGTAGGAGGAGTTTTGGTGTCTCTGTGCGCCTCCCTTTTGGGCGTGAGCCTGGTACTGAAACGGTACTCTATGATTGGAGACGGTCTGTCCCATGTATCGTTCGGCTCACTGTCAGTGGCTTTGGCTTTGGGGTGGTCGCCTTTAAAGGTGTCGATTCCTGTGGTGATTCTTGCGGCATTCTTTCTCCTCAGGATTACCGAGAATGGAAAATTGAAAAGCGATGCGGCCATTGCCATGATTTCCGCCAGCGCCCTGGCAATCGGAATTGTGGCAACATCCCTGACAACAGGGATGACAACAGATGTCAGCAGTTATATGTTTGGAAGCATTCTGGCCATGAGCCCCTCCGATGTAGGACTGTCGGCAGGACTTTCTCTGGTAGTTCTGGGACTTTTTTTGATTTGCTATAATAAAGTGTTTGCGGTTACTTTTGATGAAAGCTTTGCCAAGGCTACAGGAGTCAATGTATCTCTGTATAATGTTCTGATTGCAGTACTGACGGCAGTGACTATTGTCCTGGGAATGCGGATGATGGGGGCGATGCTGATCTCCAGCCTGATTATTTTTCCGGCGCTGACATCCATGAGAATATTTAAAAGCTTTCGCAGTGTGGTATGGTCCTCAGGAATTCTGTCGGTGATCTGTTTCTGTATCGGAATGGCCGCTTCTTATAAATATTCCACACCGGCAGGGGCAACGGTGGTTTTGGTGAATCTGGCAGCGTTTTTTTTGTTCGGCATGGGAAATATCTTACAGCGCCTGGCAGGTACGGGAAGGACAACGGCCAGATGCGGCTCTTAGGACTGCCTTGCGGCAGGCTTAAAAAAGCCGGCAGGCGGCCCGCGGGGGCATGTACATTTCCATAAATGGGAGGAAAAAGAAATGGAACGAAAGTCAGGGGGCGGGAAGGTGAAAAGGCGGCTGCTATCCCAGACCCAATACATTGCATACGGATTTTTTATTTTGATTTTAATCGGAACCGGTCTTTTGATGCTGCCTTTTGCCAGCAGGTCAGGGGAAAGCATGGGATTTATAGACGCGCTGTTTACCGCTACCAGCGCCTCCTGCGTGACCGGACTGGTGGTGGCGGATACCTGGAGCCAGTGGACTTTATTCGGACAGATAGTTGTCATCTGCCTGATTCAGATTGGCGGTCTGGGCTTTATCACCATCGGCGTGTTTGTGTCCATTGTTCTCAGGAGAAAAATCGGCCTGAGGCAGAGGGGGCTTATGCAGGAAAGCACCAGTGCCCTTCAGATCGGAGGAATCGTCAGGCTGGCAAAAAAGATTGTTCTGGGGACCTGTTTTTTTGAAGGGGTGGGAGCTTTGCTTTTGTCCATACGGTTTGTGCCTCAATATGGATTGTTTAAAGGCGTTTTTTACGGGATCTTTCACGCGGTTTCAGCCTTCTGCAACGCAGGCTTTGACCTGATGGGGCATCAGCAGCCCTACAATTCTTTGTCGTTTTACTATGATGACTGGCTGGTGAACGGGGTGGTTATGCTGCTGATTATCATCGGCGGTATCGGATTTATCGTGTGGGATGATCTATACCGGAATAAATGGCATGTGCGCAAGTATCTCCTTCAGACAAAGGTGGTGCTGTTAACCACAATGGTTCTGGTTTTTGGAGGAGGGCTTTTGTTCTACCTTCTGGAGAGAAACAGGCTGATTGCAGACATGAGCGTTGGCGGGAAGATACTGACCTCCCTGTTCAGCTCCGTGACGGCCAGAACGGCAGGATTTAACACCGTGGATACGGCAGCCCTGTCAGACGGAAGCAAGCTTCTGACGATTATTCTCATGTTTATCGGAGGAAGCCCCGGTTCCACGGCAGGCGGCGTAAAAACCACCACGATTATGGTGCTGTTTTTATATATACATGCCAATATTAAACGTTCCTACAGCATTAATATCTTCGGAAGAAGGCTGGAGGAGGAGGCGGTAAAGCGGGCAGGAGCAATCTGCACCATTAACCTGGTCCTGGCATTGTCCGTATCTCTGATTATTATGGCGATTCAGCCTTTGGGGATGCCGGATGTATTGTTTGAGACATTTTCAGCCATCGGCACTGCGGGAATGACAACCGGAATTACCAGGGATCTTTTGCCCCTGTCACGGCTGCTTGTGGCGTTTCTCATGTACTGCGGAAGAATCGGCAGCATGTCCTTTGCGCTGGCATTTACCCATCAGAGGCGGGTGGCACATATGAAGAATCCGGTGGAGACAATCAGTGTGGGATAAAAATGTACTCCCAAAGGGACGGAAGAGAATAAGGAAGGAAGAGGGGAAGTAAGGAATGAAATCTATATTGATTATCGGAATGGGAAGATTTGGCCGCCATCTGTGCAAGAATCTGGCGGAGCTGGGCAATCAGATTATGATTGTGGATGAAGTGGAAGAAAATTTAGAGGAAATGCTTCCTCTTGTAGTCAGTGCCAAGATCGGCGACTGTACCAATGAGAATGTGCTTAAAAGCCTGGGAATCGCCAATTTCGATCTTTGCTTTATCTGCATCGGTACTAATTTTCAGAGCAGCCTGGAGATTACCAGCCTGGTAAAGGAGCTGGGGGGACGGTACGTAATCAGCAAGGCGAACCGGGACATTCATGCTAAGTTTTTGCTGAGAAACGGAGCGGACGAGGTGATTTATCCGGACAGGGATATTGCAGAAAAGCTTGCTGTGCGCCACAGCGCAAACCATGTGTTTGACTATATTGAGCTGACAGATGAATATTCCATCTATGAGATTCCGCCTCTGCCTCAGTGGGTTGGAAAAAGCCTGAAGGAGTCCGGAATACGAAACAGGCATAATATCAGCATTCTGGGGACGAAACGGGAAGGGAAGGCCAAGCTGATGCCTTCTCCGGACTATGTGATTAAGGGAGATGAGCATCTGATGGCCATCGGGAAGAAAGCGGATATTGACAGGATATTGAAGGCGTTGAAGTAGATTATATGTTGAATCTGTAATTTAAAAGAACGGCGGCAATGTATCTGCCGCCGTTAGTGTACTACGGGCCTGTTAGTTGCCGCCAATCTGGCTGACAGGTCTTTTTTTATTTATTTTCGTCAACCTGGTTCCCCATAGATTTCATTACAAAGATTACTCCCAGCATCAACACGATACCTACAGGAAGGGCTATCCAGGCAGTCTGGACGAAGCCGGCGACGATGTAGGTGACAAAGGATACCACAGCAGCGGTGATGGCATAGGGCAGCTGGGTGGTGACATGGTTTACATGCTCGCACTGGGCGCCTGCGGATGCCATGATGGTGGTGTCGGATATAGGTGAGCAGTGATCGCCGCAGACAGCACCTGCCATACATGCGGAGATGGAGATAATCATCAGCTGCGGGTTGCTGTTTTCAAATACGGCGACAACAATGGGGATCAGGATTCCGAAGGTTCCCCAGGAGGTTCCGGTGGCAAATGCCAGGAAACACCCCACCACAAAGATGATGGCAGGCAGGAAGTTGATAAGCCCGCCGGCGCTGCTTTCCACCAGCCCTGCCACGTATACGTCGGCTCCCAGGCTGTCGGTCATGGCCTTTAAGGTCCAGGCAAAGGTCAGAATCAGGATGGCCGGAACCATAGCTTTAAAGCCTTCAGGAATACATGCCATGCAGTCCGAGAAGCTTAAGACACGGCGGATCTGGTAGAGGATAATGGTAATAACAAGTCCGAAGAAGCTGCCGAATGTCAATCCCAGAGAAGCATCGGAATTGGAGAATGCAGTCACAAAATCGGTTCCGGAGAAGAAATCGCCGGTGTACAGCATGCCGATGACGCAGCAGATGATCAGGCTGATAATGGGAATCAGAAGGTCGATGACTTTGCCTTTGGTCTCAGTCAGCTCATCCTTTGCAAGGCCGTAAGGGCGGCCCGGGGTGGTATATAAATCGCCCTTTACCGCGTTTGATTCATGGGTTCTCATGGAGCCGAATTCCATCTTCATGATTACCATGCCGATCATCATGACAATGGTGAGAATGGCATAGAAGTTATAGGGGATGGCCCGGATGAAAATGGAGAAGCCGTCCTCCCCCTCTACAAATCCTGTAACGGCAGCAGCCCAGGAGGAGATGGGGGCAATGATGCAGACCGGGGCAGCGGTGGCATCGATTAAGTAGGCAAGCTTGGCTCTGGAAACCTTGAATTTGTCGGTTACAGGGCGCATAACACTTCCCACGGTCAGGCAGTTAAAATAATCGTCAATGAAGATCAGGACGCCTAAGAGAATGGTAGCCAGCTGGGCGCCTACCCGGTTGTGGATCTTTTGGGCGGCGAACTGGCCGAAAGCAGCGGAACCGCCTGCCTTGTTCATAAGGCCCACCATGGTGCCCAGGATAACCAGGAATACCAGGATACCTACATTGTAGCTGTCTGACAGGACGCTGATGATTCCATCCTCAAAAATATGGGTGATGGTGGTTTCAAACTGAAAACCGGAGTATAAAAGCCCTCCCATCAGGATTCCAACAAACAGGGAGCTGTACACTTCCTTCGTTATCAGGGCAAGGCCGATTGCCACCACAGGGGGAACCAGAGCCCAGAAGGTAGAGTACACGGCGGGAACATATTCTGCATCCCCCTCAGCTGCCATAACAGTGATGGAGCAGGCCAGGGTCAGAAGAAGAATGGCTCCCAGAGTCAAAAACACTTTCTTTTTTGCGGGGTACATGTCGTTTCTCCTTTTTGAATTATTTGTACATATAAAAACGCCACAAACAGCTGAATCTCCGAAGAGACGCGTCTGTGGCGTATGTTTCTGCAAAAAACACAGTGTGCCGACAACACAGATAGCGCTCCACATTTGTGACAGTACGATGCATATTCTGCATCGTCCCAGAAGCTTACCCGCCGGACCGGCGTAGGCCTCTTCGGCGAAATCCCCTTTCCCAGGAAACGGCGATCCGGCCTGTTGGTACTGGTAGTACCGGTTCCCTGCTACTCTTGAATTCCGCGCCTCTATCATGAAAGTTTGCGGTTGTTTTTACTGATTACGTATTGTAGCATATTTTATAAAAAAAGGGAAGAGGATTATTTCTGAACAGGCTAGGAAAACGTTGCTTTTTTATGTATAAACATGTAGAATTAAAGTAAAAAAATATAAAATGACGAATGGAGGCTGTATATGGGATATTCTATGCTCAAAAATTCTGCAGGAAAAAGAAAATATACGGAATATGGTCTGGAAGCATCGGCTTTGAAATTTATCAGAGACTGCTGTGAAGATTTGCGGTTTGACCAGGAAAAGGCAAAGAGAGAGGAAACCGGAAAGAAGTTTTTGGGAAGCAGTATGGGGGCAGGGCAGATTCCCTACAATATGCAGATGGATGTAGATCGGCTGTGTCTTGAGAATGCTCTTGAACGTTTTTTGAATTCCGGGAAAAAGGAGGACGCTTTTGACGTCTATTTCTGTTATCTGGAGATGTTTGTAGGCGAGTATGAAAAGACCAGAAGAATGATAGAGCTTCTTTCGGAGTTTGAGGCTAATGGAAGCGGATTATTGATGAAGCATCGGGATCATTATTCCCATTCCGTGTATGTTTTCGCCCTTGGGCTGGCAATCTATCAGTCCAATTCCATATACAGAGATACATATAAAAAGAAATATAATCTGACAGAGGAACACCAGGCAGCCTGTCACTATCTCCGGTATTGGGGGCTTGCCTCTCTGTTCCATGATATTGGATATCCCTTCGAACTGCCCTTTGAACAGGTTGCGTCTTATTTTGAGGCCCATGGAGAAGGGAGGGAATCCCAGCCTTTCATGGCATACCATACTCTTGAGCCCTTTACTTCCATTGATGAAGCCGTGAAAGACAAGCTTGGAGAGCTGTATGGAGGAAAGAAGTTTGCAACTACCAATGAACTGTTTGCATATGCGCTGACCGAAAAGCTGGGGGAAGTATACGGCTGTGATGAAAAACAGATGCTTTCCTATCTGGAAGAAAAGCCCACACAGCCGGATAAGTTTAATTACTTTATGGATCACGCATACTTCA
Organism: uncultured Hungatella sp.; assembly: GCA_910588325.1. GTDB lineage: Bacteria > Bacillota > Clostridia > Lachnospirales > Lachnospiraceae > UBA3402. The sequence goes on from CAJUPP010000017.1 coordinate 40,307, forward strand.
GCGCTACGGTTCTTTTTAAAAAGCTGTTTGAGGAGATGGAATGTGAGCTTGGGACAGAATATCTGGATTCCCTTACTGCGATTCTGATGCATAACAGCCTGTATAAATTCTGTATTGCCAATCCCAATATGGATCCGGAGAGGCCCGGAATGCATGTCTGGTATAAGGGAAAGGGCAATATTCCGTTTCAGGCGAAGCTGCATCCTCTGGCCTACATGCTGATGCTGTGCGATGAGCTGCAGTGCTGGGACCGGACAGCTTACGGAAGGAATTCCAAAAACGAGCTGCATCCCATGGGCTGCGCATTTGATTTTTCCGGCAACGGCATAAAGGCCGATTATCTGTTTGATGAGAAAGAGATTTCCAAGATTAACAGCTTTAAGGATGAGTATATTGATTGGCTTTCTCGTAACAAGGAGGGAGAAAAAGCGCCTAAGCTGAAAGCGTATTCCGGCATGTACATAAAAAGCAGCAGCGGTATCTCCGGTTTCCAGGAGGATATTGAAAGAATCGTGGATCTGACGGAGATTAAGCTTACGGTTGGCACCGGGATCACGGCAAACATCCGGAACGGAAGACAGAATTATCTGTCCAGCAGTAATTTCATGAATCTGTACAATTTTGCGATGGTTCTTAACGGAAGATGGAACTGTGTGGATGCATGGAGGAATGCAAGGAAGGCGGGGCAGGAAGAAAAATTCCTTACGGACAAGGCTTTGCTGAATTCCTTTGGGGAGTCCTTCAAAGCACTTTCCCTGGAGTACAAATTGTATAATATTAACCAGGCCAAGGCTTTTGCCAGGTATCTGAATGAAATCGGATGTTTTTATACGGATAAAGCAGTGGATTTTGAACTTTTAGACGGCTTTACGAAAGAGGAGCTGCTGAAAATCGGAGTCCTTGAACATCAGAGGTGGCTGCAGGAACACACGGATATGGGGTGGGAATACGGTACGCCTGACAGGGCTGAAAGGGAGCTGGTCAGACAGCATAAGGATATGATACCTGGCTTTGATAAGAATCAGGAGGAGGTGTCTGAGGAACAGGCAAAGGAGAACTACAGACGCCTTGACAAGGAAGAGCAGGATAAGGATATGGATCCCATGGAGTGTATGCTGGCTATGCTGAAGCTGTTTGACGGACTTCGGATTTACCGATTGAATTTATAATCATGAAAGGAATTAAAATACGATGACAGATGAACAAAAAAGAGCCAGAAAGAAATCGGCGGAATCTGGAAACATCAGTTGGATAAAGAAAAATTGTCTGCGCACAAAAGACGATGAGGATGATTATGTCTTTATCAGTTATAAATCGGATGATTATAAAGAAGTATTAGATGATATTGTCTACCAAGTGTGCCAAAAGTATGGACTGAGAGTATATTTTGATACGGCTTTTGACGAGGATTCAAAGTCATGGATAGAACAATACTATGATAACATGATTAGTACAAGATGTAAGGCAATGATTGCGTTTATTGATGATGCCTACTATTCCAGCTATGCCACATTGCTTGAAATGATGTCCAGAAAAACTGCGGCTGCAGGCGGAGATTATGAGTTTGACTCTTTGTTCTTTTTGCCGATTAATCTTGGGGCAATCCATGACATTATCAAGGATGATAACACCGGATTGGGAACAGAACGGTTTTCCAATGGCAGAATCAATACCAATGCAGAGCTGGAGCTAAGAAAGTTTAACGAGATTTTTTCTGAAATTGCTGATGTAGACCAGTTTCTGAGAAAAAGTTTATATAAAAGGGAACACGATAAGGAACTGTATAAAGAGAAAACGAATAATCAGCCTGCTTATGGAAAAAAGTATCTGACAATTACACAGTGCCGTAAAATTATGGGAAGAGTGATACCTCGCAGTAACGATAATGATGGTACAAATAAAGATTTCGTTGAAGTGATACATGATAAGCTTGTTAATGCAGGGATAAAATCTGTTTTTCAATATCCGGATGGAAGACTGGAGGCGGAACCGGATTCAAAGCCGGACATAAAACCAGATTCAGAATCGGACGTAAAACCAGATGGGAAGGATAACAGGACAGGAACAAAGGATGACAAAGGTGGGACTGAGAAGCCTGTACCTCCTGCCAAAACCGGTACGGGAACTATCTCACTGAAGGATTTCCTGAAAAAATACGACAATAACACTTTTAAAAAGTCCACCTATACCAAGTTCCGGCTGGCCGGGGCGGCAGGGTATGAAAAATACGGCACGGAATATTTTAACTCGGCCTTTGACCTTGCCTGGGCCTTTGTTATGGGACTTATTGAGGAAAGAGGACAAGCCTATATAGATTCCGTGAATGCCAGACACCCGGGACTTAAAAATCCGGTATTTCTTTCACAGGAGGAATATGAGAACCACAGCGACCAGAAGAAGTACAAGCAGGTGGATGCTAAAAATGTGAGTACCTGTTATATGTACCGCCACTATGGGCAGTACCAGTGGATTGACGGGGTGTTAAAACCCAGGCTTGTGGAATTCGGTCTGCCGATGTCAGAATTTTATTTCCAGTATGTTGTCGGCAGCGAAGAAACCGGCAGCGGCGAAGAAACCAACAGCGGCAATGAAACAGCTTGTACAGACGCCTATGGGGAAGACATCGGCGCCAGCGGAACTGGTCAGGCGGACACAGACGGGGGAACCACGAGTACTGCCGGAGACCCGGATATTATCGCAGACCCGGACATTACCGAAGACCCGGTTATCACAGATGGCTCAGACGGCCCGGACATCATCGAAGCCCCCGACGGCAGCGACCAGTATGTGTATACCCTGTGGGGAGAACCCCGCCAGGCCTATAAGCTTTCTGAATTGATGCATGATGTGTTTGACGTGATTGCAGGAAGGTACCCGGGGATGGTTAATGCCATGGCAGATGACGGCAGCATTACGGCAGTTGCACGCAAGGAAGATGTGGATGAGAAGCGGCTGCCCATAAACAAGATAAATTATTTTAAGACAAAGAAGGAGCATACAGTCCAGGGGTGTCCGTACTATGTAAGTACAAGGTACAACAGGGATCAGGGAATCGGCCAGCTGAAAAAGATGCTTACGAAGTGTGAAGGCAATGACAGGGCCTTTGTCATCAAGGCCATGCCTGGAATAAAACCCCACGGCGGTAATTCCCAGGCCGGCGGTCTTGGCGGCAAAAAAGGCATCGGTGAATTTTTATAATAAATTTTCAGAATACCAGGAGGGATTGTTTTGACCATTGAGCAAGCGGAGTTATTGTTAGCCAGCAAGGAATTTCAGCAGCTGAAATATTTCCAGGAAAAGACCAATGTGTTTACCATTGTGGGGCAGACCCATACGGAACATTGGCACAGTTCTTTCATGAGCTGGCTTCTGGATCCTGGTTCCAGTCTCTGTCTGGGGCATTATCCCCTTGTAAGGCTTTTAACCCTGTACATGATAAAGAATGAGAAGGCGGAGCTGTCTCTGAAAGAAATTTTTGATATGAAGCTGGACGACGTTCGTTTTCAGACAGAAAAGACGTTCTTCACACCGGACAAGAAAAAAAGATCTATCGACGTATACGGGGAGAGCGACCAGCTCATTCTGGTAATCGAGAACAAGGTGAAGGCGCGGGAGAATATGAACGGTACGGAGGTGGGCCAGACCCGGGACTACCGGGATTATGTGGAAAAGCACAAGCAAATTGGACAGAAGGTTATCTGCCTGTTCATTACGCCTGACCCGAAGCAGAAGCCGTACGATAAAAGCTATACGCAGATTACCTACCAGGAATTTTATGATTATGTCATAGGAAAATGCATTGAACATCCCCAGCTGAAGGGAGATGGCAGGTACCTTCTGGAGCAGTACGCCAATAATCTCCGGGAGCCTGTCCATGGCTCTCCCATGGCGCTGGTCAATACCGGGCTGTGCAAGACCATCTATGAGGAATTTACGGAGCAGCTGGATGAAATCTTCACAGATGTAGAACAAAGCAAGGATTATGTCAATGACAGCAGGCTTACCTGTGTTGTGTACCAGCATTACCGGAGTATTTTTGATGAGATATATTTGTCGCTGGATGAAAAGCATTATGGGCGGACGCCCAAATCCACAATACAGAGGAAGATTGTAAGCTTCACCGACCTTTACAATGCCGGCAAAATAAAGGACGGCACGGAATTTGTCTTAGAATACGACGGCGTACGGCATTTTGCGGTTGCAGAGTATGATGAGGCGGACAGAGAGTGCTATATGCTGTTGCTGGATGAGGACAAAAAGCCTTATTACAACAGAAAAGGTGAAAAAATAGGCTATTACAGGGCGTCGTCTCAGGCAGGGATCGATTCTATCAATCTGTACAGAAAGAAAAATCAGATAGAAAAAAGGATTGAAACCCTCAACGGCCCTGCCTATTGGAAAACAAAAGACGGGACCGTCATAAAAACACTGATAGATTCCATGGGATGAAGGAGCTGAAAGCATAAAGGACACACGGAAAAGGATGATTCCGGTATGTTTTTGATTCCGTTTGCGGTGGGATGCGCCGGAAATATGGCCAGCCTTCCAATGAAAGGAAGAATGGTACGGAAAAAGGGTTGTAAGATGCCGCAAAACAGCGGAAGCTTTTTGCCAAGGAGGAAGAAAATGTCATATTTTAATAATGTGGATTTTAACAATTATTATCTGAATAAATCGAAATATGAGTATAAACAGTCGCTTCTGACTGCATTTTACAATGCATGGTATAACAGCGCAGGGTGGTTCTTAACCGAATCCAATCCAAACGTTACCCAGTGGATTAAGAAAGCATGGAAGGCGGATTTGAAGAAACAGATTAAAATCAAACTGCAGGGCCAGAACTATACGCCCGCGGCAATAAATGGTATCTTTAAGGCATTTACTGACTGGAATAAGGCGAATCCGTAATTATACGAAAAGAGGCGAAAACATGGCGGATAGTAGGAAACCGGACAGTTCCCGTCTGAATCTGTTCTATATTCTGCAGATTCTGGCCAATCACTCAGATGAGGACCATCCCATGTCTGCTTCTGAAATCAGGGACAAAGTAAATATGGAATTCGGACACATCTCTTCGTCCGATGCAGTGATAAGCTTGGATACCGTAAAGCGTACCCTGGAGGAGCTGACAAACAAAATCTTTCCGGCAGGACCTGATTACAATGACTTTCTGTACCGTTATGGGTACTGTGTTTCCTGCCTTATGAAAAAGGATGGTGAATATAAGAGCTATCGGGCAGATGAAGAAGGGCGGGCTCCGAAAAAATACTATTATTATGAGAACAGCTTTAAGACAGCGGAGCTTTTGACGCTGAAGGATGCAATTGAAACCTACAGCTATTTCAGCCAGGACGATATCACAGATATTGTGAGGAAGCTGGTGAAGCTCAGGCCCAAATCCTTTCCAAAGAGCAAATATTTTGATGTGGCCTGGGAGGCCAGGGATGAGGATTCCCTGCTGCTTATGAATATCGATGATCTGAACCGGATTATCAATAACCGGAATTGTGCTAATATTACATACTGTTATTATGACAGAGAGAAGAAGCTGGTTCCACGTCCGGGCTATCCCAAGAGAATCGAACCGATTCATTTGATGTGGAGCAACGGATTTTATTATCTTCTGGCCTATAATGAAAAATATCAGAGTATTGTCAATATGCGGATTGACAGGATTACGGATATTGAGGAGGTTGAAATCGAAAATACCCACAGGGTCGATAACTTCAATCCAGTTAAGTACCGGTATGAGCATCCGGTGATGTTCGGCGGAAAAAAGAAGCATATGGTTTTGCTGTGCAGGGATACAGGAAGAAATTATATTATGAATACCATCGTGGATGTCTTCGGAAAGAGTGCAAAGGTTGAGCCGGCATCGGATAAGATTTTGATGAAATATCTGAACCATGACAGGGAGTTTTACAGGGCGCAGGGGATTACCTGGCTGAAGGTGTCTCTGGAATCTGCGACCGGCGGTGTGGAATTGTGGGCGGCCCAGTACTGCTGCGATTGTTTTATCGTTTCTCCGGAGGAATCCCGCAACCGGTTGAGGGAGCGCCTGCGGGCCGGAGCAGAATATTATGGCTGATTACGTCTGGTTATGCTGACAGCAGGAAAGGAAAGACTGCGCAATATTGCCTGTCTCCGTCTGCTACTATGGATATGGAATCGGAACCATAAACCATAGGACATATTGCAGAAGGAGGGGTATAATGAGAAAAAAATTATCGCTTTTAAAACCATATGTACACATTGCGGTTATTAACAACAAATGGATGGAGAAGGTTTCCTATCTGAAGATTCCCTCGCTGGTAGATGTAAAGAATTTGAGGGCAGATGTAAAAATGGGGGCGGTCCAGTTTTCTCAGCTGGATGAACTGATTGTCAAGGAAAATGAACCTAAATATATTCTAATCAATACGGATAGTCTGGAGCAGGGCTATCTGGCGGTAACCTATCTGGCGGCGGGATTTAACCGCAAACACGATATGGATGCAGACGAGGAAAATGATGAGCATCTTGACGAGACGGAGTCCAACCTTTCGGAGTGGGATGAAAATCCCCGGCAGATTCCGGTGATTCATGATTATGAATTCCGGATGAATCTGTTTGAGGGAGAAAATAACAGCACGTTCGGAGTGAATGATATATTTATGATGGGCGGCCAAAACAGTGTGGCCCATATGCCGTATTGGATGGGGTGTACTCATGATTCCGTGTGTATCATCGCCAGGGCTCATTTTGGGATTTGCGCGGGAGATGCGTATGAAAGCAAAGAAGCGTTTATACTGGGCCTGAATTATTTTCGCGGGAATGACAAGGTATATATTATTTATGTGCAGGAGAGTTCGTATTATGGCGGATGGGAGGAGGAAGATTTAGACGAATGCTTCATAAGCGAAGCCAGGAACAAGTGGAATTATATTGTTCTCAATTTTCTGGCGGATGAGGTATCGGTGTATCTGAAAAAGGAAGACAGGAAGAAGTATTACAGACTGCTGGTCAGAGGAAATTTTTCTGCCAATGGGATATCGGTGAAAAAGGGTTTTAATTATGGGTGGTTAGTAAATATTGTGGCGGCAATGGCAGACCGGAATAAGTGTAAGCTGGTTGAGAATGTGATAAAATATGCAGTGAAGGATTGGAAGTCTCCGGGTGAGCGTCCCATTGAGAATAGGGATTTTGATTTTATGGACCGTTTCTGCAGGGCTTACCCTGTAAATGAAGCCAACAAGGAAAGAAAAACGGGAAGTGCAAGAGAACGGATGATGCAGGAGCTTATCGGCATGGAGGATGTGAAGACGCAAATCCTCAATATTGTCAATGTGATGAAATATAACCAGATACGGCTGAAGATGGGATTTTCAGGGGGAGGCTACCACAATGTCCATGTTATGCTGGGAGCGCCGGGGACAGCCAAGACAACCATGGCAAAACTGATGGGGCAGCTTATGGTGGAAGAGCGTCTCCTTAGTGATAACCGGTTTATCTGCGTCAATGGAGCGGAGCTGAAGGGAAAATATGTGGGCCATTCTGCACCCAAGACCAAGGAGGTGTTTGAGGAGAACGATATCATCGTGATTGACGAGGCCTACTCTCTGGTGGGGGACAATGGAGACAGCGATTCTTTTACCAAGGAAGCCCTTGCCCAGCTGGTGATTGAGCTGGAGAACCATTCTACGGACAAGCTGGTGATATTTGCAGGCTACGGCGGCAGGAAGGTCAGTGACAGAAATAACAAGATGAAGGATTTTCTGGATGCAAACCCGGGAATCAAAAGCCGGATTACTTCTACTATTTATTTTGATTCTTACAGCCCGGATGATATGGTCAGGATATTTTTCAAATTGGCAGAAAACAGCCAGTATCATCCGGATGAAGGTACCCGGGAGGCATTGCTTTCTTATTTCCGGAAACGGGCTGCCGATGACAATTTTGGCAACGGCCGGGAGGCGAGAAAGCTTCTTGAAACGGCGGTTGTATATACGGCCAGCCGGGTATTGGCAGAGGATAAAAAGGCCTATACCAGAGAGGAAATGCAGAGAATTCTGTATGAGGATGTTGAGAAAGCCATAAAGGAGCTGGAGTATGGGGACAGTATACAGAATGTTGTCCAGGCTCAAAGAAAAATTGGGTTTATTAGAAATATGTAAGTAGAGGAGCCCTGCTGTAAGGGGGAACAGGGCCCTGGTTTTAATGATGAGAAAGGGGCTGTTTTATAATTGGAAGAAAATCAGAAGGTGCTGCTGTTTGAGAAAATGCCCATACCAAAGGCTATAGCAAAGCTGACCATTCCCACGATTCTAAGTTCCCTGGTTATGGTAATTTATAACCTGGCGGATACGTATTTTGTGGGAATGATAAATGATCCGGTGCAGAATGCGGCGGTGACTCTGGCTTATCCGGTGCTTTTGGCATTTAATGCGGTGAATAATCTGTTTGGGGTGGGAACCTCCAGCATGATGAGCCGGGCTCTGGGGAGCCGGGATTATGAGACGGTGAGGAGAAGCTCGGCTTTTGGGTTTTATTGTTCTTTGTTTTCCGGGCTTTTGTTCTCTTTGATGTGTACTATATTTAAGGGGCCGCTCTTAACTGTGCTGGGAGCGGACGAGGTGACACGGGCGGCTACGGACAGCTACATGCTGTGGACAGTGACCTGCGGCGCAGCCCCGGCGATTCTGAATGTGGTGATGGCTTATATGGTCCGGTCTGAGGGGGCTTCTCTCCATGCCAGCATCGGGACTATGAGCGGATGTATTTTGAATATGATTCTGGATCCCATTTTTATTCTTCCCTGGGGATTTAATATGGGGGCTGCGGGAGCGGGACTTGCCACCTTTTTGTCTAACTGCTTTGCCTGCGGGTATTTCTTTGTGCTGCTCTATGTGAAGCGAAAGAGTACGTATGTGTGCATCAATCCGGGCAAGATGGGATTTGAGAGGGCGATTGTTCTGGGAATCTGTGCGGTGGGGGTTCCGGCTTCCATACAGAATCTTTTGAATGTGACCGGGTCTACGATTTTAAATAATTTTACGTCTTCGTATGGCGCGGACGCGGTGGCGGCCATGGGGATTGCCCAGAAGGTGAATATGGTTCCGTTTCAGATTGCTTTGGGTTTTTCCCAGGGGGTTATGCCCTTAATCAGCTATAATTTTGCCAGCGGGAACCACAGGAGGATGAAGGACAGTATTTTATTTGCCATCAGGCTGATGCTTCCGGCTACGGTGGCAGTGGCGGCAGGGTACTATCTGGGGGCCGGAGGGCTGGTCCGTATGTTTATGGACAACCAGGCCATTGTGGATTATGGCACCCGTTTTTTGCGGGGATTGTGTCTTGCACAGCCTTTGATTTATATGGACTTTTTGGCAGTAGGCGTGTTCCAGGCTCTGGGAATGGGAAAGAATGCGTTGATATTTGCCATTATGAGGAAAATTATATTGGAGATTCCGGCATTGTTTATTCTCAATGCCTTGTTCCCGCTTTACGGACTGCCCTATGCCCAGCCTTTGGCGGAGCTGGTTCTGGCTGTCGCATCGGTGGTTATGCTGAGGAGGATTTTTCAGAGGAATCAGGGAACCCCTCAAACGACTTGAGAGTTTGGAGAATGACGTATGTATGATAAGTACAGCATTGGGACAATGGCAGGGCTTTTGGGGATTTCTGCGGAGGCTATCCGGTATTATGAGAGCCGGGAGATCATACAGCCTGTCCGGGATGCGGAGACCGGGTATCGGTATTATAATACCTGGGATCTGCATATGCTTTTGCGGGCGCGGCATTATCAGAGCTATGGGTTTACCCTGGAGGAGGTGGCGGAGCTGTTCCGCAGTGAGAGCCTGCCGGAGATTAAGGAGCGGATGCAGACCGTGGAGAAGGGAATCGAGCATGAGATTGTGCGGCAGATGAACCTTCTGAAGCGGATTCGGCAGAGCCAGGAGATGCTGGAGGACGCCTGGAACAGTGTAGGAAAATATCAGATCCGGCAGAGGCCGGGGATTTACCGGATGAATACCCAGAAAAATTATACACTTTTTAAGGATAAGAAGGATCTGGAACTGGTTTCCCAGTGGTCGGCCAGGACGCCCTTTGTGTATTCCTGCGCCCTGTTTTATGAGAGGGATGTGAAGAAGGGGGAGGGGAATTTCGAGTTTGGGCTGGGGGTCAATGAGGAATATGCCAGGTTTCTGGGGGTGGAGAAGACGGATAAGGTGCAGTTTTATCCGGCCTGTATGTGTGTCCATACCTGTGTTCCGTCACGTTCGGGGCAGTATCTGTCAGTGGATAGTCTGAGGGGAGGGATTGAGTATCTCAGAGAGAACAATCTGGAACTGAAGGGGGATGTGGTTACCCAGGTGGTGTGCATGACGAAGCCGGCGGAGGAGTATTTTAACTGGCATATTGTGTGGTTTCCCATTGAGGAGGCGGGAGGGTAGGAGTTTTGGAGATATTTTTGATGAAAAGGTTGTGCAGGATGTATAAAAACGTCCTGCCTTTTTTTGTGCAATTTTGAGGGTTGACTTTAAAGGGGGTTGAGCCCTTATAGTGGAAAAAAGGGATTGTTACTTTTTTGGCAAATTGTCATTGTAAACTAAGGGAAAGGATGGGAAGATGATGAGTAAACAGAAGAAGGTTGTATTGATTACCGGAGGGGCTATGGGACAGGGGAGAGCCCATGGGGTGAAGTTTGCGGAGAATGGGTTTGACGTGGTGCTGGCGGATATGCTGGATCCGGAGGATGAAAGGTATCGGGAGACGGTGAGTATGCTGAATGATCTGGGGGCTGAGGTTTTGGCAGTGAAGGCCAATATCTGCAGTACGCCGGATATGGAGAAGCTGTTTGCGGATGCATGGGAGAAATTTGGACGGCTGGATGTGGTTGTGGCCAATGCAGGGGTGATTAATTTCGGGAATACATGGGAACTGACAGACCAGCAGGTAGAGAAAGTGATTAATATTGACCTGATCGGAACATGGAGGACCAATAAGTATGCGGTTCAATATATGTTAAAGCAGGGGTTCGGGCGGATTATTAATATTGCTTCTACCAGCGGGCTTTACGGGACGCCCAAGCTGGCTACCTACTGCATGGCAAAATGGGGGGTCCTGGGGCTTACTAAGACTCTGGCAAAAGAGGTTGGGAGCAAAGGGATCATTGTGAATGCGCTGTGTCCTACCAAGGTGAAGACGCCTATGTGCGAGACCATGGAGTACGTGCAGTTTATCAATGAGCTGACGGGAAAGGATTTTAAAGATTATAAGGAAATGTATGCAGGGGTTCCGTTTTTGGATGTGGAGGATATCTCGGATATGGTTTACTGGATGGGAACCAGCAGAGCGGCCGGTAAGTTTAACGGCAGGGATGTGGCTCTGGATCTGGGGACACTGCAGGCATAACAGGACGGAAAGAGTGAGAGCATGGAGAACTTTGGGTTTAAGAACAAGGCAGCTACAGAAAAAATCGGATTGGCAGAGTATTTTTTCTATGGGCTGGGAGATTTTTCGTTTTGTTTTATATATGGGGCCATCGGCTCTTATATTGTTTTTTTCTATACGGATGTGGCCTGCATCAGCGCGGGAGTGGTGGGAACCATCCTTCTGCTGAGCAAGATATTTGACGGGATCTCGGATATGCTGATGGGATTTGTCATTGAGAATGTCCATTCGCCTCTGGGGAAGGCCAGGCCGTGGCTTTTGTGGATGGCCATTCCCTATTGTATTGGATGTGTGCTTTTATTTACGGTTCCGGATTTTGGGGAGACAGGGAAGGCAGTTTATGCGTTTCTTTCTTATAATCTGATGGCTACCTTTATTTTTACATCTGTAAATACCCGATAAAGTCGGTTTTTACAGCTAAATTGTTTTTAACTGGAT
>CAJUPP010000018.1 GCA_910588325.1 uncultured Hungatella sp.
TGAACGGCGCAGGGGATCCGGGTCCGCCACCCCCACAATCTGGAATTCCTCCGGATGATGTAAGGCATATTGGCCGTACAGCAAAGAACGGTGCCCTGCCCCCACAATCATTGCAGTTATTTTCTTACTCATATTCATCCTCATCTCCATTCTGCCGCCTCTTCCAGGCGGCGCATCCTAATATCTCCATCCAGGCCAAAACCTGATGCCTGGCTGTCTGCCCGGTGTCCTGCCCCGGCAGATATTCCCATATTCCAATCCAGATTCTCCTATATCTCAATCCGGACAGAAGCCCGTCCCGCCTCATCCGGTTCCACCATAAACTCTCTGGCGCAAAAGCCCCCTGTCAGGAAAAATATATTCTCCGGCTCTCCCAAAAACGGTTCCCCGAAAACCTTTGCCCTGTCGGCGATCACCGGAACCACCAACCGGACTCCTTTCTCAGCGCCTGAGATCTTCGCCTCTATCTGCACGCTGCCCTCCTCAATGGTATAGGCTATCTGACCGCAAACAGGGTTTTGAAGTTCTTCCTGCTCCAGGGAAACCAGCCTTGCACAGGAGGATATCTTTATTTTCCCTTCCTGCTGCTGTGTCTCTATCCTCGCCCCGGTATCATAGCAGAAGGAATACCGCTTTCCCCCTTCCATCTTCTCCAGGCGGGGTGTCAGCGGCCGATGGCTGCCTTTTTTCAGAGTAAGCTGCATGTTAAAAGGCTCCAGCATACGGTAATCCACCACAGAAGACAACAGCAGGACTCCCGCATCCTCATGCCACAGAAGAGTCATGGTCCCCCCTGATGCATGGCCTCTGTCAACCCAGAAATCATAGCCGGTCACGGTAGCCCTCCATTTCCCCAGGCTCACCTTGTACGTGTCAATCTCAGGAACATAAAAGATTCTCTGCTTTGGCCTGTCACAGGGAAGGGAAACTCGGAAGGTATAGCTTTCAATGCCTGCATCCAAAGCGGCTGCCAATCCGCTTCCATGGCTTATGGTATGGTGGATGCAGGGCGGCTCCCCATGCCTTCTGTAATCCGGACCTCCATACAGAAGCCCGTCAAAGGTACACAGCTCCATCAGTTTTGTATTGCGGTATGCCGCCTCGGCAAACGCCGGATCCCTGTGGGCAAGAAGACTATAAGCCGTCTGGCATCCGTCAGAGGTACGGCTGCCCCAGTAAGTCCACTTGGCGGTCCGAGTTCCGAAGCTGTTGTCCCATGCCCCGTCAGGGAGCATAAATTCCAGCTGCTTTCTGAGAATATCCGTCAGCTTATCCAGTGCCTGCACATCCCTGACGGCAAACCCATAGCGGATCAGCATGCCCACAGACTCCTCCACGTTATACCCTATATCCACAGGCCGGCAGCCCCGGGCGGTTACATGATTATGAGGAAGCCCTTCCCCGTACAGCAGGCCGTTTTCCGTAAAATGTTTCAGCACATAGTCTGCAGCCTCCCTGGCCCGCGCCACCATCTCCTCCTCGCCGAAATACTGTCCGATAAGCGCCCCTGCCGCTGCCGCCGAAGCGATGTAATTGATATTATTCTCAAAATCCGGTCCGATGGTGCCAGAAACCCACTGCCCCATAACCCTCATTCTCTCCTCAAAACGCCTGCGCTCCTCTCCGGTCAGAAGATGCCCGTGATGCACCAGTGCCTCATGAAGATTGACCGCGGCAAAGACCGTAATCCCGTTCCACTGGCTGTTTGCATCATTGTAGACACTGCCGTCATCACATATCAGGTTCTCATGCCAGGCAAATAATTTGCGGGCCGCCTCAAGATATTTCTCCTCCCCTGTCCGGTCAGCCAGACACATAAGAGGATAAACCCCATCCGGGCATCGCCCGTGTATCAACTTGCAGGAAGGGCAAAACAACGCTCCGTCCCCTGAATGCCCTACTCCCTGAAGCTGAAACCTCAACATACCGTCGCACCACTTTCTCAAAAGCCTCAGATACAATGATTCCATCTTTCCTCTCCTTCCTCAATGCTCCTCCCCCGTCATAGGCGCCGCAATTCCTTTGTGGTTCTGATACCCCGCCGGATGGCTGCGCCACCTGGAATCCGCAGCCCATTCCAGAGTCTCAAAAGAATCCCCTGTCTCCTCCAGATGACGCTTCAGCAAATCCCGCATCCGCTCCAGGACCGAGGCGCTCTCTGGCTCCCCGGCCAGGTTATTCTGCTCCAGAGGATCCTTATCCAAATCAAACAGCTGCTCCCCATTATCCTCAATATACCTGGTATACTTATACCGCTCCGTCCGGATCATCCTCCCCGGAGAAACCGTATACCCCCATTCTGTATGCCATTCTCCCGCCACATAATCCCTTCCAGGCAGTTCACCGCCCAAAAGCGCCGCCGAAATATCCCTTCCCCGCAGCCCCTCAGGTACCGCAATCCCTGCCTGGCTGCAGAGAGTGGGGAAGAGATCCAGCAAAGAGGCAATTCCTTCCCGTTTCCCGGCCGCTATCCCGGGCCCTTTAAAAATCATGGGAACCCGCATAGTCTCCTCATAAAAATCCACCTGCTTCGTAACTCTTCCCCTGGCCCCCATGCTGTCGCCATGGTCGGACATCATGACAAACAAGGTATTCCCTGCATCAAACCCTTTCTCCTCCAGGGCATCCAGCACCCGGCCAATCCCCCGGTCCGCCAGAGACAGGAAATGGTAGTAGGCCCTCAGATATTCCCTGAAATTGTCCGGTGTCCATCCTGCTGTCTGAGACTGCCGTATATTGGTGCAGCACACATACTGAATCGCCCTGGGCTGCCCGGTAATATCCGGGAAATCAAAATTTTCAGGAAGAGGCGGCAGAGGCTCCCCGCTGTCTGCCCCCTGGTGTACTCCCTGATTGGCTCCCACCCACCCGCAGATGTTGTGCGGATTGACAATGTCCGCCACCAGAAAGAGCGGCCGTTCATCCTGCCTTTGTCTTATCCAGTCACAGGCAGCCTGAAAGGTGTAGTTATCACGAAACGAATCCTGATTCTGGGGATAGGCAGGATTCTCCGATTCTGATGGTATCTCTTTCTCCGGTTCGCAGTAAAATCCCCGCAGCGTTCCTGCGTCATGGGTCTTGCCGAAATGAACCGTCTCGTATCCGTCCGCCGAAAATACTTCTCCCATGGTGGGGAAATCCGGCAGCACTCCTTTCTCCCGGCACCTGGCGCTGTTGGAAACCACCCTTGTCTCATGGGGATACCTTCCTGTCCAGAAGGAAGCCCGGGAAGGCTGGCACAGGGGACAGGAGCTGTAACAGCCGTCAATACACATCCCCCCTTCTGCAATCCTGTCTATATTCGGTGTTTTTGCATATGTATTGCCATATACAGGAAGCGCTCTCCATGTCGTCTGATCCGTTATAAAAACTACTATATTTTTCATCTTTCCTCCATTCCGGTACATGTTTCCAGACACCGCATGTCCGTTTTCTCTTTTCTTCATCTCATATACTGCACACTCTAAACTTCTCCGTACCTGATTCTCAAGCCCCAAAGCCAGGCCTATTTCATCTCTTTCGACCGGACAGACAGACGATTCCCGCAAAGCTCCAGTACATAGAGGCAGCCCGCCATGACAAACCGAAACTGTACAGTTTTGTCAGAGAGGAATTCTGCTTCAATATCCGTCACTTCCGGAGCCGTCTCTCCCACCGGCGCCGGGCAGGCCACCGACAGAAATCCATGTCTGCCCCCTTCAAGATGATCCGCCTCAAAACGTACTATCATTGTATCATGCCATACGTTATTTCTGGTAGATATTTTTGCCGGAACAAGGGCAGGCTTAAAACGTCTGTCCCCATAGACCGCCACGTTTGCCCCCAAAGCAGCCGATGCGGCAAAGGATTTTTCGGAATCGGCTGTGACCTGAGCCGAATCCATATGGAAATTGATCTGCACGCTTGTATCCTCCGGCACATCTGTCAGTACATCCATAACAGCCAAAAACTTTCCATCCACAATAGCCACTGCCCGTCTGTGAACTGCCGGCTCATAATTATAATGCTCCCCTACGGCATAGATTAGCCTGGAGTCCTGCTCTGCATGTAATATATCTCCCTGCTTCTGTCTGCCGTACTCCCAGCTTCCTATGTATTCCCACGGGTCTTCATGGTTCAGGGTAAGACAATTATGCCAGTGTATGGATTTCAAATTCCGGCGGGCTTCGTCATTTTTGTAATGATAGATGGCAGGATCTCCCAGCAGCACTCTCCCATAAGCGCCGAATTCAAACCCGGCGGGATCCATATGGGCATGGAGATTCTGTACCGGCGTCCGGCAGGCGAACATCACATAAAGGGCATTCCCGGACCAGTCCGTCCTCATAAAAACCTGTTTTAATTCCTTCTGCCAACTGACCTTAGGGAGCGCAGGCAGGATTGCAGTTTTCCCGATTCCCTTCAACTGCCTTTCCAGATCCTCAAGTTCCTCCACCTCCCAGATCTGCTTTACCATCTGAGTCTTCAGATCTTCCATACCATAATAGCAAAGCGCATTTTTTATGTACGTGGCGTCCTTAAAGGCCAGATAATAGCTGAACGCCCCCATGGTCAAAGTTCCCGTGTAAGTGTTGGAGTCTCCCCACGCACAGTTGCCTCCCCAGGGCCTGGTGGCATGAACCGAGTACAGCATCATCTTTTTCAGCTGTTCCCTGTAATGCTCAGACATGGCAAAGCCATATTTCTTTGACAGGCAGATGGGCAGTGCAAACCAGTAGACACAGCCGTTGTGATAGGATGCGCAGCCCTCAATCTGTCCGCCTCCCTCTGTCACCTGTGCATCCATGCTCCGCTCCATCTGACAAAGAGCATGGTCCCGCCAGATCCCGGCGTCCTTAAGTTCCGGAAACATGCAGGACAAATACAGAAGGCCGTTATTCTCCATGAGATAATGGTTGTGGTCTGCATTGGGCCAGATGACCGGAGCCACCAGATACAAGATGCGCCCGTGCTGATACACGGTTCTTAAATAGGTTTCCAGGAACTTTTCATCCAGGCCCCCGTCCTCTATCAGGTGGTGAATCACATAGGGCCAGGTCTGATGCATGCGGATCCCCACCTCCAGGGAACGCCAGATTCCCTGATTGCAGTCATACCCGCCAAAGCTTTCCACCGCCAGCCTGCCTTCCTCATCATACAGAGGCTGACAGGGACAGTTCTCCACCCAGTCGTAAAATTCTTCCAGTATCTTCTGTGCAAACCGCCTGTCGCCGGTGAAGGAATAGGCCTCCGCCATGGTCCTCCAGTGATCCATACGGTTCAGCTGATAGCTGTACTCCTCATCCCCGTATATATTTTCATGCCATTTCACAGGATTTCCGATAAAATGAAGAGACGGAGAGCCCGGAAGGATGGTAAGGCCTTTAAGACAGTTTTCCGCCTTATTTACACACGCCTCATACACCTCCGGCAGCATCCTGCGGATGATTTTCCCTCTCTCCCTGTAAGACAGGCCCTGCCGGAACTGCTCTTCCCCCACCTTCAGATTTTCAAGCACATCCTTTACGGTAATTCCCTCTTTTAATATCTGCGTCATCTCTGGCATTGTCTTCTCTCCTCCTTGCTTCAGAATCTAATTTTATAAATATAGCAGAGCGTTCCATAAAACAGGGATTGGAAACGCTCTGCCATGTATTCCGTTGATTTTCAAACACACCTTAGTTCAATGAATTTAAAGCCTCTCTCCATCTGTCATAGGAAGCCTGGTACACCTCCAGCACCTGATCGATTCCCATCTTCTCACACTCAGCCACATAGGCGTCCCATCCGCTGTCAATATCCGTAACCCCGGTGATAAACTCTGCCTTCATCTTTTCCACATACAGGTTGATATCCCCGTACTTGTTGTCAATCACATACTGCTCATCATCGGTAAACTTCAGGATAGCCGAAGGGTCCTGTGGGAAAATGTTCTCCGTAATCTGATAAGGAATCACATTTTCAACATACGCAATCTGCCTTGCCTGTGCGTTGCCCGGCGTGGATTGGTCGCCAGGCCGATTGCCTCTGCCCTTCCCAGATCCTGCCATCTCAAAGCCTGGATCTGATAGGCAGAGAAAGAGCTGAAGCCTTCCGGAACAAACTGCTCATAGGTATTGTCGTCATTTAACTTCCAGTCCACACCCTCCAGACCGTGGGTAAATGCCTGTCCATACAATCCCGTTCCCTCTGCCACCTCTTCTGTGGCAAATGCGATATCAAACATCTTGCAGATCTCTTCCACATACTGGCTGTCCTTGTTGATGTACATACCGGCTACAGGCCTGTAATCCACAAAGCCTGCCAGTGTTCTGGTATTGTCATACTGGCTGGTAAGAGGCGCCACGCAGCTTAAGTTGTCCCACTCTCCGTTTAAATCTGTCTCGCTCAGCATCTGTGCAGACGGCTGAGGAAGAAATGCCACCTTGCCAGACTGTGCAAACTGATTCTTGGCCGTATTGTCAAGAGTCAGCCACTCCCGATGCATCAGCTCCTGGTCATAGAGCTTGTGCAGGAATTCATAATAGTGCTTTGTCTGTTCTGTTATAGGTGCAAATACCACCTTCTGGTTTTCGTCAGCATCAAACACAGGATTGTTTAAGGTTCCGAAGGCTGCAAACAGCATGGGAATATAGCCAAATTTATTGTCCGTATCCAGAATCATGCCGGGCTCTCCGTTCTTCTCCTTCAGGATAACCAGCTGATCGTACAGCTCATCCACCGTGGTGGGAAGCTTTGTGATCCCTGCCGCCTTCAGTACATCCAGCCTTACATGAGGCCTGGCCGTGGTTCCGGTAGCGCTTCCTCCAGTTACCTGGAACAGGTTGTATACCTCACCGTTCAGCTGAGTGGAGGCTGCCAGAGTCAGAGGATAATCCTTATAGGTTTTAGCCAGGTTAGGCATTACATCCAGGTGATCCAGATAATTTACAAATCTTCCTCCCAGCACTCCGTAGTCATTGACCTCACTGCTGGACAGCTCATATGTGTGGAAGAAATCCGGCCAGTCATTTCCTGCCAGGTAGGTGGACAGAGCCTCCTTGTCAATATTGATCCATTCAATATTGATGCCTGTAACTTCCTCCACCAGATCCCACACGATCCGGCTTTCACTGACGCTTAAATCTCCGTCCACCACAAGTCCGGTCACTGTAATAGGTTCATCCACTTTTCTTTTTTTCGCTGTCATTTTACACCCACCTTTCCCTATATCAGAAGAGACTTGTCTTGCTTACCTTCTTGGAAATCCAGTTTGCCAGCAGCACCAGTATAACGTTTACCACATTGTTGAATAATCCCACCGCCGCGGAAAAACTGTAATTGCTGTTTAAGATCCCCCGCTTATACACATAGGTAGAGATAACCTCCGCCGTTTCCACGTTCATGCTGTTCTGCATCAGATACACCTTCTCATAGCCTACCGATATAATCTGCCCCATTCTCAGGATCAGCATAATGATGATGGTAGGCAGAATCGTGGGAATATTGATATGTAAAATCTTCTGCAACCTGGTAGCCCCGTCGATGTCCGCCGCCTCATGTAGAACCGGATCCACACCGGACAAGGCCGCCAGATAGATGATAGCCCCCCATCCCATCCCCTGCCACACGCCGGACCATACGTACAGATGCCTGAAATATTGGGGGTCGGCCATAAAATAGATTCTCTCCCTGCCAAGCATCTCCAGAATCGTGTTCACCACTCCCTGGGAAGGGGACAGCATGGAATTAAGGATGCTTACCAGTACTACCAGGGAAATAAAATGAGGCGCGTACAGTACGGTCTGGGTCACTTTTTTAAATCTTCCCTTCATCTCATTGATTATCAGGGCAATGATAATCGGTATGGGAAAGCCCACAATCAGGGCGTACAGGGAAAGAACCAGGGTGTTCTTAAGCAGCGTCACAAAATAGTAGCTCTGGAAAAAATCAGTAAAGTTCCGAAGGCCTATCCAGGGACTGCCGGACACTCCCAGAGACACCTTGTAATTCTTAAATGCAATCTGCAGGCCATACATCGGCGCATAACAAAAAAGTGCTACATATAATACTGCCGGCAGCAGCATCAGATAATACTCCCTGTGTTTCCAGATTCTTGTGGTGGTTTGTTTCTTCCCCCCTTGCGGGGCGCTCAAACGATTGCCTTTCATCAATCTGCTCCTTTCAGATTTTTTATTTGTCTGCGTCTCTCGTTCGCATCTCCTGCCACAAAGCTATCATCATTTTTCCCTGTTTTCAAGGATACTTTTTTGCACTTTCCATCAAAATAGCTAATTTGCAAAATATTGAACGGCTTTTTATGTGCATTTTGCCACAAAAAATCCCGAATTTCCATTTGTGGAAATCCGGGATAAACCGTTTCTGCTTTTTTCTTTTATTTTTTCCTGAAAGTAGACGGCGATACGCCCTCATACAGCTTAAATGTCCTGGAAAAATAATTCTCGCTGGCAAAGCCCGCCATGGCCGCCACCTCTTTAACGGAATGTGACGTGGTGAGAAGCAGCTCCTTGGCGCATTCCAGGCGCTTTGCCGTCAGATACTCTGCAAATCCCACGCCTACCTGATTCTTAAACAGACGGCTGAGGGTATAATTGGATATCCGGAACCGATCCGCCACCTGTACCTGGCTTAAATCAGAATCTCGGTAGTGAAGCTCCAGATAAGCCAGAACCTCCTCCTTCATCTTCTTCTGCTGCTCCTCCTTAGGCGTGGGGATATCCGCGTCGCCTTTTGGCCTCTTATCGTTTTTCTTTTTCATCTGGCTTAAACAGGAACGGAAGCTTAACTGAATATTCTCCAGCTTGTCCACGGTTCTGCCTGTATACAGCGCATATCCCGGCACATAATTCTCCTGAAGCCACCGGGCCAGTTCCTCCTGAAGCCCGGATATATTCTCTTCTTTTAAAAATGCGATTACCACGCTGTAATTCTCTTCCTGCCAGTCGGTTATGAAGATGCGGGCATCATGATGCTCCTTCACACGCTGGGTAAGCTTCTCCGCCTCGCTGTTTGTGAAGAAGTATCCTCCTGCGAGAAACACACAGTAATGGCTGACCGCTTCCTCTATGCCCAGCCGCTTGATCCGCTCCTCTGATATGGGAACTCCGTATATCAGATGGTTGACCAGCAAATCCAGAATCAGCATCTCCTGTTCCCCGATCTTGGAGTCCTTGCCGTTTAACGTATTGCGGATCCGTTCAAATTCCCCGCCATCAGAATCGTCAATCTCACGGATCAGCTCATAAACTGGTTTATAGGATATGTACAACGCCACCACGCAGACAATCAGAAGGAAAAACACCGTACAAAGCAAAAGGATCCGAATGGTGACGGCCCAGTCAATGAGATCGTTCTGCATGGAATTCTGTGAAATGTAGGCTGTGACCGACAGCTGCCGGTAATTGCTCTTTATATTATACAGCACCTTCTGCTTTATTCCGGATATTCGTTTCCATGCATCGGACGCCAGCACCTCCCCGGCGTCTTTTTCAGGTATCTCACCCCATGCCAGCAGAACATCACCGCTGTCTTTGTCCAGAAGATAATAGGCGATTCCCTCCCCTCCTACAATAGCCAGGGAATCACTGATATTTCTAGGGGACAGGACGTAAAAAATCATAACCCTGTCATTGCTTTTGCCGATTCTGGTACAGACACCTGCCAGAAGGTTTCTGTTATAGATCTCCTCATCCCCTGTGGTATCAAACAAGATATTCCGTATGGAATACCTCTCCTCCGAGAAAAGATCCCCGCATCCCGATTTCTCCCTGCTCTTTCCTGTATACTTATACAGGAAATGATCCAGAGTATAGGCATACTGGGGGGTAATTATCTTGTCAATATCATAGAAATAAATCCCCCACTCCACAACATCGCTTCGGGTATATTTCTTGCTCAGTTCATTGACCGTTACGTACAGCTGATATGCATCCTCTGTCAGGTTCTCTGCTCCCTTAAACAGCGTGCTGTCATATCTGCGGCTTTCCGCGCTGATCTCCGCCGCAAACCTTTCCAGATCCTGAATTTTTTGATCCAGCAGAGACGTATAGGTCAGCAGCGCATTCTCATAAAAGTCCTCATTGCCCTGCTCGATCTGGTCAAACGCATATCTCCAGAAAATCAGAAAAAACAGAAGGGCAGGAAAAAACAGCCCCAGCAGCATAACCTTGGACAAACGATACAAATATTTGCGCTTCTTCATACACCCCAACCACTCTCTATAATACTAAGATAACTCCGCCTTCTCCTACTGATAATTACTATAACATCTGCGGTTGAAGGCTTTCAAGTGTAATTTTTTGCATGGCAAATAATTGGGGGTTTCTGCAAAAAATTGAAGTACCCTCGTTACGCTTTTGCTGGACTCAAAAAAGTGATAAAATTCTTGCTTCGCTGATTTATAATGACTCTTCCTCTACCGCATAAAAATAGCGCCCGTTCACTGCATAAATGCAATAAACGGACGCATCCGACCTCTTTCTCGACAGGAGACAGCTTTCACAATCGTTTCCCTGCGGCAAGCCTCCTCCGATGAATTCATAGTTAGTAAATATACCATGAATGCAAGGTAATATCAATATCGTTTTTTATTTCATGTATCCCTCTGCCGCCCAGAACCACGGCACATCAGCACTTCTCCGGTTCCGGATATTCCTGTTCAAAGGTCTCCACAGTCATCGCCTTAATCTTCTGCTCCTTCATGGGACGATCGCTGTAGTCGGTTCTTACATCTGCAATCTTATTTACCACATCCATCCCCTCTGTCACCTTTCCAAAGGCAGCATAGGCGCCGTCTAAATGCGGCGCATCTTTATGCATGATAAAAAACTGAGAACCTGCAGAATCAGGATCCATGGCTCTTGCCATAGAAAGCACGCCCTCCGTATGCTTTAAGGAGTTGTCAAAGCCGTTCTGTGAAAACTCTCCTTTGATCGAATACCCCGGGCCTCCCATGCCGGTTCCGTCCGGGCATCCGCCCTGAATCATAAAACCATTGATCACACGGTGGAAAATCAGTCCGTCATAGAACCCGCTTTTTACCAGACTAATAAAATTATTGACTGTATTAGGCGCTGTTTCCGGATACAGTTCTGCCTGAATCTTATCCCCATTCAACATTTCAATAGTAACCACTGGATGTTTCATGACAAAAATCTCCTTTGCTTTTTCATCGTTTAGAGATATTTTATCAAAACAGGAAGTTGTTGTCTACTGTTTTTCTTTCATGAGCCAATACAGTTATGGGGCCAAAGCATATGCCCCATCGCCGCAGGCGATTTCAAACGGGAAGCCTGCCCCAATGCCATCTCTTCCATATTTATGGAAGAAGTTCAAAATCCACACAGATATTGGCCGTAATCTTCATCTGCCCGGGCATAACCCCCATTTCGGCCGCCCCTGCTGCTGCCTCCGTATCCATCATCTTCATGCTCCGCTGATTGATTCCTGATGAAGCATATCTTCCATACTGTCCGTCATTGTACTCTTCCACCTTAAGAACCTTTCCCAGCTGCCGCCCGTCTGCCTCCGCGATGGCCTCTGCCTTTCCTCTGGCCAGCTCCACCGCCTTTTTTAATGCCTCCTCGTAAGCCTGGTCATAGGTGCTGGAAAAATATGTGACGTTCTGAATCTCATTGGCTCCGCTTTCCACGGTCTTAGACAGCAGATTTCCCACATCATCGATTGGCACGTCTGTCACTGTCACCTGTGTATCCATCTGATAGCCGATGAGCTGCTGACGGTTTCCGCTCCAGTCATACCTGGGTTCCAGAGAAAAGCCTGTGGTTTTTATGGATTTATCCTCATATCCTTGTTCCTTTAAAAACGCCAGAACCTGATTAAGGGCCTCTGTATTCTTCTGCTGACAGGCAGAGGCATCCTCGTCCTCCGTGGTAATACCATAGATAATCTCTGCCATATCCGGTGTCACCTCCACGCTCTCGCTGCTATTTATGGTTACCTTCCCCTCATCTCCCACATCTACATTCTCTACCCGAATCACATTGGGCACACTGGTGCTTACCTGAGGGGTGCAGGCCGAAAGAATCACTGCCATCCCCATACATCCTGCCGCCAGACCATACATTTTTTTCATAACAATTCTCCTCTCACTCTTTATGGGGAGAGTATACCAGAAAATGATTCGTTTACCTTATCTTTTCTCTTAATGTTTCGTAACGAATTTCTTCCATTTTACGAAACTTTTTCTGACAATTTCAGGAAGTTTTCAGGGTCTTAAAAAGTAGACAAACAGAAATCTGACTGCTATAATAAAGAACGAAAAAACAGGTACATAATTTATATACAAAAAATCTAAGGGGGCAAATGATCTGTTGTGGAAAAGCTGTTATGGAATGAAAAGCTTAATATCGGCGTTGAGATAGTAGATAAGGCCCACGCCAACCTTTTCCGGATTGTAGGAAAACTGATTGAACTGGTTAATAGTGACTCTAATTACCAGAATGCCTGTAAGGAGGGCATCAAATATCTGGAAGATTACTCCATAAAACATTTTGCAGAGGAAGAAGCCTACATGCGTTCCATCCGGTATTCCGGTTATGCAAAGCATAAGGAAATCCATGATATATTCAGGGATCAGACTCTGGTTTCTCTTAAAAAGACTCTGGAGCTGTCGGATTATTCTCTGACAGCAGTACATCGCTTTTTAAATACCATGCTGGGCTGGCTCACCGGTCATATCATGACGGAGGACCAGATGATATCAGGGGTTCCGTATAAACCAAACCTTTATGACTATTCCACCCGGGTATCGGTTGCGGCCCAAGCCGTAAGCCAGGCTATGAAAGACTTGTTCCATTTGGATACTGCTCTGGTGGACGATAATTACTATGGACAGTATCTGGACATGGGATTCTACTGCCGTTTAGGCTATGATATGGATGACGGAGGAAAGGTACTCATACTTATGGGTGCGGAGGACAAATTGATCCGCCGCGGCGTGGGGCTGATCTACGGCATGCAGACCATGCGGGATACGGAGATGGTACATGAGGTGGCTCTGCAGATCTTTGAGCAGTTCCTCCGCCATATGGGCAGTCTGTTCCGGTCCGATACCACATACAGCCTGCACAGAGAAGAATTGTTAACCAGCGACGAATTCCGATCTGATTTTGCCACAAGATATCCTTACAGCATGCTGTTCGAAACACGGCTGGGCCGTTTTCTATTCTGTTCCCGCAAATGGAAGCCCAAGAGAAGGAAGGTCTCAAGAATTCAGGAATCGTGACCGGACAAACTCTGCTATTTTTGTCATCCGTGCATCTGCAAAGCGATTGTGCGGCAGACTTCTGTGTCCGGCTTTGCAGAGAAAACTTTCTTTTTTCACTGTACCATTTTAAACCTTTAAATCTTTAACGTGTCTTGATATTTATGTATGATTGTGGTATATTAAATCAATATTACGGAGGAACTATTTATGGTAAAAGTATGGAATATCACCATTCCGGAGCTGACAGGCAGTGAAACCAGGCGTGCCTACATTTATCTTCCAGAATCTTATGAGTATGAACCTGACAGGCGTTACCCTGTTTTATACATGTTTGACGGACACAATGTTTTCTTTGATGATCATGCCACTTACGGCAAAAGCTGGGGGATGGAGGAATACATGGACTTTACCGGTACTCCTTTAATCATCGCCGCCGTGGAGTGCAATCACAGTCCGGATAATGGCCGCCTGAGGGAGTATTCCCCTTACTCCTTTAAAGACAGCCGGTTTGGAGCTATTACAGGCCGCGGAAAAACGACTATGAGATGGTTGATCCGCACCTTTAAGCGGCAGGTTGACCGCCGTTACCGCACCATTCCGGACAGAGAACATACCTTTATCGCCGGCAGCTCCATGGGCGGTCTTATGAGCCTGTTTGCACTGATTCAGTATAACCGTTATTTTTCCCGGGCAGCCGCGCTCTCTCCGTCTCTGTGGGTAGCCCCGGACAAGCTGGAGCATCTGATCTCTCAGGCTGCTCTGGCGCCTGATACAATCCTGTACATGGATTACGGTGCCAAAGAGTTTTCCAACCACGGGAAGATGGAACGGCAGTTCTCCCGAATCGGCTATGCTCTTTTAAACCGTCATGTGCTTTTGAGTTTAAGGATCGTACCGGAAGGAACCCACTGTGAAGCCAGCTGGGAGAAGCAGGTTCCTTTCTTTATCAATACTCTGATGTATGATATCTGACCGGCGGCCTCCCATAAGGTCAGGTTTTTGTCCCATTCGGTAACAGTTCAGATGCTCTGAACCGTTACCACATCCGGCCATTTAAAATCGTCTGCGGCAGTGGGCCGGATGCTCACCGCCGCTGCAGGCAAATTTATCTTGAAAAAGGAGAAAGCATTTATGGAAACTCAATATTTTAAGCAATACAGTCCGGCACTTTCCAGAGATATGGAGTGCAAGGTCTATGGACACGCAGGCAGGCCTGTTCTGTATATCCCCTGTCAGAACGGGCGTTTTTTTGACTTTGAAAATTTCCGTATGACCGATGTGTGGGCTCCCTGGATTGATTCGGGACAGGTCATGGTCTTTTCCATTGACACCATGGATGAAGAAACCTGGTCCAACAAATCCGGTGATCCTTACTGGAGAATCCGCCGTCACGAACAGTGGAATCATTTTATTGTTGATGAGATGGCCTCTTTCATTCGAACAATGGTGAATGAGAGAAACGGATGGGAAGGCTATCCTGGCATTATTGCCTTTGGCTGCAGCTTAGGCGCCACCCATGCTGCCAATCTGTATTTCCAGCATCCGGATATCTTTGACGGACTTCTGGCTTTAAGCGGTATCTACACCGCAGACTACGGCTTTGACGGGTATATGGATGAACTGGTTTACTTGAATTCTCCGGTCCATTACCTTCCCAATATGCCGGAGAACCACCCCTATATGGACATGTACCGCAACAACAAAGCAGTCATCTGTGTAGGCCAGGGCCCATGGGAAATCCCGGATACTACCAGACAGCTCCAGGGAATCCTGAAGGACAAAGGGATTCCAGTGTGGGTGGATTTCTGGGGCTATGACTGTGCCCATGACTGGGACTGGTGGTATAAGCAAGTTACCTATTTTGTACCTTATCTGCTAGATCGTGTTTGAAAATTGCTTTCCGTCAGATATACGTCACAATTTGTGGGAGATTGGGGGCGAATGAGGGCCAAATTTCCTGCAAAGCAGGGTGTGCAGATGAATCATAAAAATGCAAAAGAAGGAGCAAGAGTATGAAGAATGTTATTTTTATTTCCCCCAATTTTCCCACCAACTACTGGCAGTTCTGTAAAGAACTTAAGAATAACGGGATGAATGTACTGGGAATCGGCGACCAGCCCTATGATGAGTTGACCCAGGATTTAAAAAACAGTTTGAATGAATACTACAAAGTGGACAGCCTGGAAAACGAAGACCAGGTATACCGCGCCGTGGCCTTTTTCATCTTCAAGCACGGACGCATCGACTGGCTGGAATCCAACAATGAATACTGGCTGGAACGGGATGCCAGACTGCGGACCGATTTCAATATTACCTCCGGTTTCCACACAGAGGATATTCCCAAAGCCAAATACAAATCCAGAATGAAAGAATATTACACGAAGGCCAAAATCCCTGTGGCCCGTTACCATCTGGTAGATACTCTTGAGAACTGTCAGGCATTTATAAAGGAGGTCGGCTACCCGGTGGTAACCAAACCGGACAACGGCGTAGGCGCCTCCCATACATACAAGCTTTCCAATGATGAGGAATTAAAGAAATTTTTTGCGGAGAAAGGGGATTACATTCCGTATATAATGGAAGAGTTTATCGACGCGGAGGTCAATTCCTATGATGCCGTCATAGATTCCAAAGGAGAGCCTATGTTTGAGACCGGAAATGTAACTCCCAACTCTATTATGGATATCGTAAATAACTCCGATAACTCCATCTACTATATTGTAAAGGAACTGCCGGAGGATACGAAGGCTGCGGGACGTGCTGCCGTGAAAAGCTTCGGCGTAAAAAGCCGTTTTATTCATTTTGAGTTCTTCCGTCTTTTAAGCGACCACAAACACCTGGGCAAGAAGGGCGATGTGATTGCCCTGGAGGTCAATATGCGCCCCTGTGGCGGCTTTACGCCTGATATGATCAACTTTGCCCACAGCACCAACGTATATAAAATCTGGGCTGATATGATTGCTTTTGACAAATCCACCATGCCAGTAGGCAAACATGCCTATTGCGCCTTCGCCGGACTGCGGGACGGCAAGAATTTTGTCATGAGCCATGAGGATATTATGAAAAAATATGGTCCCAACATGAAGATGGTAGAGCGGATTCCGGATGTACTTTCCGATGCCATGGGAAATCAGATGTATGTGGCCACCTTTGATACCAAGAAGGAGTTAGACAGCTTCTATAAAAATGTATTAAAATGCAAATCTGTCAAAGCCGGCAGTAAAAAGTAACAGAATACATAACCCAATCAGGCGTTTCTCTTCTATCACGAAAAAACGGCAGTTAATTAAAAGGTATGCCGCAGGAGTGTTATACACTCCTGCGGCATACCTTTTAGAAACGCTGCATGAAATCCCTCTCTTCAGAATGAGAAAAAGGCTGCCTCTCCTGACAGACTCTTAGTAAAAATCTCATTTCCTCTCCATCCTGAATTTCGAAAAAGCAAACTTCTGGCTGCTGTACAGCCCGTAATATCCAGACAGTCCAAAGCTGACCGTCACGGCAATGACAAGGTATGGCATGGCCTCAAATCCAAACATCTCAAAGGCAATCAGCATGCTGGCTAAGGGGCAGTTGGTAACTCCCACAAACAGTGCCACCATGCCGCAGGCCGCACACAAGGATGGAGAAAACCCAAAGATCGTACCGATCATACACCCAAACGTAGCCCCCACACACAGAGTAGGCACGATCTCTCCGCCTTTATACCCGGCCCCCAGAGTCACCGCCGTAAACACTGCCTTTAAGAGAAATGCCTCATACCGCACCTTTCCCTCCATCGCTTCCTCTATAAGTCCCATGCTGCTTCCATTGTAAGCCCTGGTCCCTGCTGCCAGCGTAAGAAAGATAACAATTCCGCTGGCTGTAAGAATCCGCAGATAAGGATTCTCTATGTATTTCTTATATAAATGCTCCCCTCCGTGAAGAAGCAGGCAGAATCCCACACTGATCAACGCACACAAAATTCCCAGAATTCCTATGATTACGGCAGGTCCTACGCCAAAGGCCGGAATCTCCAAAATCACAAAGCGTTCGGCCGGAAGGCCGGCAATTCCGGCAATCCCTGCGCCGATAAAAGAAGAAAACACGCTGGGGATCAATGCCGCATAGTAAAAAGTCCCCACATTGGCAACCTCCATGCAGAACACCGATGCAGCCAGAGGTGTCCCAAACAAAGCGCCGAAACAGCCGCTCATGCCGCCAATCACCGCGATTTTCTTATCCTTGTCATCCAGCTTCACCAGCTTCCCCACCAGGCTGCCGATGCTTCCTCCCAGCTGCAGCGCCGCCCCTTCCCTTCCGGCAGATCCGCCGGTCAGATGAGTCAGAATGGTACTGACAAAAATAAGCGGCGCCGTAGCCAAAGTAACCTTCTCATCGGAAGAAATAGCCAAAATCACCATATTGGTTCCCCGGTTCTTTTCCTGATGAGACACTCGATACAGCCACACGATCAAAAGCCCTGACAGAGGCAGCATGAGAAGCAGCCACCCGTGGGTCTGAAATGCTTTTGCAGCCAATCGGATTCCATGCCCGAATACGCTGCCTGTCACTCCTCCAAGCCCTCCAAGCAAACAGGAAAGCAACGTCCACTTCACAAAATAAAACACCCCCGCTCCCACACGGGATTCCTTTATCTCCTGGTATTTCATAATTCCATCTCCCTTTGCACCCAATTATCTTACCGAATTCGATAACGCAGTCCCGAGAGAGTCTCCTTAATACGTCCCGGAAGTCTTCACCAGCTTCGGCCGATACCCCGCATCATTCAGCGCCTGAACAATAGCATTCTTATGTTCCGTCCCATAAGCCTCCAGCGTTATCCGAAGCTCCACAGCCGCATTTCTGTTAATACTGATAAACTGGTTATGCTCCAGCTTAATAACGTTTCCCTGCTCCTTTGCCAGAAGTGTGGAAACCCTGGCCAGCTCACCTGGTTTATCCGGCAGAAGCACAGACACCGTAAACACTCTGTCCCTCTGAATCAATCCATGCTGTACAATGGAAGCCATGGTAATCACATCCATATTTCCGCCACTGAGCACGGAAACAATCTTTTTCTTCTTTACATCCATGTGCTTTAATGCCGCCACCGTCAAAAGCCCGGAATTCTCCACGATCATCTTGTGGTTCTCCACCATATCCAAGAAAGCCACAATCAATTCGCTGTCCTCCACGGTAATAATATCATCCACATTCTCCTGGATATAAGGGAAAATCTTCTCCCCGGGACATTTCACCGCTGTGCCGTCTGCAATGGTATTTACGTTAGGCAGCTCCACCACGTGCCCGGCCTTCAGCGATTCCCTCATACAGTCCGCACCGGCTGGCTCCACCCCGATCACCTTAATCTTCGGATTCAAAAGTTTGGCCAGCGTAGCCACCCCTGCGCACAATCCGCCGCCGCCCACAGGAACCAGAATATAATCAACCGTAGGCAGCTCCTTAATAATCTCCATGGCAATGGTTCCCTGCCCCGTAGCCACGGCCAGATCGTCAAAGGGATGAACAAAGGTCAGCCCTCTCTCCTGGGCCAGCTTATACGCATGCTCACAGGCCTCATCAAATACTTCCCCCGCCAGAACCACCTCTGCCCCATAACCCTTTGTCCGGTTAATCTTGATGAGAGGCGTAGGTCCGGGCATTACGATGACAGCCGAAATCCCGGCCAGCTTTGCCGCATACGCCACCCCCTGGGCATGATTTCCTGCAGAAGCCGTAATCAGCCCCTTCGCTCTTTCTTCCTCTGATAACGTGCTTATCTTATAATAAGCGCCTCTCACCTTATATGCTCCGGTAAACTGCATATTCTCCGGCTTAAAATACACCTTATTTCCTGTCTGCTCAGAATAATACTCACTGTAAACCAGTTTCGTCTCCTGAGTCACCTTACTGACTGCCTCCGCAGCCTCCTCAAAACTTTCAATCGTCATCATAATGTTCTCCTTTCTGCCTTCAATTTCGGTATGGCATATCCCTCTTTCTCCTATATCTGTACAGCATCTCTGCAGTGTCATCAGGCTCCGCTGTGGAACAATGCGTTGACAAACTGCTCCGCATCAAATTTCTGCAAATCGTCTATGGTTTCCCCAATTCCGATATATTTCACCGGAATCCCCAGTTCCGATTGAATCGCAACGGCGATTCCTCCCTTTGCCGTGCCGTCCAGCTTCGTCAGAATAATTCCGGTTATATCAGCAACCTCCATAAACTGCCTGGCCTGGGACAATGCATTCTGTCCCGTAGTTCCGTCCAGAACCACCAGCGTCTCCCGATAAGCATCCGGATATTCCCGGTCAATAATCCGGTTGATTTTTTTCAGCTCCTCCATCAGGTTCTTCTTATTATGAAGCCGGCCTGCCGTATCACAGATCAGCACGTCCGCGTTTCTGGATTTCGCCGCCGCCACGGCATCATAGATCACTGCCGCTGGATCCGATCCCTCCTGTTGAGCGATAATCTCCACCCCGGCCCGGTGAGCCCATTCTGTCAGCTGTTCTACTGCCGCCGCCCGGAAGGTATCTGCAGCCGCCAAAATTACTTTTCTTCCCTTATCCTTCAACTGCCCTGCAAGCTTCCCCACGGAAGTGGTCTTTCCCACACCATTGACGCCGATCACCAAAACCACAGATTTGCGATTCTCAAACTCATATGCATTTTCCCCCAGATCCATCTGTTTTTTCATGCTGTCCATGAGAATCGCCTTGCACTCTGCAGGCTCCTTGATATGCTGCTCCTTCACCTTGGCCCTTAAATCCGCCACGATAGACATCGTGGTCTGGATTCCTAAATCTCCCATAATCAGCGTCTCTTCAATTTCCTCATAAAAATCATCATCAATGGCAGAAAATCCATTGAAAATGCTGTCCATGCCGGAAACAATATTATCTCTTGTCTTTGCCAGTCCCTCTACCAGCCTTCCAAAAAACCCTTTTTTCCCTTCTGCCATACGGTTTCCCTCCTAAATTTTATTTATCCAGTTCTCCCTCAATCAAATTTACCGACACCAACGTAGACACGCCCTTTTCCTGCATGGTGATTCCATACAGCCTGTCCGCCGCCACCATGGTGCCTCTTCTGTGGGTAATCACAATAAACTGCGTATATTTGGTCAGCTTATGTAAATATCCTGCGAAACGGTCCACATTGGAATCATCCAGAGCCGCCTCAATCTCATCCAAAAGGCAGAAAGGCGAGGGCTTCAGATTCTGAATGGCAAACAGAAGAGCAATGGCTGTCAGCGCCTTCTCCCCACCGGACAGCTGCATCATATTCTGCAGTTTCTTGCCCGGCGGCTGGGCGATGATCTGGATTCCTGCCTCCAGAATATCCTCCCCTTCCACCAGCTCCAGATTGCCGTGTCCTCCGCCGAACAGTTCCCTAAACACCTGGTCAAATTCCTGACGGATCTCCTTAAATTTCTCTCCAAACTGACGACGCATCCCTGTATCCAGTTCCTCGATAATCTGAAGAAGCACTTCTTCCGCCTGAACCAGATCCTGGTGCTGGGCCTTCATAAACTCATACCGTTCCGACACTTCCTTGTAGTCTTCAATGGCATTGACGTTTACATTTCCCAGTCCCCTGATGGCTGTCTTTAAACGCTCCGTCTGTTTCTTCATATCCGAAATGGAAGTCAGCTCCGGATTCCTTAAGCTTTCCGCACTGGAAAATGTCAGCTCGTATTCGCTCCACATGTACTCCACATGGTGTTCGATTTTCTCGTCCAGCTTTTCCTGCTGGCTCTGGAGACGGAACAGCTCCTTGTCCAAAGTTCCCAGCTGCTCCGATAATTCTTCCCTTTTCTCAAAGAGGCCTTTCTGCTGCCTGCTCTTTTCTTCCTTCTCTTTTCCCTTCTGCTCTAGCTGTCTGTCAAACTCATCCATCTCATCAGAAGTTCTCGAAATCTGCTCTCTAAAATCTAAAATCTCTTTCTCTTTCGCCTCAATCACCTGGTCCGTACCGGCGCCGCCTTCCAGAAGCTGTGTCTTTTCCCGGTCGAGACGTTCCGTCTCTTCCCTGACACGGTTTATATTTTCCAGCACAAACTGATATTTCTGCTGCAAACCGGCTGTCTCAAGCTGAACAAAGGACAGTTCTTTTGCCAGAGTTTCCCTGTGTTCCCTGGCTTTTTCCAACTGAGCATTCAGTTCCTCAATCTCCCTGTTGGTCTGAGTATTCTTATCCTCCATTCCCTGAACATCCTGGGATAATTCATTCTGATTCTTCCGAATATCAAGAATCTGTTCTTCCAGCTGTCTGTTCACCAAAACCAAATCCCCGGAAGAATCTGCGATCTCCTGAATCTTATCTTCCAGTTTGGCGATATTGTGCTCAATGGTATTCTGGTCTAAAAAAGCCTTTTGGCGCTCCTCCTTAATTCGCTCCAGTTCTTCTCTGTGCTCCTTCAGCTGACCTTCGCTGATGTCCTGCTCCTGCTGCAGCCGTTCCACCAGCTTCATGATCTTCTCGCAGCGCCCCTCCAGCTCCTCAATCTCCCTCTTTCTTCCCAGAAGATTGCTGCTGTTTTTAAATGCACCACCGGTCATGGAGCCGCCCGGACTTAACAATTCTCCATCTAAAGTCACAATCCGAAGACTGTACTGAAATCTCTTTGCCAAGGCAATGGCATGGTCGATATGATCAACCACCACCACCCGTCCCAAAAGATACTTAACCAGAGACTGATATCGAAGCTCTGCCTGTACCAGCGTGTTTGCCAGACCGATAACTCCTGGCTCCCCCAGTACTTTTTCGGGTCCTGCACTTGCCTTCTGCCCCACACTGGTAAGAGGAAGGAAGGTTGCCCTTCCGTATTTATTCTTTTTCAGATATTCAATCAGCTGTTTGGCCGTTGCCTCCGAATCTGTGACAATATTCTGGATGTTTCCTCCAAGAGCCGTCTCAATGGCCGTCTCATATTCCTTCTCCGTAGTGATAAGATCCGCCACCACACCGTGGATGCCCCGCACCCGGTCCCGCACCTCCATGACCCGGCGGATACTGCCTCCGTATCCGTCATAGCGCTCTGCCAGATTCCTTAAGGACTCTAACTTTGAGTAATCCGCCTGATACTGTTGCTGCTGCTCATTGACATTCCGGGTTAAACGCCTCAGCTCCTGTTCCAGATTATCAATCTGGGTTTCTGCTTCTCTCTGACTGTCCTCCAGTATTCCCAGATGCCCTTTTACCTGCTCCAGACGGCTCTCTTCTTCCTTTTTCTGTTCCTCCTGGACGGATTCATCGCTTTTGGATTTTAACAGCTTCTGAGCCACCTCAGAGTGACGCAGCTGCACCTGCTCCATCATAGTCTCATACCGCTGCTGCCTGGCTGTGAGAGATGCCTTTTCATTCAATGTGAAAATGATACTGCTTTTGCCGGACTCCACCTTCTGTTCCAGCATCGTAATATGCTCATCTTCTCTGCGAAGGTTTTCTTCTGCCTGTTCCTGCGTCTTTAAGCTTTCCCCCGCCTGAACGCTTAACTCCTGATTCTCCTTTTGGTACTGCTTTATCTGGCTTTCTTTTTCCTCTGCCTCTTTCTCAATGGCACGGATTCTGGAATCCATATGCTCTGCATTGATTTTCTCCGTATGAATCTGTTCCAGAAGCACATTGATCCGGCCTTCCAGATTCCCTTTCAATAGTTCCGCCTGATTCTTTTTGCCGCGGCTTTCCTCCATCTCCTGATCCAGTCTGGCTAAATGTTCATCCAACCGGGCATATGTGGCCTTAATCTGCTCTGATTGCTGTGTGACCTCCCCCAGATGGCCGGATACCATGTCCTCCCGGTCCTTTACTTCCTTTAACTGTACCTTCAGGGTCTCGCTCTCGGTCAAAAACAGATTCACCTCGTAGACTTTCAGCTCATCCTTAAGCCGCAGATACTCCCTGGCTGTCTCCGACTGCTTTGCCAGAGGACCTACCCGTTTTTCCAGTTCCGATAAAATATCCGATACGCGGACCAGATTCTGCCGTTCATTTTCCAGTTTCTTCTGAGCAATGCTTTTGCGTCTTTTAAACTTTACGATACCGGCTGCCTCATCAAACAATTCTCTCCGCTCTTCCGGCTTGCCGCTTAAGATTTTATCAATCTGGCCCTGTCCAATTATGGAGTAGCCTTCTTTTCCGATTCCTGTATCATAAAACAGCTCGCTGACATCTTTCAGACGGCAGGCATTTCCGTTAATCATATATTCACTTTCACCAGAGCGATAAATCCGTCTGGCCACGGTTACCTGGTCATAATCAATGGCTAACTGATGATCCGAGTTATCCAGAGTAATGGCCACATAGGCAAACCCTTGAGGCTTCCTGGCCTCTGTACCGGAGAAAATGACATCCTGCATACTGGCGCCGCGAAGCTGCTTGACTCTCTGCTCTCCCAGCACCCACCGCACCGCATCGGCTACATTGCTTTTTCCGCTTCCATTAGGGCCTACGATACCAGTGATTCCGTTGTGAAATTCAAACACGATTTTATTGGCAAAGGACTTAAAGCCCTGTACTTCAATGCTTTTTAAATACATAGAACACCTACATTTTCTTTCATTATGACATATGGTCCTTTTTGTAGAACAAAATCCCTCTGTAAGCCGCCAGCGCTTCTGCGGCCTTCTTGGTCCTGCCGGTTCCCCTGCCTATCTCTCTGTCTCCAACCTTTGCGCAAACCTGAAAAATTTTGTTGTGGTCCGGTCCTTCCTCTTTCAGCAGTTCATAGGAGAGAACCTCCTCTCCCATACTCTGCACCATCTCCTGTAAAATAGTCTTGCTATCATAAAAGAGCTGCTTATGCTCAATATCATTTAAAACAAATCTGTGAATAAACTCTTTTGCACTAGCAAAACCACCATCCAGATAGATTGCCCCAATCAGCGCCTCCATGGCGTCTGACACAATGGAATTCCTGTGACGTCCGCCTGTGGCCTCCTCCCCTTTTCCCAGGAGCAGATAATCTCCCAGATTCAGTTCTCCGGCACACAATGCCAGTGTAGGCTCACAGACAATGCTGGCCCTGGTCTTCGTCAGTTCCCCCTCGCTTACGTTTTTGTATTTATGATAAAGGAAATCACTAGATACCACCTCCAGCACCGCATCTCCCAAAAATTCCAGCCGTTCATTACAGCCCAGCTTGTCCAGATGGTGCTCATTGGCGTAGGAGCTGTGTATCATGGCCTGACGGAACAGTTTTTTGTCCTGAAATTCATAGTGAATCATCTGTTCCAGTTTTTTTAAATCTTTGTTCATTGAAGCCTCCTCTCACAGGAAAACGCCGCAGCCATTTTTCCCGGAATTTCTCTTTGAAAAACCGTCAAAGGGCTGCAGCGTTTCTAAATCTGTGTTCAATTCAGTGCATTCTTAATTTGTTCTACGGCGTCACCAACCGTCACAATATTCTCTGCGGCCTCCTGTGGAATCTCGATATCAAATTCTTCTTCAATACCCATGATAATCTGGAAAACATCCAGGGAGTCCGCTCCTAAGTCATCGACAAATGTGGTAGCCATCGTGATATCCTCCGCCTCCACGTTCAGTACCTCGGCAATAATCCCCTGTAATTTTTCAAATTCCATAATAAAACCCCTTTCTTGTTTATTTTAAAGTTTTTATTTCCTTACTGTGAAAGTCCGCCGCCGAATAGGCGGCATGAATTCAGGTATGCCCAATGCGCCCGCCAGACTTTCATGTGTGGTGGTGCGTCCGCCGCCGGGCGCATGGAGGTTTACTATAAAAGTCCCGCCGCCGTTTTTCATTCCCCGGCGGATTCAAGACTTAAGCTTTCCCTGATTTTTTCATTAATCTGCTGCTCCTTAAAGGTCTGACACTGTAAAATCGAATTGCAGATTTCCCGGGCCCTGGAATTCCCGTGGGTCTTCACCACCAGCCCGTTAAGCCCAAGAAGAGGCGCGCCGCCGTACTGGCTGGCATCAAAAGCCTTCAGGGTATCCTTCAGGGCCGGCTTTACTAAAAGCGCCCCTATCTTACTCCTTAACGTAGCCATCATCCCCTGCTTCACCATGGAAATCAGTGTAGCGCCTACTCCTTCGTACAGCTTCAGAATTACATTTCCCACAAATGCCTCGCTGACAATAACATCTGCACCTCCGTGAGGAATCTCCCTGGCCTCAATGCTGCCGATAAAATGAATATCCTTGCAGGCTTTTAAGAGGGGGAAGGTCTCTTTTACCAGAGCATTGCCTTTTTCTTCTTCGGCGCCGATATTGACAATGGCTACCCTGGGATGTTTCATGCCTATGACATGTTCCATGTAAATAGAACCCATCTTTGCAAATTGTACCAGGTGAGAGGGTCTGGCGTCTACATTGGCTCCACAATCTATTAAGAGGGAGACTCCTTTTTCCGTGGGGATTAAAGGCGCCAGTGGAGGACGCTCCACACCTTTGATTCTTCCTACGATTACCTGGCCGCCTACCAGGATGGCTCCGGAACTTCCGGCGGAGACGAACGCGTCTGCCTCCTTCTTTTTTATCAGGTTCATGCCTACTACAATGGAGGAATCTTTTTTCCTGCGGATGGCATTAACCGGGGGTTCATCAGTGTCGATGACTTCGGAAGCGTTTTGGATAGTAATGCGGTCTTTGGGATAGGAAAGCTTTTGAAGCTCTGAAGAGATAATGTCTTCTTTGCCTGCCAGGATGATGTGCAGGTTATCCTTCTTTGTAACTGCATCCACAGCTCCTTTTATAGGTTCTAAGGGGGCGTAATCGCCGCCCATGGCATCTACGACTACTTTTATCATGTTGGTGGTGCTCCTTTTGTGTTGTAGATTTAATCTATTACATAATATACTAGATATTGATTTATAAATCAATCCTATTTTTTTCTTTAAGGGGGCCGCTTCGGGGCTGGCAGAGGGGTGCCTTTCAAATCCTGAAGTGCGACTATCAGGTGAACCAATATCATTTAGATAACATTTGACATTCCGAGATAACGTAGCCCGGCGAGAGAATGATATTGCCGGTTGAACGGTGTCAGAAATCGGGTGGGTTTAGAAGGCGGATATGATTATTTTCTATGGAAGCTTTTATTTTTCCGTCTTCGTTGCAGATTCCGAATGAAACAAATATCCCTTCACCATCAGAATCCCATTGAAATATTGGGGTTTTGTCGTTTAGTGGACAGATCCATAGCTCTGTGTATAAGGATTTGTATGGATAGTATTCCTGCTTTGTTCCTTTGGGTCTGTTAATAATTGTCAAATATCCATAGGAACGATCTGGCTCAGAGGATTCTATTTTTAAGATTGTATTTTCTCCGTAGGTATCGCTTGTATAGGAGACCTGAAGCTTCATGCTTTCATTTTCGGGAGCTTCTAGGGCTTCTGACATTTCTATTGTTAAATTCCGGGAGTAGCGGAATTCTTCTGTGATGATGGCAAGAAGATGCTCGGCTAAGATGCCTGCTCTGTATTGTTCTTCCATAGAGGAGAGGGAACGTTTTGTGGCTTTGAAGCCGGCTGCCGCCAGAAGCGCCAGGACAGAGAGAATGACAATGCAAAACAGCATTTCTGTCAGAGTAAAGCCTGGGGAAGCTTTTGGTTTTCTCATTTGTAGACAGCTCCGTATGGACTGTAGTAGATGTTGACTGTAAAATGTTCTTTTGTAATGGTTCTGCCGTTTTTTGCTTTTATGGAAACAGTCAGTTCTCCTAAGTCGCTTTTCTCTATGATACCGCCGTCATCATAAGCATCCTCTTTCATTGTCTCCAGAAATGCTGCAGCTGTGTGTATTGCTTTTTCTCTTTCTCTGGCTCTGTCCATGATTCTGCCAGAAATGATGACAAAATTTAAAAATATGGAGGAGGACAAGGCTATAATCAGGATGGAACATAAACCTTCTGCCATGGTTTCACCTTTTGAAGACTTCCATTTTAATATCAGATTCATGATTCTATATTCCCATTTCATAGAAAGAGGCACTTGCGCCTTTGCACAAATGCCTTCTCACAATCGCTAATGTTTCTGTCAATCAGTTGTTGATTAATTTATCGCTTTCGTTGTTCCAGCTGTAAAGCTTGCGGATCTCTGCGCCCACCTTCTCTGCCGGATGCTCTGCGGCTTTCTTTCTCATGGCCTGGAAATGAACCTGACGGCCGGCCGGGGACATATCAAGCAGAAATTCTTTTGCGAAACTGCCGTCCTGGATGTCCGCTAAGATTTTCTTCATGGTCTTCTTGGTCTCTTCGGTAATCAGCTTTGGTCCGGTGATATAGTCGCCGTACTCAGCCGTGTTGGAGATGGAATATCTCATGCCGGCAAATCCGGACTGATAGATCAAGTCTACAATCAGCTTCATCTCATGGATGCACTCGAAGTATGCATTTCTTGGATCATAGCCTGCCTCAACCAGAGTCTCGAAGCCTGCCTGCATCAGAGCGCACACGCCGCCGCACAGAACCGCCTGCTCACCGAAAAGATCAGTCTCGGTCTCAGTACGGAAAGTGGTCTCAAGAACACCTGCCCTTGCGCCGCCGATAGCCAGCGCATAAGCCAGTGCCATATCCAGTGCCTTGCCTGTTGCATCCTGTTCTACGGCTACCAGGCAGGGAACTCCCTTGCCTTCCAGATACTCGGAACGAACCGTGTGGCCCGGTCCCTTTGGTGCAATCATGGTTACATCCACATCCTTGGGAGGTTTGATGCATCCGAAGTGAATGTTAAAGCCATGGGCGAACATCAGCATATTGCCTGCTTCCAGGTTTGGCTCAATATCTTTCTTATACATGTCTGCCTGAAGCTCGTCGTTGATGAGAATCATAATGATATCTGCTTTTTTGGCAGCCTCCGCCGCCGTATACACCTGGAATCCCTGAGCCTCTGCTTTTGCCCAGGATTTGCTGCCCTCATACAGACCGATGATTACGTTGCATCCGGACTCCTTTGCGTTCAGTGCGTGGGCATGTCCCTGACTGCCGTAGCCGATAACTGCGATGGTCTTACCATCCAGCATGGATAAGTTACAGTCTTCCTGATAATAAATCTTTGCCATTGTTACTTCCTCCTAAAGATTCTCTCTTTTTCTCTTTTCATATATCGTATTATTAAAAAGCTTGTCATTTCTATGGAAGATACCGGACATCATCAGCACCTCTGGACAGACCGGTAAGTCCGGTTCTGGCTAGCTCCAGAATCTCATAATCTCCCAGCAGATTGATGAGGGCATCTAATTTGGACTGGTCTCCAGTCAGCATCACAGTCAGGGACTCTCTTCCCACATCAACGATGGTCGCCCGGAAAATCTCAGAAATAGCGCTGATAGCCTGTCTCTCACTGGCATTGGCCCGAACCTTTATCATAATCAGTTCCCGGTATACGGAATGACCCGGCCTTAACTCCTTAATATCCCGCACATCCTCCAATTTACGAAGCTGCTTTTCGATCTGCTCCAAAATTTCCTGATCTCCGGTGGAAACCACGGTCATACGGGAATATCTCTCATCTGCCGTCACACCTACCGTCAAACTTTCAATATTATATCCCCGGCGGCTGAACAGACCGGCCACACGGCTTAAAACGCCGGCAGTGTTATCTACCAGCAAGGATAAAACAATTCGATCCATATAGATTGCCTGCTTTCTTTAATAAATATAAGTAGCTTTTATCTTATCAACCCCGGCCTTATTTGTCAACTATATAATAGGAATAGATATTATAAATTTAAGTTATAAACATTTTTTATGCCTCTTAATATTCTACCAAAAAGTACAAATATTATCTATAGAAGAAAAATCGGTTCTGTGCTAAAGTATAAAAAGATAATCAAGATAAAAACCTGCAGGAGGTACAAAGTTATGGCACTACATGTTATGGATGAAGCCAATCGCTGTCTGGGATGCAAGGTTCCCCAGTGTCAGAAAGGCTGTCCTATCAATACCCCTATCCCTGAAGTGATTAAACTGTTAAAAGACAACAAATTAGACCAGGCGGGCAGAATGTTATTTGAAAATAATCCTCTGACTACGGTGTGCAGCCTGGTATGCAATCACGAAAAACAGTGCGAGGGTCACTGTGTTCTTGGAAAAAAAGGCGCACCGGTTCATTTTTCTACCATTGAGAATTACATTTCTACTACGTATGCCAATAAGATGGTGAAAGGCCCCGCGTCTTCCAACGGAATGAAGGTGGCTATCATCGGTTCCGGCCCTGCAGGAATTACCATCGCTATTATTCTGGCCCGCTATGGATATGATGTCACGATTTTTGAGGGAAAGGACAAGTTAGGCGGTGTTCTTCGTTACGGCATTCCGGAATTCCGTCTTCCGAAATCGGTTCTGGATGATATTAAGTACCGCCATATTGATATGAAGGGAATCAAATTCCGGCCCAATACTCATATCGGAGGGGCCATCGGCGTGGATGATTTGTTTCGGGACGGCTATAAGGCCATTTTCGTAGGCACAGGAGTGTGGAAACCCAATGCCCTTCATATTAAAGGGGAGACTCTGGGCCATGTGCATTTCGGAATCAATTATCTGAATAATCCGGACAGCTACAATCTGGGCGAACGGGTCATTGTCATCGGCGCAGGCAATGCTGCCATGGATGTGGCAAGGACTGCCATCCGTAAAGGCGTCCGGTATCTTACCTGCTTCTCCCTCACCCAAAAGGTTGCCGCCAGCCAGCATGAATTCAGTTATGCACAGTTGGAAGGGGTCTTGTTTGAGTATAATAAAGCTCCGGTAGAAATCACAGACGAAGGAGTGATTTTTAAAGACGTGACCGAACAGGAAGACGGAACATTTACAGATGTACCGGATTCCAATCAGCTGTACCCTGCTGACAGTGTGATTATTTCCATCAGCCAGGGACCGCAGAATCGAATTGTCACTACGACGGAGGGTCTGGCTGCCAACGGCCGGGGACTTTTGGTCGCTGATGAAACAGGCCACACCACAAGGCCGGGTATTTTCGCCTCCGGCGACGTGGTAAACGGCGCCCGGACAGTGGTAGAGGCAGTTGCACACTCAAAGATCGTGGCAGAGTCCATGCATGAGTATATGCAGAGTCTGATAAAGGAGCCAGAATCATCGGATTTAGAATCAGCTCCGGAATAGAACCTGGAAACAGTAGACAAATGTGCGGCTCCAAAAGCCTGTGCAGGGAGTATATCGAATTGAAACGAATCGACATCATTCAGCTTCTTCGGTTCCTGGGTGCGTTCTGTGTGATTGTATACCACTCGGAAATCGCAGGAGAATTCGGATATTTCGGCGTGGAATTATTCAGCTTCGTAAGCGGCTATATCATGATTTATTCCACCCGGTCAGAACAATCGGACAAAGGATTTCTATTAAAGAGGGGCATTCGCATTCTGCCCCTCTATTGGCTTTTGACTCTTTTCTATTATGGGATTATCTGTGTACGTCCGGGCCTGTCTATTATGAGTGAGGCAAAGCCGGAGTATCTGATAAAATCCATGCTCTTTATTCCATTTGTAAACAGCTCCGGCTATGACACTCCCATTCTAGGGGCAGGATGGACGCTGAATTATGAGGTGATGTTCTACCTCCTGTTTTTTCTGGCAATGAAGATTTCTCACAGATACCGTGCCGGTATTACAGTGGGTATTACGGTTCTTTTGATGGCTGTCAACCGTCTTCTTCCACGAGAAATCTTTTTCCTGAATTATTACGCCAATTCCTTTTTGCTGGAATTTTCCATGGGAATCGGTGCTTTTTATGTCGTTCATTTTATCAGAAGCCGCTCCAATCACCAGATGCCTCAAAAGCTGTCTTGGATTTGGCGGCTCTGTCCGTGGGCTGCTGCTCTTTTGTTTCTGTGGATGATTCCCTTTGGCGGAAGAATCGAAGGTATCCCCCGGTGTCTCTACCCGGGTATTCCCATGTTTCTGTTTTTCTGTGCTTTGCTT
The DNA here is from genome assembly GCA_910588325.1 of uncultured Hungatella sp. Lineage (GTDB taxonomy): Bacteria > Bacillota > Clostridia > Lachnospirales > Lachnospiraceae > UBA3402. The sequence goes on from CAJUPP010000018.1 coordinate 31,096, forward strand.
TTGTCCTTCAGCGAAAGAACGTTTCCGAAACCTTTGGTGGAACTGGGAAATATGTCCTACTCCATCTACCTGATCGAGTACTTTACTACGGCTTTGTTTAAATTAACTGCCGGGAATCTAAGTCCTGTTCCTAAAATCGCCGGGTTTTGGGTTATGATTGCAGTGACACTGGTGTGTTCTTATGTATCCTATATCCTTGTGGAGAAAAAATTTACCGCTTTTTTGAGAAGGGTACTTTAGCTTTTCGCTGCGGTTTCTTGCACGGTTCCCTCATTCTCCCGCACACACTGCAAAAAACGTTCCCCATATTTTGTATACTTAAACTCTCCCACGCCTGATACAGACAGCATCTCCGTCTTGTTTTTCGGCCTTACGATGCACATATGAGTCAACGTCTTATCAGAAAATACAATGTAGGGCGGAACTTTCTCCTCCCTTGCAATCTTCAACCGCAGGCTGCGCAGCTTTTCAAACAGCGTTTCATCCTTCTCTGTGAATTCTCCTCCAGCCAATGCGGCTGCCATTCCTTTTTGGCCTTTCTTTCCCTTTTCTCCTTCTGTCTTATCCTTCCCCCGGCGCTCCTGCTCTTTTGCCATCTTCATCACCAGCGTTTCCTGGCCCTCTAAAACAGCCCTGGATTTCCCTGTCAGTTTCACAATCGCATACTCATCATTGGTTACAGTCAGGTACTCATTCAACTGGAGATAATTCATCACCTGACGAAGTTTATAAACAGGCTCCTTTGCCAATTTCCCATAATATGGATTTCTGTCCATCCAATAATTCCGAATCTTTGCCGTGTTAGCCCCATGAACCGTGTCAATAATCACGTTGGTTCCATACCTTTGCTGACAGCTTTCCACACAGCCAATAATCCCTCTGGCTGCCTCTGTCACATCTACCTCTTCAAACCGGCTCAGGCAATTGGAACAATTTCCGCAGTAATTGCTTCCGTATTCCCCAAAATACCGCAGAATATAGTCCCGCAGACATTCATTGGTAAAACAGTAGAACGTCATCTTTCTCAGTCGCTCTCTGTCCCTCTCCTGCACAATAGCCCGGGTCACAGGATCTAACTCCTGGTTGTCCTGATTGTGATCAATAAACACCTGATTGGTAATCACATCCTGCCCGGCATAGTACAGAATACATTCCGCCGGTTCTCCGTCACGCCCGGCCCGGCCTGCTTCCTGATAGTAGGATTCCAGATTTTTTGGCATACCAAAGTGTAAGACAAATCTCACATTGGATTTATCAATCCCCATCCCAAAGGCCGATGTGGCTACCATGATCGGTATCCGATCATAGATAAAATCATCCTGATTTTTTCTCCGCTCTCCATCGGTTAACCCTGCATGATATCTGGTCACGGAAAAACCGTCTTTTGTCAGTCTCTCACAGACCTCCTCCACATTCTTTCTGGTCAGACAGTAAATGATTCCGCTGTCACCTTTATGAGTCTGCAAATAGTTGCATATGAACCCATACCGATCCTTCCCTGTCATAACGCCAAAATACAGATTCCCCCTGTCAAATCCGGTTGTAAGTACCGTAGGAGTCTGCAGTTCCAGCAAATCTATGATGTCATCCCTGACCTCCTTTGTCGCCGTAGCCGTAAATGCGCTGACTGTCGGCCTCTTTGGCAGCCTGTCAATAAACTCCGTAATCTTCAGATAACTGGGTCTGAAATCCTGTCCCCACTGAGACACACAGTGGGCCTCATCCACAGCTACCATGGCAATCCTGCCATGCAGTGCAAAGTCCAGAAACTCTTCCGTCACCAGCCGTTCCGGCGCCACATAGATGATCGGATATCTCCCCTGCTTTGCAAATTCCAAAGCCTTATAATATTGTCCTGCCGTCAGGGAACTGTTCAGAAATGCTGCATGAATTCCAGCCTGATTCAGACTTCCTACCTGGTCTTTCATCAGAGAAATAAGCGGAGAAATTACCAGAGTGATACCATTCGTAAGTTCATTCATTAAAAGCGCCGGTATCTGATAACACAGCGACTTTCCTGCACCGGTGGGCATGATGCCTACCGTATCCTTTCCTTCCATGATGCTGTCGATTAACCTTTCCTGAGCATCCCGGAAGGCGTCATAGCCAAAATATTTTTTTAAGATTTCGTATTTGTCCACGATCTGTGTTTTTCCTTTTTCTTTATCATTTTTCGGGCCAAGGCTAAGAATGATTTTTTGATTGACTTAATCCTGGCAAATAGGTAGCTGCTCACCTGTCGGTTCTGATGTAGATTTATTATAACTGATTACTGGTGACATGGAAAGTAATATTTTCAAAAATAATCCATTCACAAACTATTCATAATTCTTTTACATGCTTGCAAAACTTTCTTCACATTTCAAAGGTATACTTATAAATGTCAGATGAAGTTGTTGTTGCTGCTTACATTTCGATAAGATTTTTTTCATAATCTGCCGGTAATCTTTTAAAGGATTACCGGCTCCTCCCTTTTTCAGGGTTTCATTTTCCTTCTGATATCTGTCAAATAACAGAACAAGAGCCGCCTTTCCCCCACAGAAAGCAGCTCTTTTTTCACGTTCGATGTTGTTACATTATAATTGTAAGATTTTGACATTCCCCTTTGTCAAAAAGATACCTGCAAGCACCCCCTTGTGCTTCTCATAGGACAAATATACCATAACTTTCCCAAACTGTCAAGTTTTTCATGTCGTTTTGCACAATAATTTCTTTTTGTTTATTTGTTTTTTGCATTTAGATTACAATATTAGCAGAAACATAATTCTTTTATTTCTGTACATACTTTCTATATACTCCAATATTGTAAAACACCGGACCGCCTTTTTGGCACTATCATATAATAAATCTAAAATATAAAGGAGACATTTATGAGTTTTTCTACCCATCTTGAAGAGAACATGACCCGCTTCAATGAAATACTGGATGTAAACACAAACTTTGATGTGGTCTACCGTACCACAGCCATAGGCGGCAGAAATGCCTGCATCTATTTCGTAGACGGTTTCACAAAAGATGAAGTCCTGTTAAAAATCATGCAGATCTGGGAATCCATGAAACCGGAATCCATGCCGGAAAATGCCCATGATTTTTCCAAACAATATATCCCCTACGGAGAAGTAGGGCTGGTTGACAAGGAAGATGATGTCATTGTTCAATTACTTACCGGAATTTCCTGTATCTTCATCGACGGCTATGACCGCTGTCTCACCATCGACTGCCGTACCTACCCCGCCAGAGGCGTATCGGAGCCGGAAAAGGATAAGGTCATGCGAGGCTCCAGAGACGGTTTTGTCGAAACGCTGATTTTTAACACTGCCTTAATCCGCCGAAGAATTCGGGATCCAAAACTTACCATGGAAATTCTGACCGCCGGAGAAAGCTCCCACACAGACATCGCTGTCTGCTATATGAAGGGCCGTGTGGATGAACAGATGTTAAGCAACATAAAAAAAAGGATTGAAAACGTTCATGTGGATGCTTTGACAATGAACCAGGAAAGCCTGGCAGAATGCCTGTATCCCCACAAATGGTACAACCCTTTTCCCAAATTTAAATTCTCCGAACGGCCTGACACGGCAGCCGCCTCCATTCTGGAAGGAAACATTATCATCCTGGTGGACAACTCTCCTGCTGCCATGATTCTTCCTTCCTCTGTATTTGACATCATCGAAGAAGCAGATGACTACTACTTTCCCCCCATCACGGGAAGCTATCTTCGACTGTCGAGAATGGCCATCTCTGTCCTGGCCCTGCTTCTGACCCCCACCTGGCTGCTTCTCATGCAGAATCCGCAGGCTCTGCCGCCATGGCTGGAATTCCTCCTTCTGTCCGAGGAACCCCATGTTCCCTTGGTCATCCAGCTGTTTATCCTGGAGTTTGCCATCGACGGCCTCAGGCTGGCAGCCATCAACACTCCCAACATGCTGACAACGCCTTTAAGTGTCATCGCAGGTATTGTCCTGGGAGAATATTCAGTAAAATCCGGCTGGTTCAGCAGTGAAACCATGCTTTACATGGCATTCGTCACCATTGCCAACTATTCTCAGGCCAGTTTCGAACTGGGATATGCCCTTAAATTTATGCGTATGGCCATCCTTCTGCTGACTGCCCTGTTCAATGGATGGGGATACGCTGCAGGAATTCTTTTATCCGTCTGCGCCATTGTCTTTAACAAGACCATCGCAGGAAAAAGCTATATCTATCCGCTGATTCCTTTCCACTGGTCAGAACTTAAAAAGCGATTCCTGCGCGGCAGACTTCCTCACCAGTAAAATTCCCCTCGGCATTGGCCAAATGCCGTGCAAGCACGGCACTTCGCTTATTGCAATACTGCCTCCTTAACCTTTGACTCTGGCAAAGGCGCCTGCCTTCCTTCCTCCATTCAGAATCCTCCAGGCCCAAGGCAGGCGCTTCAAAATACTGGCAGCCAGACAGCAGGCAGCCGCTGTCAGCACCGGCATCCCCAGGTACAGGGCTCCTGCTGCCAGCTCACTGCCCCACAGCCAGTCTGCCAGGACTTTATTGAAAAAACGAACCGGAATAAAATGAAATGCATAAATAAAAAACGTATATTCCATCCACAGCCTTTGTCTTGCCAGATGCCGTTCATCTACCATCAGCCAAAGGCCGAAAATCGCCAGTGTATAATATGCCAAAATGGCAGGGGGAAAGGACCTTGTGTAATAAGGCATACCGATAAAAATTCCCAATATCAGAAGGGCTGCTCCCAAAACCGCCCTTCTCCATGTCCACTGGCCCTCCACTGCCTTCCTTCCATGAAGTGCCCAGAATCCTGCCATGGAATAATAAAAAAGTGCGTCAAAATTTAGGTGGGGCAAAGCATTCTCTCCAAAAATCCCTATAAGAACTACGGCCAAAAACAGGCAGCCGCTCCACACTTTACTGAGAAACAGATATAGACATGGAGCCAGGACCACCAGAAGAATCAGCTGATACATAAACCAAAAAATCGGATTATATCGGTAAAATACTGCCGCCTCCACAATCTGTTCCATGGAAAAGCTGATATCCGGCTTATTTACTATATCCTTTAAAAAATCCACCTGATTTGCAATGAGATATCCAAAATAATACAACAGATTCCATACAAGATAGGGAATCAGAAGCGTCTTTACCCTTCTCTTCCATTTTCCAGGAAGTTCCTTCATGGTAAAGCCGCGAAAAAACTGATAACCTGACATCATAAGAAAGCAGGGAATGCTGATACGTATCACTGCCGGAACTATCTTATATTCCAGCAGCATCAGCGGATGCCCCTGTTCCAGCTTCCCAAGAAACAACTCTACGTTGCCTGCATGGCTCCAAATTACCATAATACAGCAGCAGAGCCGAAACCATCCGATTTTCTTCCGGAACCTGTCTTCTTCCATGCTTTTTATTCCTTATCCTATCTCTTCTATCCTCTTCTCTTCACTCATCTTTTGGACGCCCTGATGATACCTTTCCTTATCATATGTATGCACTCCTGCTCAAACTATACACGTTCATAAATTTCCTGCAGATGTGCCACATCGCTGTGATACCTTCCAGGATTAGACTCTTCCAACAGCATGGTAATATACGGCTTATTTTTTTTCAGGTTCCGAAGCAGTACTTCATAATGAAACATTCCGTCACCCACATTGGCAAACTGTGGGGCTCCATCTTTTATGATAAAATCTTTCACATGTATCACACTGATTCTGTCCCCATACAAGCGAAATGCTTTTTCAATAACTTCATCCTGGTTCTTATAATTTTCACTGCTGATTAAATTTACCGGATCCAAAATTGCCTCCACATTGGGAGAATCAATATCCTCCAGGAAGCGTCTCATCATCTCCGGGCAGTACAGAGTATGATCATGAACCGCTTCAATTCCTACTGTAACCCCCAGTTTTTCCGCTGCCGAAACAATCTCCCTCATGCTCTTTAGCAATCGATTATAGCATCCTTCCGTATAGGTATAAGGAACCACATTGAAATCCGCATCATATCGTCCTGTCTCTGTTCCCACCATATCTGCGCCAATACTTTTTGCATACTTTAAATGCTCAATAAATTTCCTGACCGCCATCTGCCTTTCCCCTTCATCCGGATTAGCAGGATTGATATAGCAGCCCAGAACAGACACATGAATCTTTCTCTCATCCAGTTTTTTACGAATCATCCGCCCAAAGCCTGGGGAATAATGTCCGTAGTTAAAATCATACCCCTCAATGGATTTTGCCAGTGCAAGCTGAATCTGATCCACTCCCAGCTTCTGAACCGCGTCAAATACCGTATCGATATCCGCTTTTGGGCTGATATCGTGACAACGCATACCGTAATTCATAATAATCATCGTCCTTTCCTGTCTTCTTTTCCTGCATGTGATATATGGATTCCTTCGCACTTTGCGCTCCCGCCCCTGATATCTACACCTTATAGGAAACAAAAAATGTTCGCCATTTTCTATAGTATAACAATATTTTTACAGGATAGCAAGTTGAACCCCGGACTTATTTCAAAATCCTCCCGTTACAAAAAGCGTCAGAACCTTCTCCCTTCCTAAGGTTCTGACGCTTCACCTTTATCCCATATGTGCCGATTATTCGTCTACCGAATAGTTGGGGGCCTCTTTTGTGATATGAATGTCATGAGGATGACTCTCTTTTAAGGAGGCAGCGGAAATCTTCACAAATCTTCCCGTATCCTGAAGAGTCTGAATATCTTTCGCTCCGCAGTAGCCCATTCCGGATCGAAGCCCGCCTAAAATCTGAAATACCGTATCCTCCACAAGTCCCTTGTATGCTACTCTTCCTTCCACGCCTTCCGGCACCAGCTTCTTGGCATCTGTCTGAAAATAGCGATCCTTGCTTCCGTTTTCCATGGCGGCAATAGAACCCATGCCGCGGTATACCTTGTATTTTCTTCCCTGATACAACTCATAAGTTCCCGGGCTCTCATCACATCCGGCAAACATGCTTCCCATCATGCATACGCTTCCGCCGGCTGCAATCGCTTTCGTGATATCTCCGGAATACTTGATACCGCCGTCTGCAATAATCGGGATCCCGTACTCCTTTGCCACCTTATAGCAATCCATAACTGCAGTAATCTGAGGCACGCCGATACCGGCAACCACACGGGTGGTACAGATAGATCCCGGGCCGATTCCTACTTTTATGGCATCTGCACCTGCTTCAATCAAAGCTCTTGTAGCCTCTCCCGTAGCCACATTACCTGCCACGACCTGCAGATCCGGATACGCGTCTTTAATCATTCTGACACAGCGGATCACATTGGCAGAGTGTCCATGGGCAGAGTCCAACACTACCACATCCACATGGGCTCTGACTAAAGCTTCCACCCGCTCCAAGACATTGGAAGTAATTCCCACTCCGGCGCCGCACAGCAGCCTTCCCTGGGCATCCTTGGCAGAATTCGGATAACGGATCTGCTTCTCGATATCTTTGATGGTAATCAGGCCTGTCAGGTTAAAATTATCATCCACAATCGGAAGCTTCTCCACTCTGGCCTTAGCCAAAATCTTCTTCGCCTCCATCATCGTGATGCCTTCCTTAGCCGTCACTAAATTTTCGGAGGTCATGCATTCTTTAATCTTTTTGCTGAAATCCTCCTCAAATTTCAGGTCACGGTTCGTAATGATACCTACCAGTTTCCGCCCCTCCGTAATCGGCACTCCGGAAATCCTGAATTTTGCCATCAAATCATCTGCATCTTTTAATGTATGTTCTGGGGAAAGATAAAAAGGATCTGTGATTACACCATTCTCTGAACGTTTTACCTTGTCGACCTCTTCTGCCTGAGCTTCTATAGACATGTTTTTATGAATGATACCGATGCCGCCTTGCCTTGCCATAGCGATAGCCATACGGTGCTCCGTAACCGTATCCATACCAGCGCTCATTAAAGGAATGTTCAGCTTAATCTGCTTCGTCAGATACGTGGTTAAATCTACCTGATTAGGAATCACTTCTGAATAGGACGGAACCAGAAGAACATCATCAAAAGTAATACCCTCACCGATAATTGTACCCATTAGGATTTCCTCTCTTTCTTTGTATTGTTATGGTCGTATTGTTAATTTCCTAGTCTAGCAGATTTTCATATGGTTGTCAAGGAAAAGGTTCGACAAAAAAGTATTAAAAACGCCCCCGCAAAACAGAGTTTTTCTGTTCCTGTGAGGGCATATAAAAGTGTCCTGTGTGCTATTGTATTACTTTTCTCGGCCCTTTCTGCCTCATAACGGCAAGGACCTTATCATTTGGCTCAAACAATACCTTTTCTGTCACACTTCCTGCCTGACGGATGATGGCATAGACTCTGGAATGAGGCATATGGGAACTGAAATCCAACACCTTCATCCCCTGCTTCTCATAATCCTTAATCATATAGGAATCAACCGGGGCCACAATCTGTATCTCATCCATAGTGCCTTCCCACGCTTTTTTCCTTCTGGCTTTTCCCATAACCCGATCCACTGTCAGCTGATCATTGACAATCAGATACTCAAACTCCACGCTTAAACGCTGGAAAACGTAATAAGTAATCGCTCCCACAATAGCCAGAATAATGATTCCGAAAGGAACCGTTATAGCTAAAAGTGCGGCAATAACGCAAAGGAAAACAAGCACTCCTTTGATTAGATAGTTGTAGGCTGGAGCCTTCCGTTTTACCAGCCATTCTGCATAAGAATCGTTCATAAAAATAGTCCTTTCTTCAGTGAATTGATAATGCCGGTGAGAAGCCTGCCTGTCAATTTCCCGTAAACCGTGTATGCCTTTGCACACTTTTATACCAGAGTACGGCTGTGTCATCAGTCAATTCCACGATATAAAAAGCCGGGGGAGGACAAGCATGCAAGCTGGCGTCCTCTCCCGGCAAATATTCCTTACTCTGTTTCCGCGTTTGCTTACATCATTCCGCCCATACCGCCGCCGGCTGGCATGGCAGGTGTCTCTTCTTTAATATTAGCAACAACAGACTCAGTTGTCAACAGAGTAGATGCAACACTGGTAGCATTTTGTAATGCACATCTGGTTACCTTCGCCGGATCCAGAATACCAGCTTCAATCATATTCACATATTCTTCTTTGTAGGCGTCAAATCCTGTTCCTACTGGAGACTCTTTTACCTTGTTGATAATAACAGCACCTTCCAGGCCTGCATTGGCAACAATGTGGTACAGAGGAGACTCAAGTGCCTTTAAGATGATCTGGGCACCAGTCTTCTCATCACCTTCCAGAGTATCCAGAACCTTAGCAGCCTCTTTGATTGCGTGGATATAAGCAGAACCGCCGCCTGCGATAATGCCTTCCTCAACGGCTGCCTTGGTTGCCGCAAGAGCATCTTCCATACGAAGCTTTGCTTCCTTCATCTCAGTCTCCGTAGCCGCGCCAACGCGGATAACTGCTACGCCGCCTGCCAGCTTTGCAAGCCTCTCCTGCAATTTCTCTCTGTCAAAGTCAGAAGTGGTCTCTTCAATCTGTCCTCTGATCTGAGCAACTCTTGCAGAGATGGCGGCCTTGTCGCCTTCACCGTCTACAATCACAGTGTTCTCCTTCTGAACCTTTACGGATTTTGCACGGCCAAGCTGATCCATGGTAATATCCTTCAACTCTAAACCAAGGTCACTGGAGATTACGGTACCTCCGGTTAAGATTGCAATATCCTGAAGCATCTCTTTTCTTCTGTCGCCGTAGCCAGGAGCCTTAACAGCAACTACATTGAAGGTACCTCTCAGTTTATTGACAATCAGAGTTGTCAGAGCTTCGCCTTCCACATCCTCAGCAATAATCAGAAGTCTTGCACCGGACTGTACGATCTGCTCCAAAACAGGCAGAATCTCCTGAATGTTGGAAATCTTCTTGTCAGTAATCAGAATATATGGGTTATCCAAAACTGCTTCCATCTTATCCATATCGGTGCACATGTAAGCAGAAACATATCCTCTGTCAAACTGCATACCTTCTACCAGGTCCAGTTCTGTCTTCATGGTCTTGGACTCTTCGATGGTGATAACACCGTCTTTGGAAACCTTTTCCATAGCGTCTGCTACCATCTCGCCTACCTCATCGCTGGATGCGGAGATAGCTGCTACTCTTGCAATCTGCTCCTTGCCGTTGATCGGCTGGCTCATGGAAGCAATGGCCTCTACAGCTACGTCCGTAGCTTTCTTCATACCTTTTCTCAAAACGATAGGATTCGCGCCTGCCGCCAGGTTTTTCATGCCTTCGTTGATCATAGCCTGTGCCAAAACCGTTGCTGTGGTGGTGCCATCGCCTGCTACATCATTGGTCTTGGTTGCCACTTCTTTTACCAGCTGAGCACCCATATTCTCAAAAGCGTCTTCCAGTTCAATCTCTTTTGCAATGGTAACGCCGTCATTAGTAATCAGAGGAGCGCCAAAAGACTTATCCAGAACTACGTTTCTTCCTTTCGGTCCCAGTGTCACGCGGACAGTATCTGCCAGCTGATTTACACCGGACTCCAATGCTTTTCTTGCATCTACACCATATTTAATTTCCTTTGCCATAATAAATCCCTCCAGTTTTGTGATATCTATATTTTACAACTCTGCTCTCAAACCTATGCCTTGCTTTATGTTTACTCAATCACTGCCAGAATATCGCTCTGCTTTACAATCACATACTTCTCATCTTCTACTTCTACATCGGTTCCTGAATACTTGGAGTAAATAACTTTATCTCCTGCTTTTACCTGCATGGTAATCTCTTTTCCGTCAACAACTCCCCCTGGCCCTACGGCGATTACTTCTGCCTGCTGTGGTTTCTCTTTTGCCTGTCCTGGAAGTACGATACCGGACTTGGTAGTCTCTTCTGCAACCATCTGCTTTAACACAACTTTGTCAAATAACGGTACTAATTTCATATTAAAATTCCTCCTCAAACACATATTTTTTTGATTCGAAACATCTCTTTCAAATCTCACAACAATGTTATAACACCCTTTGTTAGCACTGTCAAGCCTTGAGTGCTAAATTTTTGAAATTTTTTATTTTTTTATATTACTCTTTCTTTTTTTGCATAAAGGTATTACAATAGATTAGAATACTATTAATATCTGATGATAGAAAGGAGCATCCCTGCTATGGCAAAAAAATCCCTGGGTAAATTTCTTGCATTTGCTACGATCTCTGGCGCTGTTGCCGCCGGCATCTCTTATTTTTTAAAGTACAAATCTTTTAATAAAGAATTGGACAAAGATTTTCACGATTTCGAAGGCGATGGCGAAGATGATTTTGACGGTTCCCTTCCTCATGAATCAGAAGATTCCAAGCGCAATTATGTAACCTTAGGTGAGAAAAAAACAGAAACCGAGAATCCCCCAAAAGAAGTTGCAAAACAGATATCCGACTCCCTGACTGATGCCGCAGATTCTGCAGAAGAAGCCGTAAAAACCGCTGCCCAGGAAGTGAAAGAAGCCGTGGAAACTGCGGCTGAGGACCCAACGACTACAATTATTGAAGAAGACAGTTCTATCTAGGTTTGACTTGCCCATTTTCCTGATAGCACTACTCCCCAAGCCTCAGCACAGCCCGCTACGCCTCCGTTTCTGAACTTACACACTGGTAAAAATCGAAACCTTTTTATAATCCGCCAAAATTTGCCGGATACTTCGTAATAAAGCGACGGCTGCAGCCGTCGCTTTATTCATGCTGAGAGAAACATACTCCCACAGATTTACACTGTAATCTTAAAGGAACTTTTCAGAGAAACAATGCGGTTAAATACCGGATGCTCTTCTCTGCTATCTTTACAGTCCACACAGAAATATCCATTTCTCACAAACTGGAAACTGTCAAATGCTTTCGCAGTCTTCAAAGCCGGTTCCGCATAGCATTCTTTTAAAATTGTCAGAGAATTGGGATTTAAGTTCAGTGTACCGTCATCGTTTAATTTTCCTTTTTCTTCATCCACAATATTCTCATACAATCGGCATTCTACCTGCTCCGCCGTGGAGACTGCCACCCAGTGAATGGTTCCCTTTACCTTTCTCTTATCAAATCCGGAACCGCTTTTCGTCTCCGGGTCATAGGTTGCATGGACCACCGTCACATTTCCGTTCTCGTCCTTCTCGCAGCCAGTACAGGTCACAAAATAAGCTCCCATCAACCGAACTTCATTGCCTGGGAAAAGACGGAAATATTTCTTCGGAGGTTCTTCCATGAAATCCTCTTTCTCGATATACAATTCTCTTCCAAAAGGAACCTCCCTTTCTCCCAGACTTTCATTTTCCAGATTATTAGGGATGGAAAGCATCTCTGTCTGTCCTTCGGGATAATTGTCAATCACCAGCTTCACCGGATCTAAGATTGCCATCATCCTGGGCTTCTTCATCTTTAAATCCTCTCTGATACAGTACTCCAGCATAGCATAATTCACGGAACTGTTTGCCTTTGACACACCTACCAGTTCTACAAATTTCTTGATAGACTCCGGCGTATATCCTCTTCGTCTGAGGGCGGCTATGGACACTAGCCTGGGATCATCCCAACCATCCACAATTCCATCCTCCACCAGCTTTTTAATATATCTCTTTCCTGTGACCACATTGGTCAGATACAATTTGGCAAACTCAATCTGCCTGGGCGGATTCTCAAATTCACATTCCTTTACCACCCAATCATACAGAGGCCTGTGATCCTCAAATTCCAGGGTACAGATCGAGTGCGTGATATGTTCCACCGCATCCTCGATGGGATGAGCAAAATCATACATCGGATAGATGCACCATGCATCTTTCGTATTATGATGGGTATTGTGGGCCACCCGGTAGATAACCGGATCCCTCATATTGATGTTAGGGCTTGCCATATCAATCTTGGCTCGCAGCACCTTCTCCCCATCCTGATACTTCCCTTCCTTCATCTCCTGAAACAGCTTTAAATTTTCCTCAACGCTGCGGTTGCGGTATGGACTCTCCTTCCCTGGTGTGGTAAAATCCCCCCGGTATTCCCGAATCTGATCCGCACTTAAATCACAGACAAACGCTTTCCCTTTCTTAATAAGAAGAACTGCACATTCATACATCTGCTGAAAATAATTGGATGCAAAAAACAGGCGGTCCTCAAAATCTGCTCCCAGCCACTTCACATCTTCAATAATAGACTGTACAAATTCTTCCTTTTCCTTTGTAGGGTTCGTATCATCAAAACGCAGGTTAAACTTTCCGCCATATTTCTGTGCCAGACCATAATTCAGTAAAATGGACTTGGCATGACCGATATGAAGATATCCGTTAGGTTCCGGCGGAAAGCGTGTCTGCACATGGGTGTACACCCCCTCCTCCAGATCTTTATCAATCTCCTGCTCAATAAAATTTTTAGAAACATCTAAAGCTTCCCTGTTGTCTTCCATATTCTTCCTCCATCGGTAATATTCCCAATAATAGGTTATCATAACATATTATTTAAAGTTCGAAAAGGGGCCAATCTATAAAACATTTATCCTTTTTAAATAAATATACCTCACAGCTGGCTGCAAGGTATCTAAAAAACATATGTACTAAACAATTCTGCTTTTCACTTCCGCCATCTCTTTTTCAAGATTCTTCTCTCTTTCTATAAGATAATTTACCTTTCCTTCATAGGCCAGGTTCTTCTCTGCTGCCGGAATCGCCTGATTAAGCTTTTTTGTAAGTTCAATAAAGCTCTCTGCCACTAACTGAATGTTTCTGTCCGTAACATTCTCAATATGCAGTTCCAGACTTGTTACCTTTTATCTAATCTCTCAATATTTGCCCTCAAACTCTGCATGTCTGCTTCCGTGCTCCGAATTTCTAACAATAGTAAATCCATTTTTTCATTCTCTGTCATATTATTACTCCTTTTACAACCCCTCAGACATTTACGAGTAACTGGGATTAGTATATCATAGATAGACTGCAACGTCTATCCGATTATCAAGGTAGCTTTGGATAAATGCAACGCCTTATAACAATCTGTGCATAGGAACAATGAGAATATGAAAAGAACTATTATAGACCAACAAAAGTCCTGGAAACCAGGACTTTTGCAAAGCTGATGACGAGACTCGAACTCGTGACCTCCTCATTACCAATGAGGTGCGCTACCACCTGTGCCACATCAGCAACCGTTTCTCGCTTAAACTTCTGTTCAAGCCTTAGTTATATTATCATGAGTTATAAGATTTGTCAACTACAAATTTATTTTCCTGAAAGCAGAAAAAACCGTAACCCTCATTCTGTTTTTTACATAATGTAAAATAAAAACAATGAGGCATCTATATGGCTGTTAATACTCTCAATCAACAACTGACCCCCTCTGCTGCCCCGGATATGAAAGTAGCACAAACCGATCCCAATGTATCCAGCGCCCACTTGACAGACGCAGACTACGGATTAGATACTCCTGCCGCCACGGAAGAAGGCACCCCTGCTGCTTCCGGAAATTCCGGCAGCAATAACAACTACGGAATATCCACCCCAAACTATACGGAAGGCGGGATTCCGGCCTATCCCGGAAATGATAATAACTACGGTATCAATACTCCAAACTATACGGAAGGCGGAATTCCGGCCTACCCTGGAAACAACAATAATGTCACAATCCTTCCCAGCTTTCCTTCTTTCCCGTCTTTCTGCCCAAGCTGCCCTTCTACCAGCTATGGACAGGTAAGATTTTTAAATGCTTCTACCAACAATTTTTCCATCAATATTACTGTTGATAGTACAACATATGCATCGAATATCAGTTTTGGTACAATCACCGGCTACAGTACCATTTCTGATGGTTTCCACACCATAACCGTACGGCGTTCCACCGGTCTGCGCGCCATGCTGGTACAGCAGACATTTCCATTCTCTGCCAACGAAAGATACACAATGGTTTTGGTAGATTCTGCCCAGGGCGGCGTCAATCTGATTCAGGTGCCAAGCACCAGCTGTAGCAATATAAGCTCTAATATCGGCTGCTACCGGGTAGCCAATATGGCGTACAGCGGCTCTAATTTCGATGTAATGCTTTACAGCCATGATGCGGTATTCCGCAACGTAGGTTTTGAAGATGTCACTGCTTACAAACAGGCAGCCGCCGGCTCCTATCAGTTCTATATTACCAATGCGGCCAACTTCACCGTAATCCGGGAGCTTCCGGCTCTTGTCATCGGTGCTGTAGTCACCGGCACCTTCACCAGCGAACCCCTGGTATCCTATCAGGTGGATATCTCCGGAAGAAGCAAATACACCTCCTATCTGATCGGCAATACCTGGTCCGGCAGTAATTTCCGTGTCCTTACAGTTGAAGATTAACCATTGCGGCTTTGGCGGCTTTTTGAACTTTAAAAGCCGCCGCACCTGCCGCTTTCCCTTTTCACATCAAAAAACGTTCTGCCTTAAGGTTTGCCCAAGCGCTGACGCACAATCTCATAGGCCAGCACTCCTGCAGCCACTGAGGCATTGAGAGAGTCAATATCCCCCTTCATTGGAATCGAAGCTGTCATGTCACATTTTTCCTTTATCAGTTTCCCCACCCCATCGCCTTCGTTGCCGATTACCAGCCCTATGGGCCCGGTCAGATTCAAGCGGTACATAGATTCTCCCGCCATATCCGCACATACAAACCACAGTCCCTCCTTCTTCAGCTGTTGGATGGCAGACGCCAGATTGGTCACCTTTGCCACCGGAGTATAATTCAGTGCGCCGGCCGAGGTTCTGGCTACCGTTGCCGTCAGTCCCACCGCACGATGCTTTGGAATGATAACTCCATGGGCACCGGCCAGATTGGCCGTACGGATAATCGCTCCCAGATTATGAGGATCCTCAATCCCGTCTAAAAGGAAAATAAACGGCGGTTCTCCCTTATCCCTGGCCCGCTTCAGAATCTCTTCCACAGATCCATACGCATAAGCCGGAGCCAGAGCCAAAACCCCCTGATGGTGGCCCGTCTGGGACAGCTGATCCAGACGCTCCTTAGCCACATAATTTATAATAGTATCCTGCTTTTTCGCTTCTCTTAAAATCGTCTGTATCGGGCCGTCCTTACAGCCGTTTAAAATATATAATTTATCAATGGTTTTCCCGGAGCGAAAAGCCTCCAAAACCGCATTCCTGCCCTCTAAAAATTTCTCTTCACTCATCTGCTCCAAACTCTCCCAATTTATCCAGTCCCATTCCTGTTAATTCCACCATGCGGACAAATCTTTCTGTCAAAAACAGATATCCGATCAATGCCTCAAACCCGGTAGCCATACGGTAATCAATCATGGTAGCATGCTTTGCCATGGTGGCAGATTTGGCATTCCTGCCCCGTTTGAAGACAGCCAGTTCTTCTTCTGTCAGTTCCGTCTCCAAAAGCTTAATCAACCTGGCCTGTGTCTCCGCTTTTACCAGGCTGGCACTTTTCCTGTGCATCTTATTCACCTGCATATTCCTACGCTTTACAACCATGGTTCTTATCATCAGCTCATACACGGCATCTCCCATATAAGCCAGAACAAGAGGCGAATAGGACGCAGCATCTGTTTGTTTCAAATGAAAGGTATCTTTATAAGCCTTCAAAAAATCTGTCACTACTGCACTCTCTTCCATTTCACGCCTTCCCTGGTGTCCTCAAGAACAATTCCCATATCCAGAAGCTTACCTCTTATCTCATCTGCCAGAGCAAAATTCTTCTCTTTCCGTGCCTGCCCTCTGGCTTTAATCATATCCTCGATTTCCTGATCCAAAATCTCCGCCTTTCTCTCCGCGATAATCCCCAGAACATCACACAACTTTTCAATGGTTTCCTTAAGATAAACGACATATTCCTTGCTGCTGTTTTCATCTGTGGTGGAATTGCTTAATTTCACCAGTTCAAACACTGCAGAAATCCCGTCCGCCGTGTTAAAATCATCTTCCATGGCCGCTTCAAACTTTTTAATTAAATCTCCTGCTTCCCTGATTCCTTCCTCTTCTTTTTGGCTCAGGCTTTTTTTCTGTGCCTTTTTCTCCAGGTCACACAGCTTCTCCACACCGGTCAGTATCCGCTCCAAACCGTTCTTCGAGGCCTCCATCAATTCGGCACTGAAATTTAACGGACTACGGTAATGGGCGCTGAGCATGAAGAAACGCAGAACCTGCAGGTCATATTTCTCGCTGATCTCACGAACCGTAAAAAAGTTTCCAAGAGATTTGGACATCTTTTTATTATCAATATTTAAAAATGCATTGTGCATCCAGTACTTTGAAAATTCTTTTCCATTGGCAGCTTCGCTCTGGGCAATCTCATTCTCATGATGAGGGAAAATCAGATCCTCGCCTCCTGCGTGAATGTCAATCTGGTCGCCTAAATATTTCTTAGCCATAACAGAGCACTCAATATGCCATCCCGGCCTTCCCTGACACCACAAAGACTCCCAGTAAGGTTCTCCCTCCTTCTTAGGCTTCCACAACACAAAGTCAGAAGGATCTTCCTTTCCCTCTTCCCCCGTAACCTTGATTTCACGGAATCCGGACTGAAGTTCATCCAGATTCTTGTGGGACAATTTACCGTATTCTTTAAAGGAAGAGGTTCTGAAATATACGGTTCCATCCTCTGCCTTGTATGCATGACCGGAAGTTATAAGGGTTTTTATCATCTCCAGCATACCGTCAATCTCCTGTGTCGCCAAAGGATGGGTAGTTGCCGGCTTTACATTCATACCTGCCATATCCTTCTTGCACTCTTCAATGTAACGCCTGGAAATAACCTCAGAGTCTACACCTTCCTCTATGGCTTTCCCTATAATCTTGTCATCCACATCCGTAAAATTAGACACATAGTTCACATCATAACCTTTATACTCAAAATAACGTCTCACCGTATCAAACACAATCATAGGCCTGGCATTGCCGATATGAATAAAATTGTATACCGTAGGGCCGCATACATACATCTTTACCTTTCCCTCTTCCAGGGGCACAAATTCCTCTTTCATTCTTGACAACGTGTTGAATATTTTCATACTCTTCCTCCATCTACACTCTATAAATTACCGATTTTTTCTTATAACCTTCTGTCCTCTCACAAGTTAATCGTTCAGAGCTTTTGTTCTTTCTTCGGACATCCTGCACATCCCGGACATCCTGTACTGCTTATCCGATCATCATGACAGTAATCCTCTACTGTTACTAAAAGCGCAATCGCCTGGGAGGAAATGCCCTCTCCCGTTCCTGTGAACCCCAGCCCTTCCTCCGTCGTAGCCTTTACACTGACCTGTTCTTCAGAAATCTTTAATGCCTCTGCAATATTTTTTATCATCCCGGGACGGTATACCGCCAGCTTTGGCCTCTGGGCAATAATGGTCGCATCGATATTCTCGATCACATATCCCCGTTCTTCCAGCAGTTCTCCTACATGTTTCAGAAGTTCTATGCTGGAAATCCCTTTGTAGGCTGGGTCCGTATCCGGAAAATGCTGCCCGATATCCCCCAAAGCTGCTGCCCCCAGCAGAGCATCCATCACCGCATGAACCAGCACATCCGCATCCGAATGGCCCAAAAGCCCTTTCTCATACGGTATTTTCACGCCCCCTAAAATCAAATCTCTGTCTTCCACCAAACGGTGTACGTCATATCCCTGCCCGATTCTCATCTATTTTTGGCCTCCCTGAACCTGTATTGCATACCTGCTTATATTCCGTCTCTACAACTGATTTTCCACAGCTTAAACCATCATCCGAAGCTTCTGTGGGATACAACGGATATGAACGTCCTTCTGAGACAGACAGTCCTCTCCATCTGCATGAAGTGCCAACGGACGCTCCATATGAATCTCCACCTCACTGCAATTATAATTCCGAAGTCCCGGCTTTCTGCAGCGTCGCCCCAAAAAGGCATCCATCAACACAGGAATCAGCTTCCTCTTCTTTCCATGATGCACCACACACACGGTCAGCTTCCCGTCACATGGATCTGCCCCGGGAGCAAACCGGAATCCACCTCCCTCATAGGGATGAATATGGGCAGATACGAAATAAATATGATTAAACTCCACCTTCTGAATGCCATCTAAAATCAGATACCCTTTTGCCGGCTTGGCAAATAAAAACATCTTCATTCCTATAATGGCATAGCTTAATTTCTCCAAATGAATCCTGCTTAATACTTTTCTTATCTTTGATTCCGAAATCTCCCGGCAGACCAATGCGTCCAGTCCGATTCCGGTGCTTACCGCAAAGCGGCGGTGAAACAGCTGCTCCCCATAAGAAATCACACCGTAATCCAATAGTCGGAACCGTTTTGGAGATACCACCCTTTTTAAACACCACAAAGGGTTTTTAGGAAGATGCAGACTTTTCGCCAGGTCATTACCGCTGCCTGCCGGAATGTATCCCAAAGTGACAGGACCGCAGAAATCCAGACCGTCAACCGTCTCATTGATGGTTCCATCCCCGCCTACTATGATAATAATTTTAGGTTCCCTGCATTTTTGTGTCAAAGCCGCTGCAAATGCACTGGCGTCTCCCGCTTTGTCCGTCAGAAAAACCTGATGCTCTATGTTCAGATAAGCCAGCCTTTTTTCCAGCCGTCTCCATATTTTCTCTCCCTGCCCTCCTCCGGCATTAGGATTCACAATAAAACTGTACATAGCAGCCTCCTGTCTTTTGCTATTCTACAGTATAGCATAGTTCCTGTAAAATGACAAAAAATATAATAAAAAAGTTCTGTTAAATTTTTATAACCTGTTCCATACCCACCTACCATTTTTTTCAAAATTTTTCAAAAAATTGTTGACAATTTGGACAACAGCGTTTATACTAATAAAGCAGTTTGACATGGGGTCTTAGCTCAGCTGGGAGAGCATCTGCCTTACAAGCAGAGGGTCACAGG
>CAJUPP010000019.1 GCA_910588325.1 uncultured Hungatella sp.
AGTCCCGCCGCCGATTAGGCGGCATGAATTCAGGTATGCCAAGTGCGCCCGCCAGACTTTCTTGGGTGGTGGTGTGTCCGCAGCCGGGCGCATGGAGGTTTACTATGTATTCCCCCTATTTCAAGTTTTTCTCTACCTTACAACAGGGGATACCTTCCAGCTTATATTAACTATTCCTAAGTGTTCTCTGTATATTTCGATTGCGTTTTTCATTCAGTCTTTCATACAATTCAATTTCTTCCTGTGAAAATCCTTCGTACTGAATCTGGTCAAAGTCATACAATACAAACAGCAACTCTGGCAGAACCATCTCTCCCTCCCGTGTTATCACATATTCTCTTATGATTCGTTTTCTTTTATTTTCCTGTCCCCTTTCCCTGGTCTCCCCTTCCGTTCTTATCTTATCCTGTTCTTTCTCACTTACTGCAATCATCTCTTTTGCAGACAGTCTTTGAATTGCCGCAGATAATTCTCTCCTGGAAATATTTAAAATATCTGCTGTTTCTTTAAAGGTACAGTTCTCATGGGACTGACTTAAATAATACAGCAATTTTATATCAACGGTTGTCAATTCATTTCTCAGTGCAACGATATCAATCAATTTATCCAGCAGTTTTCGTTCCCTGTAGCGTTCAAAAAAGTTTCCCTCCCCGTCCTGCACACCTTCGCTTACATTGGTCCGCTCCTCTCCCAGTCTGTAATTCCCCACCGTGTTCAAAAATGATACGGTTCCATCATTGGCAGCATCAAACAGGAAACGGTATACCTGTGCTCTTCTTCTCTCATAATCCACATCATCAAAAACATCTTTATAAAAATTATTGTAATAAGTAAACACCATGCGTTTCATCTGAATAATCTTTTTCATGTTGATTCCCTGAGAGGCCAGAGAACCTTTGGTCTTTACATAATAATAGACCGGTATCTTCAGTGCATAGATCGTTTGAACATGCCGGATATATTCCAGGTTAAACATAAAATCTTCACACCAACTGATGGAGTTATCCATTTTCAGATGATATTCTTCAATGATGGACCGTTTATAAAATTTATTCCACAGAACTCCATAGTAAAAATTTGCAGGTTTCCTCATCATATTGGCAGCGTAACCGGCTCTGTCCATAATCCCTTCTTCCTCAATATCTCCTTTCTGAGAAACACGCTCTCCAACCACTCTGTAAAAATCTGCAATTACCATATCGCACTGATACCCCTCTGCAGCACGTACAAAAACGCCTGTCGCCTCAGGAGTCACCCAGTCATCACTGTCCAGAAACTGTATATACTTTCCTTCCGCCATAGCGATTCCCTGATTGCGGGTATCGGAAACTCCTGAGTTTTCCTTATGTATTACTCGAATCCGGGTATCCTTCTCAGCGTAGACGTTGCAAATCATTCCAGAGACATCGGTGCTTCCGTCATTCAGCAAGAGCAGTTCAAAGTCCTTATATGTCTGATTTAAGATACTGTTTATACACCTGTCAATCGTCCTCTCTGCATTATAAACCGGAACAATAATGCTTACTAATGGCATTTCCCCAATCTCCTTGTCCATATGTTTAAATAATTTGATTTTCAGGGTGTGAATATAAAAAGAAAGCCATCTCTGGCTTTCTAAAACCTGCAATTTTCATCCAATCTTTAATTTGAATTTCTGTGCCTCTTTGTCAGAATCCACTCGTTCAATTATGGCCCCTAATTTTCTCAACTTTCTCTCAAAATGCTCATAGCCTCTTTGGATATAGCCAATCTCATCAACTACCGTATATCCTTCTGCGGCAAGTCCGGCTATCACAAGAGCCGCGCCTGCCCGAAGATCCGGTGCGTTTACCTGTGCGCCGGTAAATCTGTTGGCACCACTGATAATCGCCACATTGCCTTCTACCTTGATACAGCCTCCCATACGGGACAGTTCGTCTACATATTTAAACCTGTTCTCAAAAATACTTTCAGTTACTATGCTGGTTCCTTCTGCCAGTGCCAAAGTCACCGCCATCTGAGGCTGCATATCTGTAGGGAATCCCGGATAAGGCAATGTATTAATATTGGTATGGTGCTGTCTCGGTTTTCCTACTACCCGTACCGCATCATCGAACTCCACAACCTCACAGCCAATCTCTAAAAGTTTGGCAGAGATAGACTCCAGATGCTTGGGAATCACATTTTTCACGGTGATATCTCCGCGAGTGGCAGCAGCAGCGCACATAAATGTTCCGGCCTCAATCTGATCCGGAATAATCGAATACTCCGTTCCATGAAGCCTGCGGACACCCCGAATCCGAATGATATCCGTACCTGCACCTTTTATGTTGGCTCCCATGCTGTTTAAAAAGTTTGCCACGTCAACTACATGAGGCTCTTTTGCCACATTTTCAATCGTTGTCTGGCCTTCAGCAAGAGAAGCAGCCATCATAATATTGATGGTAGCTCCTACGGATACCTTGTCCAGATAAATATGGTTTCCGACCAAGTCGATGGCATGAGCCAGAACGGCTCCGCGTTCAATGTCTACTTTCGCGCCAAGAGCCCTGAATCCCTTAATATGCAAATCAATGGGACGGCTGCCGATATTGCAACCGCCGGGGAGGGGCACCTGTGCGCTTTTGTATTTGCCTAAAAGGGCACCGATAAAATAATAAGAAGCTCGTATTTTTCTGATATAATCATCATCCACAGACACTTCGTGAATGTTGCTGGCGTTTATCTTTACGGTATGGCGGTTGATTCTATTCACAGAGGCTCCGATTTCCTGAATAGCCTCCAGCAGTACATTAATATCTCTTACATCCGGCAGGTTCTCGATGACAACATCTTCGTCCGTCATGATAGATGCTGCCAGAATTCCAAGGGCTGCATTTTTGGCGCCACTGATGGTTATTTCTCCTACTAATGGATTGCCGCCCTTCATTATATATTGTTCCATACTGCACCTCGACTGATAGATTGGATGCAATTTTGCAGTGTGTTTGCAACGGGTGTCTCACTGGGTAAACTCACTTCCCCTTCAGTTACTCTGTCCCTTCTTTCACTGCTCATTGCTTGTCTGAACATTATACCAACTTATTACAAATTTGTAAAGAAAACACATGTTCTATTCTGGTTTTTATCCAATTTCAATCTACCTTTATTCCGCAAATAAAGTCATTCCTGTACCGATTAAAATACTCATTTGCATCATTTAATCCCATTTTATTTGACTCTCCGGTCAATGAATTGTATATTGTCACATTATATTGATCATACCCACTTAAAAGCAGATAATTTTCACTTTCTGCATAGGCAACCACTGGAATACCCTGACCGATAAAATAGAGGACCTGGCTTAAGGTACAGCCTCTGGCATCCAGAACAAAAAGATTTTCTCCTATCTGTTCTCCTTTTTCCAGTCCTTCAATATTCATAAGCAATTCTCCGGCTGCTGACAGGGGCTCACGAATATTTCTTATGGTATCACGGTCTACACGATCCCACAAAATTCTCTGTTTCCCGTCTGTCACAAATCCCATGACTTCATATGCGGCTCTTAAAGCATCGGAAAAATCCGTATAGACTCCCTGAAGCTTTCCCCGTCCATAGGCATAAAAAACCATCCCTGAATTCGGATATCCAGCATCCAGATATAGTTCTTCTGACTGGTCATAGGTTAGTTCTCTGGACATAGTTACCTTTACTGTGTCTCCAGAACCTACCTCCTGGGTCAGTTGAATAAAGTACAATTTTCTCCGGGTCTCGGACGCATACCATCCGATTCCGTCCATGTAGGTTTTCTCTGATGGCTCGTTGCAGACAATGGTATCGCTGTCATGATATACGTATTGATGCTGATCCAGTTTCACCAGGCGATCCACATGTATTCTGGCATCTTCCACAAATGCACTGGCAAGATAATATCCACTTCGCTCATATCTGGTCTGAATCTCCAGATTCTCGTCTATAATTTCCAATGCATACATCGGCAGTTCTTCATTCCTTCCATTCAGCACCCACATTTCATCCGGTTTTGCCAGTCCATAGACCAGGTCCCGCTGTACAAATCCCAGAATCCGCAGAACCGACCCGTCCTTTGTCTTGATTTCCTGCTTCGTTCCAGAAGACAAATCAAACACATGGATCGTATCCAAACCTTCGGAATTCTCTTCCTCCTGCCAGGCCAGCCGGGATTTATCTTCACTTATCACAAATCTTCCGTCTGTCAGATTATCTGCCACTACGACGTATTCCTTGCTATGCAGGTCAATACCCAGCACACCTCTGTCCTGGTACAGATACAGCATTCCCTCTCCATTATAGAAGCTCAGTATCTCCACATCCTGTTTAATCCGATCAAAGGACTTGGAAGACGGAATAAAAAATCGTTCGGCAATCGTCCCGTCGCCGGAATAACCATAAAGTCCGATTCCCTGATATCCTTCATGGTTTCCGCGGTTCATATATCCATAAACCAAAAATTCCACATTTCCATTGTCTTCCACAGATAAAATTTTGATTCCATGCTGCCGGATATCGCTGCGACCGCTGGTATCCGTGCTGTCTCTAAAGGAAAATATCTTCGCTGCCTGTTTTTCTCCCTGATCATAGCACCACAGTTCTCGATTGAACACAAATGCCCTATACTGCCCGTTGTCGCTTCTCATCTGGGAAACCACATCATCATTGCCGATTCCCAGAAGAATTCTTCTCCCTGAAAACAGATCCGGATGGCCTGAAAATATCTGATTAGTGACACGATTAAAATCCATGAGGTAGATTCTCTTCTCACTCCATTTCATAGTATAATAATCGTCCACATCATAAAGTTCTTCTTCGCCGTTCTCGGCAATTCTGCGCACCTGGTAACTGACCTCTACCTGCCCCATAACTCCATCCAGTTCCCGCAGATTCACCTGCATTTCTCCTACCAATTCCATTTCTAACCCTGCCCAGGTTAATTGGGAGAAGCTGGACTTAATTGTTACATTCCCCAGTGAGGAATTATCTGCCGTCGCGGTGGTCTCTAAATAGGTAACTAACTCTGCTGCTTCTCTTTCTGAAAAAGTTTTTGTGGAAAAGCTTCGTGCCAGCTCTGTCATAGACTGAGCATAGTCATTTTCCAGATATATAATCCTGGTATAATAATGAGTATTTCCATGACGTTCCGTCTCCAGCATCAAATGTAGAAGATACTCCTTTCCCGGGAGAAGCAGATTCTGAATGGGCAGAACCGCGATATCTTCCTCCCCTTTCGTATCCCACGATTCCAGTTCTGTTTTCTCTACCAGCTGTTCCTGATCAAGGCTGCGGATCTCATAAGTAATCTTTACTGGATGGATCCCATATCCCTCACAGTATACCTTTAACTGCCTGTCCTGCGGAAGCACTGTCAATGCCTCACGGGCGATATCCGGATCCATCTCCTGCCGGTATGCGGTCAGACGGTTTCTCTCAATCCCAAACAAATCAGTATATACTACCGGAAGCGTTGGGGGATTCATGGCAGTATATACTGTTTGGGATTGGTTCATATTTCTCAGGGATATAACTATATAAATACCGATAGCGGCTAAAAAAACAACAGCCAGTATGGTAATCTTTTTTATGGTTTTATTCATAGTGTACTTCCTTCATTGCATTTTCTTTCCATATATTGTAAAGGGTAACCGGAAAAAGCACAACTTAATCTTTTCTAAAATTTATAAGTTAACTTTTCATATAGTATACTGTGCTGCCCCCACATTATAATATCAGCACATTCCGGTTCTACAGCGGCGCTTTTGTATTTCATTCATCAAAAGTACCTGAACCATATCTCCCAGCCAGCTGCCAGACCCTGATGAGGGCTTCTGGGATGCTCCCCATGAACCAGGCGGCGGCCCCCATGGCGGACGGCCAGGGCCGGGCGGCGGGCCCTGCGGCGGACCCCATGGCGGACGGCCGGGGCCAGGCGGCAGACCCCATGGCGGACGGCCGGGGCCAGGCGGCGGACCCTGCGGCGGACGGCCGGGGCCAGGCGGCGGACCCTGCGGCGGGCGGCCGGGGCCAGGCGGCGGACCCTGCGGCGGGCGGCCGGGGCCGAACCCCGATCTAAAATTCCAGCTCAGTTGCTGCTGGCTCACATCTATCTCTCTCTTCCCTGCACCAGCCTCATAAATCTCTACCTGTTCCATATCCATTGCATCTGTATTTTTCAGTGTTTCTCTAAGCCCAGAGATATTGTCGCAGATTTTTTTACCTGCCTGCCGGATTATCTGCATATCCGGATATTCATCATATATCGGACTACCCTTATAATCCATGCGGTCACATTCTTCCACTACATATTTCTGCAGTATCTTAATATTCTGTGGATAGATACTCTGAAAATATTCCATTTCCCTGATTCGATTCTGATCCGGCAGAATTCCTTTTCTGGATTCAGAAGAATATCTGGCCATTTAAGTCTCCTTATTTCTTCCTCTCCATCAATATATTCCACCATTATAAAACAGGAAACTTATCCTATATCTTTCATAGTAATAAAAAGACTGCATTTCTATAAACTCCAATAGAAACACAATCTTTTCAGCCATCCTATTTATATAGTCTCTCCGGATATGTCTCCCCTGCAATCAATTTCCGCAGAGATTCTACCACAGCCGGTTTGTCCTCTTTATAAGTCACGCCAAACCATTTATCCGCCGTCTCCAGAACTTTAACTCTTGCTTTTCCATCCATCACCAGCTTGTCGATAATACGTGGAAGGAGGTACTCTGATTTCACATCCCCTTCCTTCAGCCCTGCCAAAAACTCTGGAAATCCTCTTTCCAGTTCATCCAAAAAGGATGCCGGGATTCCCCACATATTCATAGACACATGGCATCCTATATCGACGGCTACCGGTCTGCCGGATTCATCTCTGGCTGAAATGCCGCTGCCGTATCTCTGGATCTCATATGTCTCCGTCACTTTTTTTAAAAAACTGTCATCGTCAATCTGACAGACACCTCTGGTTACACCGCCGTTCTTGCTCAGTGTGTTTGCCAGCAAAAAGCCGCTCATGCACAGATCATAAACCTGGGATGATTCATCCATCTCATTTACCAGATAATCATGAATCTTCCTGATGCCCTCTTTCCCATAGTAATCGTCTGCATTGATTACCAGAAACGGCTCATTCACCAGTCCCTTGATACTCAATACAGCCTGTCCGGTACCCCATGGTTTCTTTCTCTCTTCAGGCCTTTTAAAGCCCATTGGCAGATCATCCAGCTCCTGAAAAGCATACTCTGCTTTTACTATCTTCTCAATCCGGTTTCCGATGACTTCTTTAAAATCTTTTTCCAGATCTTTGCGGATAATAAAAACCACCTTGTTAAATCCGGCCTGGAGTGCATCATAGATGGAATAATCCATAATAATCTCCCCCCCTGGCCCCACAGGCTCCAGCTGCTTTATACCGCCTCCAAACCGGCTGCCGATCCCGGCTGCCATAATCACCAGCGTAGTATCCTTCATAACCCTTTTCTCCCTGTTTTATTATATTTCAAGTAGTATACCACGTACACCGGCAAAAATCAAATCCCACACTCCGTCTTCCCTTTGTATTCCAGGCAAAGCATGGTAATATCGTCAAACTGGGGCGCCTCTCCTACAAACAAGTCTACATCGGCCTTGATCTCCGGCAAAAGCTCTTTAGGGGTTCTGTCCTTATTCTGGTTCAGGATACGGTACAGACGTTCATTTCCGTACAATTCATTCTCCCTGTTGGTAGCCTCAGGCACACCGTCAGTGTAGAGAAAAATCCGGTCCCCGGGCTGAAGGGTAAGGCTTCCCTCCTTATATCTCATGTCCTCCATCCCTGCCAGCACGAATCCTGGCCGCACCTTGTAGGGCTGGTAGCCTTCCCCGGCCCTGTTGATATAAGGCACCTCATGGCCGGCATTCACATAAAAGAATTCTCCGGTCTCCAAATCCAGAACCCCTTCAAATGCCGTGATAAACAGCCCCTCGCTGTTGGAATCGCACAGAAGGTTATTTACATCGGAAAATACCTCCCCGAGAGGTTTTCCCGGCTGTGTATGGTCTTTGATAAGGGTCTTGCCGATGACCATGAACAGCGCCGCCGGAACCCCTTTTCCGGACACGTCCGCCATGACTACAGCCAGGTGCCTGTCATCCACCATGAAAAAATCATAGAAATCGCCGCCTACCTCCTTAGCCGGATTCATGGTAGCATAGATATCGATCTCCTTCTTGCCTGGAAACGCAGGAAAGATACAAGGCAGCATGGAGGACTGGATCTGAGCGGCCACGTCAAGCTCTGCCCCGATCCGCTCCTTTTCCGCCGTGACCTCCGTAAGATTTTTTATATATTCCGACAGCTCCACGGTCATATACTGAAACGCCTGGGCCAGATCCTCAAACTCGTCGCCGGAATGAATGTCTATGGTAAAATTGCCCAGATCATCCATTTCATCCTTCACCAGCTTCCCGGCTGCGTCATGGAGGATGACGGCAGGGCGGATGACGATGTGTCGCACATAATAATAATATGCAACCGCAGAAATTATCAGAATCAGGCAGGACACCAATACCGCGCCGGCTACAAATGTTAACAGCTGCTGATTAATTATCTCCATGGAGATATCCACGCTTGCCAGGGCTACCGGAACACCGGCGGAATCCAAAATCGCCACATAGGCGGAGGCAAGATATCCGTACTCCGCATTCCTTGTCACCAGGATTTTTCTATCGGCATCCACGGCAAAGGCCTCATGCATAAGCCTATGGCCGCCTCCATAGTATGCGTCCTCATCCAGCAGGTCGCAGACTCCTTCTTCTCCCTCCACTCCGGAGTCCCATATATAGACCATCACATCCTCTTCCGGAACTACCACATAAAAATATTTCAGTCCCACCTTCTGCTTTACCATTAGCAGATACTCATGGATCTCATGGTAATACGCATCCTTTTTTCCTGTCTCGTAGTACCTTCTTACCGCATCCCCGTCAATAATCTCTGCAGCAACAGATGCCTGGTCAAATGCAATCTTGCTGAAATATTCCTCCATCCGTCGGCGGTACATGGTTGTAACCACCAGGGTAAGAGACAGAAGCAGAACCATTGCCATCACCACAAGGCCCAGAATAAGCTTGGGCTGCAAACGCACTTTCCATCTGTCAGGATTCATCTATACCACCTCTTTCCATATGAAGTATCAGGCGAAGGTGCCCGTCCTGTACCCGGTACAGCACCATATCCTCTCTTATGGCCCTCACATCCTCTTTCACAGAGGCTGTGCCCGTATCCAGGGCCCTGATATAGTACGGGCGGCCGCTGATTTCGACCTGGGCCAGCTGATTATACCGTCTGAAGCAGTCTCTGGCTTCCTTAAGGGTCATCTGATGTGTGATCGTCAGCTTCTCTTTATCAGGCCGTTTCCAATAGGGATATTTTCTGTCCTCCGGCTGTTTTCTCGCCGCATTCCACTCTTCGTCGAAATTCTCCATCATCCGGCGGATCATCCTCTCCGCCCCCTGGGCACACAGAAGATAGATATCGATGCTGTCCATATCCGGCGTTATCTCCACCTTGCAGCTGTCCAGCACTGCTCCCCCGTCAAGCCTGGAGGCGATCTCGTGCATGGTGATTCCTGTCTCCTTTAAGTCCCGCTCCATAGCGGCCTCGATAGGATAGTAGCTCCTTCCCACAGGCAGGAGAGAGCTGTGCATGTTGATTCCTCTAAAGCTCTCCAGTTTTTCCGGCACCGGCAGTATCCGGTTGTATTCCGCCGCAAAAAACAGCCTACAGCCCTCCTCCTCAAAATACCTGTAGGTGGTTTCTTCCGAAATATCCTCATAGTGTACAGGGATCCCCAGACTCTCTGCCTCCTTTACAATGCGGTATTCCGTAAAATAATCCTCATCATTATGATAGGTATACAGAGCCAGAATCTCATGGTATTCTGCAAAATAGCGAAAACAAGACAAAAATACATCTGTTCCAAAGTAAACGATCTTCATAACATCTGCCTCTTCCATCAAATAGTAAGAACCAGAGAATTAAATCCCTGGTAACGCTGATAATAAAATTCTTCTGCCTTCTCCTTCAATACAAGGATTCCCATGGCATCCAGATTGACCCCTTCTGAAGCCCCCGCCTTCTCAGTCTCCAGGGAAAACGGGTTGAATTTCACGGCGTTATCCCTGAGATGGAATTTAAATTTCCCATCTTCCCCGGCAATGACTGTGATCTGGATATAGCCTTTGGCATTTTCCCTGATGCCGTGGGTCAGGATTGCCATGCCTAACTCCTCCAGGGTCATAACCACAAAATACTGCTGCTTCACGCTTGCCCCCCACTGCTCACAGAAGCCTTCCAGCCCCTGGCATACCTCCGCCAGATCCGCGGCATTTCCCTCTATGGTATACTGGAATACCCGGCTGGAATCCTCCTCCTCCACCGTGTAACGGGCAATCTTTTTCCAGACCAGGAAGATGACGCAGGTGCTTATCTCCGTAATCGGAAACAGCCACCAAAATTTCCCTGTTCCAAAGTTGGAAAACAGGATGGTGCAGGGCAGCAGAATGGCAATGCCTCTCATGGTTTCAATCAAAAACGGGGCAAGAAACTTCTCGCAGGACTGGTAATAATTGCAGGTAAGAATGCTGATGCCGGCAAAGAATGCTCCCAGCCCATAGATTCGCAGGGCTCCCATGGCAGCGGCCTGGGTGGCCCCGTCCCGGATTCCGAACAGCAGGCAGAAATACCTGGGGAACAGGACCACAAGGCTGATCATCAGGCTTCCTGCCAGAATACCGGACAGAAAGCCCAGAATCGCGGCATATCTTCTCCCGCGATAGTTATGCTCCCCGTGGTAGGTGGACAGAATGGGCTGCATGGCCCTGGCTGTGCCCTCATAAAGATACAGAATCAGGTAGGAGGTATTCTGTACCAGGTCAAACACTGCCACACCGCTTTCGCCGCTCATCCGTATCAGTATATTGTTGCAGATAAGGAAAAATATCATCTGGTACAAATACTGGACTGAGGTTGCCATGCCGTCACGCATGCAGGACAGGATAAGTCCCATGCTTTCCCTTCCAGGCAGTTCCATATGTAAATGGTGCTCTCTCTTCCATAGGCCTCCTAAGTAGATGGATATGGTTATCACCTGTCCCAGAGCCGTAGAAAGAGCCGCTCCCCTTGTTCCCATATTCATTCCCAGCACCAGAAAGATGTTCAGCGCAATATCGCAGATATTGCCTGTCACAGAGCCGATGCCTGCAATTTTCTGACAGCTGTCGTTGCGCAGAAAATAGTTGAGAATATTGGACAGATAAAACAGGGGCGCCGCCCCCAGAAGTATCTGCAGATAATCCCTGGTTGAGTAAAACAGGGCGCCGTCCTCTCTGACCGTGCCTAAAAGCCCCAGAAGCTGTGTGATAAACAGATTGCCGAAAACCGCTGTTGACAGGCTGCACACAGCCGCTCCCAGCAAAATAGCGCTGAAAACCTTTTTCGCCTTTGCCTCCTGCCCGTTGCTTAACAGTGTGGAAAACTGAATGGAGCCTCCCAGCCCTAATCCATGAGCCACCATACAGTTGATCATGTACACCGGAAGAATCAGGCTGATGGCTGCAAGGCCTGTGGCCCCCATCCTCTGGCCCACCACCACCGCATCCGCCATATCGCTTAAGGCCCAGCCTGCACTGGACAGCATGGCAGGCCACCAAAGTTTATAATACATAGGCCCGGTGAAACGGTCCTTCCCTGTTTTCCATATCTGATGCTTCACTTTTTAAAACCTGCCTTTCTGCTCTTTCCTTTTTCCTTGTACCAGTATATCCTATGCACAGCCGATATCCCTCTGTACCTGCATGCAGCCAATGCCCTAAGTCACTGAATCGTCAGAATATCGCTGAAGCCTGTCACCTCAAACACTTCCATAATCACCTCATTGACATGACGGATGCACATGCTTCCCTGCTTGTTCATGATCTTCTGGGAAGCCAGAAGTACTCTTAAGCCTGCAGAAGACACGTACTCCAGCTTCTCAAAGTCAAAAACCAGCTCTTTGACGCCATCTATAGAACCCTTTACCTCCGCCTCCAGGGCCGGTGCAGTCATGGTATCCAGCCTGCCCTCCAACGAAAGCACCATCTTATCATTTTCTCTGGTCTTTACAATATTCATTCTGTTTAACTCTCCCTTCCTGAATCTCCATCACAAAAGCTTCCAGTTCCTTGCCTCATTGACCGCAGCTGCTTTGCTGGTAACCCCCAGCTTCTTATACGTCTCATGGCTGTGATATTTTACCGTACTGACTGTGATACCCAGAATCTTTGCAATCTTTTCCGTGGAATATCCCTCTGCCTGAAGACGCAGAACCTTCAGGGCATTGGAGGACAGGGTAATCTTTTGTTCTGTCTGTTCTTTCAGATACGAAGGATAAAAGGCTGCAACTTTGTCGCACTCCTCCATAACCTGTCTTTTATAGGCTCTGTCCTCCCATTTAAAGCTTCCGGATTTCAGCAGCTTTAAGACACCGCTTCCCTCTCTGGAAAGCAGACGGACAAAATGATACTCCTCCGCCATGGTAATGCACTGCTGCAGTTCCTCCTGCCAGGTTTTGTTCCCGTCTCTCTCCAGGGCTATGGCAAGAAGCATGCGTGCTTCCATCTCTATATAAGTCCTGTGCATGTTCTGGGCATAATACAGCAGGCGGTGAAGCAGGCCCTCGGCCTGGTCGTATCTTCCATTATATATGTAGATACGCACCTTCGTTAAATACCGGAACCGTTCCATAATACAGAACTCTGCATTTTCATCAGGAGCCTCCTTCTGCCATTCCTGAATCTCCTTGGTTCTGCCCCGGTACAGCGCAAAACGGCATTTTAAAGCCCTGATATTAAGAAGCAGATGAGGAGCAGTTTCCTTTACCCTCTGCTCAAAGCTTTCCAGCATCTCCATGGCATCCTCTGCGTAGCCGTTCATGAGAGACAGCTGAGCTAAAATATTTACCGCCACAAAGCTCTGTTCCGGCTTTCCTGCGGTCTCTGCCTGGATTCTTCCTCTCTCCGCCAGAGAAGAAACTTCATAATTGTCTCTGCCTTTCTCAAAAAAGCTTTCCGCCAGCGCCAGATTCACCACTGCCTTGCCGTATTTTCCCAGAGCCAGCTCTACCACTCTCCCGATGCCTGCTGCCAGCTCCTTATCATGCTTGCTCCACTGGCAGAAATCCTTCCCTCCGTTCATCTGAGAAGGCAGGTTGCTGGTGACGGAGAATTCCGGAAGCACAACCTTCCTTTCCTTTATGATGGAGCCGGCATATTTCATGATATCTGCCAGCCCTGCGATTCCCCTGTGAGGCAGCCCGATATCCAGATACAACAGCATGCTTCTTGCTTCCTTTTTGGCGCTTCCTGTCTGTCCGGCCTCATACTCCTCCAGAATATGGTACCACCGCTCACTCTCCTCCTTATTCATGAGAATGGAATAGAGCATGCTCATTCCTGCAATCAGCACCCCGCTCTGTCTTATCTCATCCTCGCCCAGAGCCATATAGTATCTGCGCAGTTCAAAATAATGGCCGGCGGAAGGGTTTTTCCTTGCGTTATCAATAAGAATCCGGGAAATGCTTGTCTTGTCATGGCAAAGCTCATAGAGCTCCAGTGCCTTTAGAACCTGCCCTCTCTGCTCATAGCAGCGGCCGGCATTGTAGTACAGCTTCCTGATGGTATCCTCGTTCCTGGTACGTTTCAGCCTTCTTAAAAGGGTCCTTCCCAAAGGCCGGCGGAAGGAATAGAAGCTGCCCTCCTTCAAAAAGAAATTTCCGGCCTCCACCGCCTTTATAATAAGCTGCTGCGCATCCTTTCTTCCGGTAATCATCTGTGCCATCTGAAAGTCAAACTTATCCACTACCGCCAGCTCTGCTAAAAATTCCTGAAGCTGTTCATCCCATTGGTCACAGACATAGGTCTCCAGAAAATCCCAGGCATCCCTTGCCACCTGCTCCAGGCATCTGCGCTCCAGCCCTTCCTGATCCGAATCCACAGTTCCCTTCTGCCCATAACCGGCCCGTGCCATCTCCATAGCCACCAGCTTGGCAAATATGGGAATCCCCTCTCCCATACGCCATATAAGCTCTACGGTTTCCTCTGTCATATGGACATCCCATGCCTCAAAGTACATTCCCTGCTCTTCTATGGTGAAATACAGCTCTTTCTCCTCAACCACACAGAATACATGGTGGATATACAGAGGCGCCAACCACCGGGGCACCTGGCATCTGGCAATGAGAATCAGCCATACATTTTTCTGCTCCATCAAACGGTCCAGCACGGGATACAGCTCCTTCTGAGCCTCTGGATCATCCAGCCTGTGAAGGTCATCTATTACAACAATATGCTGTTTATCATCCTCCTCATACACCAGCTGCTGCGCACAGACAGAGCCCCCGCTGTAATACTCATAAGCTCTTCGTCCCAGAAAATCCCTTACCAGAGACGTCTTCCCCGTCCCCGTAACGCCATAGATATAAGCTGTCTGATTGCTTCCCTGAGCCGTCTTAAGCTTTTTCGCGGCTTTTTTAGGGCGTAGATAAATAGCATCCTGCATATGGTTTCCTTTCTTATCCCACTGCGCCGAATTGGTCGTAACGGGTCATAAATTCGTTGAGTTCAAGCAGAAAAATCCCATGGTTTCCGTCGCCTTCTTCCATTCTCTCCACTTTTCCACCCTCCCCTTCCCGGTAAGCCCGGACTACCCGGCTCCATGGATTCCGCAGTTTCACGTATCTGTAGCTGCCTATCTGTTTCACCCCCATAAGCGTATAGGCATGAGAGGAAGCCAGACCGTCTTCCAGGCCTTCCCCGTTTAAGCCGCCTTCCCTGCTGAGCAAAAAGTTATTCCGTGTGGAGGTTGTCTGAAACTTCCCCTGTCTGCCTGCCTCCTCAATCTGATCATATACGCTTATTGCCCGTTCTGTATACTTGCCGCTGAAAGAAGCGTGTTCCAGGACATCCTTTCCATGTTCCTCATAAAACTGTTTGATGGCAAGAAAATGCTGCTCTTCATACCTGAGAATCTGATCCAGTTCATCCGGCTCTGCCTTTCCTTCCGCTTCCTTCCAGCCATTTTCTTTAAGGCCTGCCAGCCTCGCTTCCTTAATCTTCATCTCCGCCAGCTTTTTCTGTGATTCCTCGTGCTTCTGAACCAGATCCCGCAGCTGTCTCTCTGGTTTCACCACAATAGAGGTTTTGATTCTTTCATCCTCCAGCTTCTTTTTTACATTCTCCAGACGTTTAGCCTCTCTTTTGCTCAGCCCTCTGTCATCTCGCTGCTTCTCCAGAGCCGCCTTCTGCTTCTCCAGAGCCGCCACAATGCTTCTGGCCCCATCGATTGCCGGTTTTGCGGCCTGCAGCTCCAGAGTCTGCTTCTGCAGGTTCTGAGGATATGCCGCTGCCTCTGCTTCCAGCTGCCTTATCCTTTCTCTCTGCCTTTCCAGCTGCTTCTCCCGGTACTGCTCTACGGTAAGGCTGTTTAAAAATGCCTGGGCATCCTCAACAGTTCCGGCATAAATATTCATGCCTGAAAAGGTCTCAAAATACGTTCCCATAGCCTTGATCAGCAAACGTTCCTCTTCCTTGGTGGATTCGGTTATCCCCAGCATACTCTTCTGTATCTCAATCATCCGGGGCTGTCTTCCCTCGCTGGTGGCACCTATTTGTTTCCGCTGGTAGTCAACCATGGCCATAGCCAGATCCTCAGCCTGCCTGTCTGAAGAAATATCCAGTCCAATATCTTCTTTCTCCTGTCCGGTGATACGGCGGAGAAACACGCTTGAGAAGCCGCCGGCTATGCTGCTGTAGTCATCCGCCGGCTTTGTTTCATCATGAAAGCCTGAGAGCGTATAAGCCTTCTCAATCATCTGTACCCACAGAGCGCCTTTGGCAAAGGGCTCCTTTTGTTCCTCATATTCCCCGGGAACCCTCTTGGAAACGGTTATATAGTGGGGCACCACAGGCCCCTGTACCCATCTTCCCTGGGGGTTTTTCTCTCTCCAGTCATACAGGCGGACTGTGACACTTCCGTCTCCGTTATCCTTCATACAGTCTTTTATCCACTGCGGACTTTTATCCACAAGGGCAGACAGCGCAGACAGAAGATAACAGTCTCCCACCCTTCCCTGGGCGATGTCATTGATTGACGGCTCATGGGGAAAAAGGGGCTCTTTTATGGGAACCTTCTTCATACTAAGAGTTTTTCCCTTCATCTTCATCTTTGCGTTCCGGCAGTCGTGTATTCTTTCTTTTGTTTCTCCCTCTGGAATCTTTAAGTATCCGCTGGTATCCAGATCAAAATACCCTTTGTACAGTGACAGAACCTCCCACTCCCTTCTGAGCATTTTCCCCTCCTGGGTGTCCTTCTTCTCCTCCTTCTTTGCCTTCTTTTTCATATCCTGCACCTGCCTGTCAAGCTCTGACAGAATCTGGCCCAGCAGCTCTCTCTCCTTAAAAACCAGTTCCTTTCTGTCCGTCTTGTACAAATCCCCTGTCACGTCCAGCTTCGCATACTCTTCTATCTGTCTTGACAGGTTCTGAAAGGCTTTGCTGAAGCCTGCATTTCTATCCGCCTTTACAATGTCCAGAAGATTTTGTTTAAAGCCTTTTCTCTGTATGTCAGAATACGTGTTTGTGCGTTCTTCCTCTGTCAGTTCCCCCACACGCTTTCCCTGGCGCTGATTCTGTGTGGTCTGCCCAGGCGTGCTATCTCCACCTCCTGCATATCCCCTCTGCAGGGACTGTTCCCGGCGGCTCTGATGCTCTCTTTCCTCCTGCCCCTGTTCTTCCTTCTGCTCCTGTACCAGTTCCCGCCTTGTGCCAGACTTTGAAGAGCGGGACAGCCTTTTTTTCGCCGGAGCTTCCGGAACAGGAAGAGGCGGACCTCCTTTGGAAACGGCTTTTTCAGAGACCTTTTCTCCTGCCGTCTCTCTGTCAAAATAACCAGTACTCTGCTCTGTCTGCTGGTTTTCCGTCTGAATCAGGATAGTCTCCTGCTTCTGGCGCACAAGCGTCTCTCCCCCTGCTCCTCTTCCCATATCCACCTCTCACTTTATGAAAAAAATTCTTTTTCAAACTGCCTGATACCATCCAAAAACAGTCCCGTTACCACGGTGATTGTCTTTGAATCCGCAACGCCTCCAACTTCCGGCACCGCCCATCTGATAAACACCTGTCCGCTGTCCATGTCAGGGATTGCCGACACAAAGCGGCTTCTCAAGTTAAATCTCTGGCATGCCAGAGCCAGGGCAAAAAATTCTTTTTCTCCCTTCGGCACCTGATACAGCAGGTTCAGCACGAATTTATCCTCCCCGGCCGGCGCTGCAAGGGCATAGGCTAGGAGGATATTTTTCCCTTCTATGTCCGCCTGGATACCGGGATAAGCCTCCGGCTCCGGATACCGTATGGAATGGGCAATGCCCATATCATCAAGAACCGCCGAGAGGCCGTTGAGCCTGGGGATAAGATTGACCTCTCCCAGAGGGTCATATTCTACCTGTCTGTCCGGATCCTCCGCCCTCCATACGCTGGTCCTCATGGTTTCCATCCTGATTTTCTCCTCATGCCCCCTGCACAGGTGCTCCGCCAGCTGCCTTCCGGAATCCGTGGCGGCGGCAAAGCAGAGAATCTTATCCTCATACCTGGGAAGCAGGCTTAACAGGGCCGCCCTTAAAAGGGCCGGGAGGGCCTTCACCGCTTTCTTCTCCGAATACAGAACCGCCAGATAGATAGAATCATCCTCCAGATGGCTGCAGATGACAAACCCATCGGCCGTCCCCTTATTCATGTACAAAAAGCTGTTCTCCTCCAGCAAAGCTCCCCCTGCCTGTCTGGGAGAAAAGGACTGGGGAAGGTCATTGCAAAACCGGCGGAGCCAGCGGATCTTCTGCTCCTCCGGCATCTCCCTCATGGCAATAATCTCGCCTTCCGTCAAAGGGAAGGATTTTTTAAGCAGATCCAAATCCTGCACATGGCGGACTGGGACATAGTAAATCTGATTCCCCTCCGCCTCTGTCTGAAAACCGCACCGAAAAAGAAACAACTCCATCTCCCCCATCTTGGGATAGGGATATTCGATTCTCAGCCGCCGGGTTCCCTGTCCGGCTTTTGACACAAAGCCCTGGAGAGCCCTGACCAGTTCTGTTCCCATTCCCATCCGCCGGTATTCCGGCTCCACGTAAACAGACAGAACCCGTATATCTCCTTCCTCCAGAGTTGACACGGCTGCCCCGCAGCCCTGACCGTCCCAGGCGACAATTCCCACAGCATTCATGCCTTTTTGGAATAATACTTTCTTGAACGTGTCCGGTATGCAGCGGGAAAACAGCTGCTGGTTTTCCCGGGTAATTTTTACTAACCTTTTCTCATTATTCTTCATCTTTTCCTGCTCTCGTTCTTTCTTTTCCTCTGTCATCCCACACTAAAGGCACTGTAATGGGAAACAAACTCATTTAACTCCAAAAGAAAAATCCCATGTGTTCCCTTGTCTTCCTGTTCCCTTACAATGGTTCCGTCTTCGTCTTTCTTATAGGCTCTGGTTCCTGACGCCCATGGATTTCTTAATTTGACATATCTGTTTTGTCCTATCTGCTTTACTCCCAGTATGGTGTGATTTTCAGCAGTCTCTGCCTGGTTCGATTTCGCTGGGCGGCCGGAAGGTCACTGCCTCCCCTCTTTTTTGCAGGAGCCGCCTCCACCGGCATAACAGGGCCGCCTCCGCGCACTCTGTGTTTGGAATCTTCAAAAGTCTGCTCCGGCCCGGACGGCACATTCCCCTGGTTTATGATGGTATTTTTTTGTTCCATTTGCTGCACATTCATATGCAGGGGCCTTTGCCTCTGCAGCTGAATGGTACTTCCAAGCAGACCTTTTCCCATACATTCTCATCTCCTGTATTTGATAATTTGTGTCATCCCTGGCTCTCATACCGGCGGATATCCGCCGCCAATGCTTCCAGAGCAAAGGTAAGAATCCTGCTGTCCCAGCCTTCTTCTGCCTCCGGCACCCCGCACTTGAAAATCACCTGATTTCTGAAAGGATCCAAACACGCCATAGCAAGGAGGCTGTTTTCATTAAAACGGCAGCACCGCTCCACCAGGTTCTCTTCATCCTCCTCCGGTATCTCCAAAGCTGCCGTGATGCTCAGCAGGTATCCGCCTTCCGCCACAGGCACACAGGCCAGCTGAAGCTGCCTTCCTTCCACCTCCGCCAAAACCGCCGGCAGAGACTCCATAGCCATCAGCACGTCATTTTCAATCCCCATATCCTCCAGTCTCTCCGAAAGGGCGGTAAGTTTTGGCATCAGCTGCTCCAGCAGCTCCTCCCTGTTCTCTTCCATAGGATCACTCTCCTCCTGTCCTCATATACAGTTCCTCATACAATTCATTGCCAATCCCCATGCGGCCGGTTCGGCGGTACTCAAAATCCACCGCCTCCACCAGGTCCTGATTCTGTACCTTCCTGTGTTCCGCCGCCGCCCGGTAAGCCGCCGCCACAGCCGCAGACTTGATGCTGCTTCCCGTAAGCTCCGCCTTCCTGGCAAAGACCCCGAAATCCACATCCGCCTCCAGAGGCGTCTCCCGTGGAAATATCTTCTGCCACAAGAGAAGCCTGGTCCCCTCATCCGGCTGCTCCACCGGAATCATGAAAGTCATCCGCCGCTTAAAAGCACTGTCAAAATTCTGCATCACATTGGTGGCCAGAATGGACACCCCGGAATACTCCTCAATCTTCTGCAGAAGGTAGGCCGTCTGGGCATTGGCATACTTATCATTGGAGTTTGACACCTCCGTCCTCTTGGTAAACAGGGCGTCCGCCTCATCAAAAAATAAAACCGCATTGGAAAATCTGGCCGCCTCAAACACTGCCCCCAGATTCTTCTCCGTCTCCCCAATATATTTGCTTCCAATCTGAGACAAATCAATCCGGTATATATCCAGTCCCAGCTCCCTGGCAAACACCTGGGCCGCCATGGTCTTTCCCGTCCCGGGAGGCCCGTAAAATACAATGGACGTGCCGTTCCCATAAGGCAGCTTCCTCCCAAACCCAAACCTGTCGTGAACCACACTCCGGTACCGGACCCGGTCACAGGCCGCTTTCAGAAGCCTTCTGCTGCCCTCCGGCAGCTGCAGATCCTCCCAGGTAAACGGACTTTCCAGCCTGGCGGCATACTCTCCGAATTCCGCGCTGCACTTCATCCGCACCTGCCGTTCCAGCAGCTTCTCCGAAGCCACAAAGCCTTCCCCATCAATGGGAGCATCCAACAGGGCGCACTCCAGCACCTGGCTGATTCTCCCGGGAGTCATGTGGTACCTGGACACCAGCTGATCCACATCCACATCCTCCCCAAACCGAAGCCCCAGCCCCTGTGCAAAATAACTCCAGAACCGTTTCTGCACCCCGGTACCCGGAATCTCCAGAGAAATAGTATACCAGCTGCCGCGGACAGACAGTTCCTTAGGCCTCTGCCCCTGGGCCCCTATAAAATAAAGATTTATGTAATCCTGCAAAAAGGCAAAAATCCTTTGAATTCCCGGAAGGCGCGCCGGCTCAAAGGGAACCTTGTCCAGATAAAGCAGGCTTTTCTCATAAATACATTTTAACATAATATCCCTTAAAATGGAGTACACCGCCCCGTCATCCTGTGCCAGAAGACAGGACATATCCACACACAGCACATCCATCTCCGCCACAGCCCCCAGGGATTTCATCAGAAACTTCTTCCCCACGCCTTCCATGGCACACAGATGAATAATCCCTCCGCTCTTTTTCCCCGTCATGGCAGAAAACACCTGCAAAAGCTCCTCAAACTGCTCCTGATTGCACAGAATCTCCTCCATCTCCGCCTCATATTCCAGAACC
This sequence comes from uncultured Hungatella sp., assembly GCA_910588325.1. Taxonomy (GTDB): domain Bacteria; phylum Bacillota; class Clostridia; order Lachnospirales; family Lachnospiraceae; genus UBA3402. The sequence continues at coordinate 20,881 of CAJUPP010000019.1, forward strand.
TGCGCATACCGTGACAGGCTCCCCATCTGCATAGGCTCCCCTGCCAGAATCTGTACCACCCGTTTATTTAAACACAAGGGCCGGGACAGCCGCGACATATCCGCCTTTTGGGCCCACGGCTCCAGAAGAAACCGGTACAGAAAGCTGTCCTCATCCCACAGCTGCCCCTGATACCCATCCTCCTCCTCCAAAAACAACGTACAAAGATCCCACACCAGCCCCAAAGAGGGCCTGGCCGTAGGATGAGCCTCCTCCTGCAAAACCCCGAAAACCCTCTCATACTTCCTGTTTAAGTCAACCGCCGCCGCCATAAGAAACGCCAGTATCTCCCCATAGGACAGCAGCCCGCTTTTCAGAAACCCTGCAAAAGCCAGCCCCTCCTGCCCCCTTACATCCTCCGGCTCCTTGCCAAGAAGCATCTCAAACACCTGCCGGAACCTTTTCTTCCCCTCAAACTCCACCTTCCCATGAGGCTCCAGCACCTTCATCAGCTCCTGGTCGCTAAGCATGCCTCCAATCCTCTGGGCTGATTCCTCCCTCTCCTGCTCCTTAAGAAACAGCGCCGCTGCACACAGCATATCCAGAAACCGCTGCCACTGCTGCCACTCCTCCTGCCTGTCCAAAAAAGGCTCCCCGGTACATCCCCCAAAGTACGCCTCCACAATCCCGTCAATATCCCAGCCAGCCTCCGCCATATGATCCTCCAACTTATACATCGTTTACTTTTAAAATCCGCCGCCGATTAGGCGGCATAAATTTCAGATATGCCCAGTATACCCTCCAGACTTTCATGTATGGTGATACGCTCATCTGCAGGCACATGAAGGGCTACTGGAAACCCTCCGTGGGAATGCACACAAAATGCCAAAAGCAGGCATTTTGGCACCGTACGGCCAGCGCAGCAAGTGCGCAGACCTGTAGCAAGGATTCGAGACTTTCACAGTATCACTCCTCTTCAGCCTGCCAACAAAGCAGCTTCGGAGTAACTATGAAACATCTGAAGACCATTTTCCACGTCGGTACTTAGCGCCTGTCTTTCAGGCGCTTAGTACCGCTACGTGGAAACCTGAGCGAGAGTGCGTCGGAAGATGTTTCATAGTTACTCCGAAGCGGACCCTTTGCTTGCATCCTTCCGCCTCACTGCGCCGCCGCTCTCTGCCTCTCCCCCATTCTCCGGCGGTAAATCTCCCTGATCTCCCGTCTCATATCCGCCACCTTCCCATCTTCCTCACGCTTGGCCGCTCCCGGCCCTCTCACTTCTTCCAGCCGCACCACATACCCTCTCATAGGAAACATACTATCCTTCTTCTTCCCGGAAGCCTCACCATTCCTCTGGCTCCTCTCCTCCGCAGACGGCGCATCCTGTGCATCCTCCCACCGGATTCCATCCTCCAGAATAACCGCCTTCCGAAGCTCCGTCACCACCTTAAACTCCGTGTTGGCAGGTATAAGAACCTCCGCCTCATTCTGAACCTTGGACACCCCCGAGATGTCCACCGCTCCCTTCCCCGTCATCGAGTACTCAATGAGAACCGCATTGTCCTCCCCCTCTTTATCCTGGCTCTTCTTAAAATACTGAGCCGCCTTCGCAATCCTCTTAGAACTGCTCATCATGGAATTTATCGTAATAGTAGATCCTGCCGAGGCCTTAAATCCTCCCGTAAGCCTGCCGCCCCGGAAGGTAGACCCCACATAGGCGCTTTTCCCTTCCATATTAATCCCTGCACCGGTATCCGCCTGGCCTCCCTCATTCTGCCCTCTCTCCTCCAGGGCATCCTGGGACATTCTGGAAGAAATCCGTATCATCTTGAAAATAGAATCTGCAACCTCTTCATCTGCAATCTCCGAACCAGACGAAAACTCATAAGATCCAAATCCTGTCTGCTTATACTGGTCAACCCTGTCATCTCGCAAAGCCTTCCGTGCAAATCCTTCCCAATATTTCTGTCCCCTTGTCATTGCCAGGAACGCTCCCGTGGTATAGATATTCAGAGCGATATCCTGCGCCTGGGCATTGTTGGCATCCTCCCCAATCTCCTTCATAATCCCGTCGGAAGACTTTCCATACAAAGTAAAATTATACCCATCCGTTACCTCATACCCTCTCTGGGAAAGCTTCTCTCTGCCCTGCGCAATCTGGTCTTCAATATATTTTCTCTGTTCCTCGAAAACCTCCAGATCCTGTCCTGTCTTTCTCTCTTCCTCCTGGGCCTTCTTAAACTCCTCAATCTTTGCCAGAAGGTTGGCTCCCATCTTCTTCTGCCTGTCATCCGCCTTGAGAACCAGAAGCCCCGGTACATCCATCTCCAGAAGCTGTTCAAAGGACATGGACTTGTACGCATCTCCATACGCCTGATGAAGCCTTCCGGTCTTTACCAGCTGGTCAATCAGCTGATTGATAATCTTCCGGATAGGTTCCGGCTTGGACGCCACTCTCCCTGCATTCCTTTTTCTGGTGCGCAGATCCGTGATGGCCGCTTTCAGCTCCTCTAAATGCTGCTGCAGATAATCCCTGTCTCCCACCATGCTTCTGACGTCGCCGTTATTCATAGCCGCTTCATTTCTCTTATTGTACCGCTCTCTTCTCTTGTCTCTCAGCTCATTTAGCATCAGCCGGTAGACAAGCTCATGAGGAAACTGGTGCTCCGGCGCAAATTCCTGGCGCAGCACATCCACTGGAAGAGGATCCACAGTCATGTACATGGCTGCCGGCTCCGACAGATCCTCCTTGCCGGTGATTCCTGCATTCTGAGAGCCCTTCATAATCTCATACAGAGAGTGGTCCTTGCTGGTTACCATCCATGCAATAAGGGCAAGCCGGAAATACAGAAGGTCTTTCAGAGAAGCCCCCATCAGCTTATAAGCTCCCAGCATCCGCAGGGTGGTTCCGGAAGGCCCTGCCGTCTGCAGCATGCCCTCTGCATTGACTCTCTCCTTCATCCTGTACCAGGCTCTTCCCTCCTGCCACTGAAGCTCCCCGTCTCTCATTCCGTTGGCCCGCTCCCTCTGGGACAAGCCCAGGCCCAGTCTCTCATAGTGCTGCTCTCCCAGCCGGTTAGCCATCCTCTCTTCCCGGCTTCTGGTCTGCCTGGTAAACTTGCTGGACATGGCTGCATTGAAGCCTCTTAACAATCCTGAGAAAAACCGTGTCAGCTTGTTTCCCCTGCCCTTCTTCCTGTCTGTGCTTTTCTTCAAATCTCTTGCTATGGAAAAGGTGTCAAACACATCCCCTCTCTTGGCCCTCTGTTTCATTCCCTCCAGAAGATCCAGGCGGACACCCTGAAGCTCCGGGCTTCTGGCCCGGTCCTCATCGGAAATATAAGCCATCATATTTTTCAAAGAACGGCTTCTGGCAATCTGGTCTCTTCCCCGGCCTCCGTTTACGAACATGCCGTTGTACAGCATCGTCATCCGCTCACGTAAGTTTCCATCGCCGTTGATCACCTGATTTAAGTTTTCCCGGTCTGTCTGGTCAGCGACCAGCCGGTCCATAGCATTGCTTCCGTCGTTTAAATACTGCCTGTAATTGCCGATCTGCCCGGCTCCTCCGGAGCTGTCTCCCTTGGGAAGCAGGGCTTCCAGAAGAGTATCGGTAATCTCCACATTGTCCTGTTGCGCCTCCGGTTCCCCGGCCTCTGTCAGGTTCGTCCCGGTTTCCGCTTCCTGAGCCTGGGGCCCTGTTGTCCCTGCCTCCAGGTTGGTCCCAGGCGCTGCCTCTCCTGTCACCTCTGCCGCCACCTGCCCCAGGGCCTGGGCATTCTCCACAGCCTCCTCATTCATTCCCGGAGCCTGATCCGGATTTTTATAGTAGGCATTAAGCATCCGGCTTAATCTGGTCAGTGCCGTCTTGGCCGCCTGCTGTACGTAAGGCGTCTTATACAGTCTGGCAGCAAATTCCTCCTCGTATTTGTCCGCAGTCTGTTCCCAGGCGCTGTGCCTGTATATCTCCTGATACGCTTTCTTGTTAAAATCTGCCCCCATGGTTCTCTCCCCTTTTCTGGCATGGAATGCTTCTGGAAACTCCTTATGCCTGGATTTTCAGCTGCAAAGACAGGCACAAAAGCGTTTCCGAGAACACTCGGCATATGTAAACTTAGTAAATATAATACCTGGCCGCGGCCTGACCTACGGTTTTCGCCTTCTGGTCCGTCATCTGAAGGACCATCTTCTGGGTGGTCTCCGTCAAGGCGTTGATGTAGATCTTATCCTCCGGATCGCAGTATTTTTTCAGCACCTGGTAGCTGGCCCGGAACAGCCCCATCATCTCCGCCGGAGCCGCCTTGCTGAGAATGCAGAAATAGGACAGAATATAATCCGCATCCTGTTTCTCCAGCAGGATACAGCCCTCCGGCTCTCCTCTTTTTACCAGCAGGAAGCTGGCCGCCTGGTCATACAGATACTTTACGTTCAGATCCGGCACGGTTCCGTCCTCATTGGGCAGGCTCTCCAGCTTCTTCAGAAACTGATTCCACATCCTGGCTGTCACGGCTGATAAAGGAACCGCTTTCACACCGGCTCCCAGAACCGCCGCCTTTCCTTCGTCTGCTCCCTGTCCGGCTCCGCTCCCGGCCAGTTCCGTCTGTCCGAAAAATTTTCCGGACAAATCTTTAAAATCCGCCACATAAACCGTGCTCTCCGCCTCATCCCGCTCATACCGGTTGCCGGCTAAGCAGGCGTCCAGCCCTTTCATGGCTTCATTGTCCACATACTGGCACAATTCCCCGTCCATCTGGGATCCGCGCCCTATGTGGTGAAGCTCTTCCAGCAGCCCGGTAGCGATTCCCTTCCTGCGGTACTCTTCCGCCACATACAGGTAATGAATCTCCAGAAATGTCTCCGCCTCCTGGGCCGCCAGCACGCCGCAGGCCGTCCCCTCTTCGATAGCTCCCAAAACCAGGTCCGCAAACTGCCACTGTTCCACAGGCATGAGGGGTTCAAAAAATGATCTGTTCTCTTGTCTTACAATCGTTATCTCCATCTTTTTCTCCTCCTGCCCTTTACTCTGTCATATCTTTCAACTGATTCAGAATGCGATTCCATCGTTCATAGCAGGTGCTGAGCCGGTTGTATACATCGAACTGGAAAAATCCCCGTTTGTGCCTTACGGCATGCCACAACGGCTCGTTCTCCTGTCCGTCTGCGGTCTCTCCTGCATCAACGATCCGTTTCAGTACCCTGAATCTGGCATATTCCTGATTAAACTCTGTGAGAGCCTGATGGAACGCAGCCGGATCCGTGCCTTCCTGCAGATTCTTTTTGTCAAGTACACTGGCCTCCGAATCCTTAAAGATCCTGGCCTCTATGCCTGATACGGTAATAGAAGCATCCGTTTCCTGCCTTGCAATCTCCGGCTCCACTGTCTGTTCCATAACTTCTATGTGTTCCGGGAAGGTCCACATGCCGATCCGCTCTCTGAACTGGGCAAAACGGGTGAAAATGTCGCTTCCTTCTCCTCTCCGGTAATCCCTGCCCTGGTCTGAATAGTAATCGGCCGCACGGTTTAAGTCTCCGGCCAGCTGATTGCACAAAGCCGCGGCAGTGGGATCCAGCCCCCTGCTGTCCCTCTGAAGGCTGTCTCTCATCTCCAGAGCCTGGTTGGCATAAGCCTCCGTGGTCCGTATGGCCTCCCCGGCATTCTCACACTGTCTTAAGAAATCCATGTACTCTGCCCGAATCTCCGGCGTAGTGATCCCATACCCGGCCTGCATGTTCTCATCCGCCCCGATGCTGCGGTAAAGATCATTGAGAAACACAAAATCGTCGGTTCCTATGCCAGGATAGGTGATTCCTCCAAAGGTGAATCCTCCGTCTCTCCACTCCTGCCGGCTGGTCCGGATCAGATCCTCCGTAGCTTTCTCCACCATGTTCCGGGCCAGCTGTGCTCTGGGCTGGCCTTTGGTCTCCACAAACAGCATATTCCAGGTAAGGCGTCTGGTCTCCTCAGGGGTGTACAGCCGTTTCAGTTCTTCCCGCACCTGGGGCAGGTTGAGAGAAAGCAAAGATTCCCGGGCAGACTCAAAAGAGAGGTCAAAGGTGGTATTCCAGCGGATATCCAGGTGCATACTTTCCCTGATGTCAATCTCCGCCTGGGCGATGTCATCCCCGTTGACAGACATGTAGGCGGCACGGAACTTATAATCTGCATAGGTAGGCATATTGGCAGCATCGCCGGCAAACATATTTCTGGCCATACCCTCCGCCATACATCCGCTCTGATAAAAGGTCACCAGCCGATCCAGCTCCTGGTCAAAGGGGTCATCCTCCCGAAACAGTCCCGGCAGTTGTTTCATATAGATTACCAGCTGGGAAAGCCCCTGCATATTGGTAAAATCGTTCTCAAACTCCACCGTGTGCTGTGCAATCTCCTGAGGACTGATAAGCAGGAAGCCGCAGCCGTATTTTCTCTTTAAATATCCCATCTGCCGCCACATCAATTCCTTAAACTGCCTAAGGCCTTCCAGATTGCTCTGTTTGCATGCCTCCACCTGGGCTTCGTCGGCGTCGTCCGCCGGCCTGCGGATCAGGTTCTGAATCATGGCGTCAATCTGCTGCAGAGGCGTATTCTGCACTGCCTTCCAGCGGGGAAGATTGGACAGATGGCGGACAAAGGATTCGTTCATCTCCACATTCATACCGCTGACCCGGTAATGCTCCTGGCTTAACCGGTCATAGACCGGATCTCCCGGATGATTATGCTGACGGAAATACATGGCATGTGCGGAATTCTCAATATTCCTATTGTTCTTTCCATATTCCACCAGGGACTCGTGCTGCCTTAAAAACTGCCTGGCTGCCCTGGTGTTCTCGCCCTGGCGCTCTGATTCCTTATAACGAAACAGCGCCCGCTGCAGATCTCCGGATCCTGTCAGTTCTTTCCTGGTACGAAGGAATTCCGCCTGCTGCTGGAGAATCACCAGATTCTTCTGCTCCAGGGTATCATTCTCACTGTACCGTACCGAAATCTCAGACCGGTAATGGGTCCGGTAATAGGGGTTGGTAATAATCTTTCTCTGAATCTGGTAATAATTTCTCAGCCTTGCTGCAGTGCTCATTTTTATATCCAGCTCTTCTCTTTCTTCTTCAGAGAGATTGGCCAGAAAATCCGGATGGGTTTTCATAAGCAGCTTCATGGCGTCTGTCTTGCCGGCAATCTCCTCCAGCCGCAGGCTCTGGGCGGCAAAAGCCTTGTCGTCCCTTAAATCCAGGTTAAAATCCAGGGCCATAAACTGGCGGACGCACTCCTGCCCTACCCTGGCTTCAAAGTGGCGGCCGTTGTTTATATTGTGAAGAATGTAGCGGTTCCTGTCGGTATCTTCTGTCAGAAACTGGCAGATGGCGTTCTGCTCCAGGAAGGACATGCCCTCCAAATCCACTGCCGCCTCCTGCTTTCTCCTGTTCAGTTCCTCCTCCCACTGCTGTCTGGCATATTCCACCTCCTGGGCATTCAGGCTTTTCCGGCGCAGGGCCGATCCCGGCATCTTGGCACGGACACGCCGCTTGGAAGCACTCCGGATCTCTGTGGATACCTGGGGAAGGGATTTATTTACGATGGTTTTTTTAGGCATAAGAATCCGGTTCTGTGCCAGGAACTGCTGCGTCCGCAGCTCTCTCTGCTGTATCGCCTGCTGCCGGGCTTCCATATCCAAAATCATCTGATTTACTTCCACCGGTTCCTGCCGGTTTGCCTCCAGCGGCTGATTGACATGCAGCTGCTGCCCTGCCTGCCGGTTCTGGTTCTGCAGCTGTGCATTTTGGCCTTCCGCTGCGTTGGTTGTTCCTCTTGGTGGCATAATATTGCTCCTCCTTTTTGTTAAACTACAGCCCGATCAAGGAAGCATAAGGCTCAAAATCGGATCTGGTGAACACTTTTCCTGTCTTGACAAACTCGTAACGGATAGCCTGGAGATAATGCTTCATGCACACCTCCCTGCCGTCTCCGTCCGCAGCGGCCAGGAAGGCCGCATTTAAAATACAGTTCTTGATATTTCCTCCTACAAACTCAAATTTCTCCGCCAGGAAACGGATATCCACATCTTCTCCCAAAGGCGTCCCCTTGGGGATGGTGGTCCGCCACAACATCTCCCTGGTATCCGGATCCGGAAACTGGAATTCCACAATATACTTCATACGCCGGAAAAATGCCGGGTCAATATTGTGTTTGTAGTTGGTAGCCAGAACGGACACTCCGTCGTAGGCCTCCACCTCCTGGAGAAGCAGCGCCGTCTTGTTGTTGTTGGACGCCTGGTTGCTGCCTCCGTCGTCGGAACGCTTGGCAAACAGGGTGTCGCACTCGTCGAAGAACAGAACCACATTACATTTTTTGGCCTCCCGGAAAATCATGGAGATGGATTTCTCCGTCTCGCCTACGTATTTATCGATAACCTTGGACAGATCCACCCGGTAAAGCTCCAGGTTCAGCTCATGGGCGATTACCTGGGCGCACATGGATTTTCCGGTTCCGGGAGCGCCGAACAGCAGGATGGAAAGCCCCCGGCCATAGGGGTATTTCTTCGTATAATTCCAGTTGTCATACACCTGCTTCCTGAAGTTCATCTGGTCGATGGCATGCCCCAGGGTCTCCCTCTGGTCCCGGTTCATAACGATATCTTCAAATCCAAAATTGGCCTTCACCTTGGTGGCCTTCTGGGTCAGCTCCGAGCTCATCTGGTTGTTGCAGCCCTTAAAGAGGGTATTCCTTGGAATCACAATGTCTTTGTCCATGGTGGCAAAGCTTCTGGCCTGCTTGAGGGCCGCCTTGATCTTCCCCGGGGTGAACAGAAACTTGGTAGCCATCTCCAGAAGATCCACTTCCTCCGCCAGGGCATATCCTTTTGAAAAATAGTTCCAGCACTCTTCTCTCTCCTGATTGGACGGCGTAGGCAGCTCCAGCTCCGTAAACTCCTCCTTTGTCATCTCTTTTAAAGGAAGCTTTTCCTTGCTTACGGCAAATACCATCAGACCCCGATCCGTCAATTTGGAAAAAGCCAGATCCATATATCCGAAAAACTTATCCTTCTCCTCCTCCCGGTAAGCCAGATCGTCCAGACAGCAGCAGGCATTGGTCAGGATACATTCCCTTGTCACAGCCCACAGGGCTTTGTCTACAAAGGAGAAATCGTAGACAAATAGTTTTTTACAGTTAATGGAAATAGCTCTCATCCCATGATTCTTACAGAAATGCTTTACAAAAAATTTCCGGCCGCTTCCCTCATCCCCGAAATAGGCAAAGATCCTGCCTCCCTCTCCATAGGAAATCTCCATGGCCTCCAGAACTCCCTGGTTGGCCAGAATGGGATCCAGCTCCTCGTCTGTAGTCAGCATCTGGAAAAACCGGATATAATTCTCGTCCAGCCGCATGGGATTCTTGCCGAACAGGTAGTCAATCATCCGCTTATCCGGCGAAACCACAGTGGAAAAGGGCATACTGTCCTGCACCCGCAGATCCAGAACCGGCAGAAGCTGTTCCAGGCATACGGACATGTCTCCGTAAGCCCCGGTGATGGAAAATCTGTCTCCGTAGTACAGCTTTGCCGCAGACTCGATGGTCGGCGCCGGCAGCCCTCCGTTCTCGTTGATTACCTGGAAAACACCGGCGTAATCGGTCTGGGTGGAGGACAGGATACCGCAGGCCAGACAGAAGATGGTAAAATTTTCATAGTCCAGCTTCTTACAAAGCTCATAAAAAGGAAGGGAAATCCCATTCTCCAGAGCCAGATTGGCCCTGGCGTTTATGTAATCCACCATATCCTCCACAGAAAACACTTCCGCCGGCTGGCCCACGTCTTCCCTGGCTGCCTGGCTGGTCTCCATGGCAAAATCAGAAAACAGGGCGTCCAGATCCAGAGAGTCATCCTCCTCCCGGGATGTCCGGCCTTCCTGCTCCCAGCTGTCTTCCGCCTCATCCGAATCCTCATGGCCGGTTCTGTCTTCGTCCCAGCCTTCCATCTGTTCTTCTTCATCAGAGAACAGGGCATCTGCCGGGTCACTGCCCAGATAGTTTTCTTCCTGGCTGTCCTCTTCCTGACTATTCTCTTCCTGGCTATCCAGAAAACGTTCTATCTTTTCAATACAGATATCGTGGGCAATTTCCAGGTCAGGGTAGAGAACATTCTTGTACCCGCCCTCCCCTGTGGCATAGACCTGCTTTAGGTTGACCAGGTAGCGGTTCAATCCCTCGTTTACACTGGCAAATAGATACTCCATATATTCTTCGTAGCTGCCAAAGGGCTGATCTTTTCCTTTAATGCCGAACAGATTCTCCATGTTATTCTACGTTCCTTTCGCTTCTCTCATTTTGTAACTATGCAGTCTTTGGGTTTGTCTATGACTTCATGGTTACGCGGTCTTCCTTCAGCCTATGGCCTGGTATCGCTGGCAGTGTTAAACACTGCTGTCTCATCAAATATGTTTTTCCTGGTATTGATACCTTCCATTTTTCCCTGATTAAAGCCTCCCGGCTGCTGATTCAAAGGCTTCTGCCGTTTCCATGAGGTATAGGTCATGGTTTCTTCTTCCTCGGAAACAGCAGAGGATTCTTTTCTTTTTTTCTCGTTGCGATGGCGAATCAGCTGTTCTGTGACGCGCATGCAGTTCCCTCCGTTCCAACATCATCTCTGTCTATACTATAACACAGGTTCCCCTGTAACCGAACCTAGCCAAACGGCCAGTCTTGATGACGCTAACTCGCATTGTTTTTAAAAGTCATTTATGTTATGATAAAAAAAACGAAGCAGAAAGGACTTCCTATGAATACTACTCAAAAAAGCCTTCTGGCATGCTCCGCTATATGCTATGCGCTGGTACTTTTCAGCTTTTTGAATTCAAGCCTGTGGCTGGTTCTGATTTTCTTTATCCTGCATAGTCTGGCCCTTCTATATTTCTCTTACCTTACCTATTCGTACAGTCAGGCTCCTCAGATGGAGGAGGAACTAACTGTCTTAAAAGAACAGTATAGTCAGCTGGTCAGTGAGAATACCGGCCTTACGGAGCAGCTGTCCCGGTCTCAAAAAAAGTGTGATGAACTGGAACATGTTCAAAAGGAGCTGGAAGCAGTCCGGCAGGAACTGGCTGCCTCTTCTTCCGGAGAACCTGTCCCGGATAAGGCATTAGATGCCCTTCTTCCTCCTATTGATATGGAGAAGCAGGAAACCATCAATATCATCCAGGTTGCCAAGGATACGATTCAGGAATTCCTTCCTTTTTCTTCAAAGGCAGGGATACAGGTTCTGGTATCTGCAGCAACGGACAGCCTGCTGGTAAAGGCCAGCGCCCAGCGGATCCGCATCTTGTTCCGCAATATCATTGACAATTCTATCAAATATATGAACCAGGCCGGCAATCTGGTTATTACCATATCTACCATTGGGGACGACATCTTTATCGTGCTGAAGGATAACGGCCAGGGGCTTCCGGCGGCGGAGACTCCTCATATCTTTGAGATCAATTATCAGGGTTCCAACCGCATCAGCGGCAATGGTTTGGGGCTGACACAGGCCAAGGCTATTGTGGATTCCTACGGCGGCACCATCTATGCAAAAAGTACAGAGGGTAAGGGCATGGGCATCTATATCCAGATTCCCATTGAATAAAGGAGGTACCATCCCATGAAAAAAAGTAAATTTTCCATGATCGCAGTTATGGCATTCTATATAGCAGCAGGGGTTCTGGCATGTACGGTGTTTTTTCTCCGGGGGTCTTCTCTGGCTGGGGAGGATGACTCTTCGCAGACGGTTTTGTATGATATCAAGCCGGAGCTGTCTCAGGCTTCTGGGGAGGAAGTTTCATCCATACCAGAGACTACTGCTTCCCTGCCAGAGACCTCACCGGCTGAATCGGAAGGGGCTGGGGAGAGTTCTGCTGCTGAATCTGAGGATGAAAGTGAACCTGTTTATTATGCATTTACTACGCTGAATTTCAGTGGCAATCTCCATGTACGGGAGGGGGCCAGTATGAATGCTAAGGTGATAGCACGGTTTACTCCTGGTGTTACCGGGTATGTGATTGAACGGGGGCCGGTGTGGAGTCTGGTTACCTCTGGTGATATTACGGGGTATGTGTTCAACGAATATCTGGAGTTTCGGGAGGTTCCGGAGGAGGAGTATCCGTTGCGGTGATTGAGTAGTTTGGGGTGTTTGGTAGTGGTTTTCTGAAAGGTACGCTCAGGGACAGGGTTCTTTGGGGGTTCAGGTTTCGGAGACAGAACCTCTAAGCTTGCGAAAATCTGCTAAAAGCAGGGACAAAAATCCGAACTCGCTTCGCTCAGACATGCGGATTTTTGCCCCTAACGCAGATTTCCGCAAGCTAAGAGGTTCTAAGTCTCCTGCAAATTCACCCCCAAAGAACCCTGTCCCTGAGCTGGTTTTTCTGTTCGCTACCTAAAAAATAAAAGCATTGGGTAAGATATATTTTTTACCAAACCTCTGGGGAGATATCGTAGCTAAAGAACCTGTTTCTATACTGTTTTCTCTATTAACACTCTGAGATAACGCAGCCCGGGGAGCGAGTAATATTTTTTCTCGGGTACTCGATAAAAGGTTTCCAGGTCTCCTACAAACTTCCCTCCAAGAATCTGTTTCTTCCATGTTTTGTTTTCTCTATTAGCCCTCTGAGATAACGTAGCCCGGTGAGGGAGTGATATTTTTTTCTCCAGGGTACTTGAAGACCGTCGGTACTTAGGCGCTGTGTTTTAGCGCCTTAGTACCGCTACGCTCTTCACGTAGCGCGAGCGTGCCCAGGAGAAAACAATATCACTCCCTCACCGGGCGGACCTTACCCAATACCCCCAAACAACCATTTCGAAACCTACAGATTCTTCTCAATCATCAACACATTACACCCATCTTCATACCAATACTCCACCTTATCCATAGACTGCTTTACCATAAAAATCCCCAGTCCTCCTATTTCTCTGTCCATCGCTGAAAGTGATGTGTCGGGATCTTCTTTTTCCAGGGGATTGTATGGCACCCCTTTGTCGCGGAATACTACCCTGCAGCATTTGGGATCCTGGCATACTTCCATCTGTACAACGGCTTCTCCCTCGTGGCCTCCGTAGGCGTAGTGGGCAATATTTACATAGATCTCTTCGGCTGCAATTAAAATTTCTGCTTTCACATCTGCCGGGCAGTCGTTTTCGTCTAAGTGTTTTTCTATGGTATCCAGCACTGTATATAAGGTTTTATCGTTAGCCTGCAGTTTTAAATCTTCCATCTTTTCCCCCTGTCAGCATTATTTCTCGATATTCCAGCCCCCTGGCGCTTGTTTTATCGTGGGTGGCTACTACAACGGTTATCCCCTGTCTGTGAACCAGTTCAAAGAGCCGCATCACTTCTGCGGACTCCTGAGGGGACAGATTCCCCGTAGGTTCATCTGCCAGAAGAATCGAAGGATAGTTGACAAGCGCCCTTGCAAGGCATACCAGCTGCTTCTCTCCTCCGGACAGCTGCCGGGGATACCTTTTGTAGAGGTGGGAGATTCCAAGGAGGGTAAACAGGGAGGTGATCACTGCGCGGTTGTTTCTGCCTCCGCCTCCTGCAATCAGCCTGGCAATCTCTACATTCTGGTAAACGGTCCTCTCTGGCATCAGGCAGGCGTCCTGGAATACAATGCCTATTTTCCTTCGGTAAAACGGCAGCTCTCTCTGGCTGATCTGTCCAATGTCCTGATCCAGTACATGGATGGTTCCGGAGGTAAGCTCTGTATCTTTCAGAAGAAGCCGTATGAAGGTACTCTTGCCTGCTCCGCTTTCTCCTGTGAGAAGAATGAATTCCCCCGGTTTAATCTCCAGGTTAAAATCCTGGAATATGTCTTCATGGGAACCTTCATATCGTTTTGTCACATGTGTAAATTCAATCATGGCTTCGCGTTTCGTTATTCAATGGTCAGCATCGTGGCAAAGCCGGTCATCTGAAATACTTTCATCACGGCATCGCACACGTGGACAAGCTTCATGGCGCCGCCTTTGGAGTTGGCTGTCTTCTGTCCGATGAGAAGGGCTCTTAAGCCGGCGCTTGATATGTACTCTACTTTTTCCAGATTCAGAATTACGGTTGAAGCTTTCTGAAATGCCTGGAGGATGCTCCTCTGAAGCTGGGGACTGGTGTTGGTGTCTACCCGGCCGTCGATATCAAGCTGTATTACTCCTTCTTTTCTTGTCTCTGAAATTGTCATGATATACCCCTTCCTCTCACATTTACTATTTTAATCGTACATTTCCGTCTAATTCCTGGCTGCTATCCAGGCTTCCCATGCCTTGCCTGGAGATACGGGCGTTCATGTCCAGATAGGAGTAGGAATCCAGCTGTCCGGCCTTCTTCATTCGAATGATATGCAGCCTGGAACGAATCGGCTTGAACTGATCCAGCAGAAAGAGAAGCTGGGATTTCTGTACCTCTGTGGTGGTCTCTTTTACCATTATAGTTACGTCGAAGGCGCTGCTGCCGTAGAGTTTCTCAAACTCTGCCATCTGCTCTTTTTCGATGTAGTCTTCCATCATGTTCCGCTCCAGCACCAGAACCTCTTCTCCCAAAACAATCCGGGCAATCCGCTCCAGCACTGCCTTGGTGCCTTTCATCCGGTTTAGCTGGTAGGCCTCTTTTACCAGGGGCCGCAGGATCTCTTCGTCCAGGAAATTGTCGCCTACATCAATGCCCAGCCACCTGCCATAGACAGGCAGGAAACGGGAGGGGCAGGTATCCAGATCCAGAATCTGAGGCAGGTTGTCAATGTCCTTCTGGAAATCGTTGTATATGCTGGAAAATACGGACATATAGCGATGGAAAAATCCGCCTCTCTCCCGGTAGATCTCCGGGAATGTATCCATAAAATTGTCTCCCTGGAGATCCACCTTCATATCTGTTATCTGGCCTTGTCCCTGGCCGATAAGCTCCAACATCACATACAGATACCTGCCTTCCAGCTCATAGAGAAGCACATCGGTCTGATTTACGAAACGAAGGGCGCCTGCCTGGCGGAGGAACTCTTTTTTTATGGTGGTGCTTTCCTGGCTGTCGCACAGAAAATCATCGATCCTTACCGGCTGGTTCCTGCGGTAAAAAGAATCCTCATTCAGGGCCGCCACATACAGATAACACACCATATCCTCCGGGTAGGAAGCCCTGAAGCTTAATCTTCCCCACCGGGAATCCGCAGCCGCACTGTCTATGGCTCTTAAGCACAGGCAGTGGGTAGTATCCTCCTTAAGGATTGCCAGACCGCCGTCCTCCTGGGGCTCAAAGCCAGGGTGGAATCCCTTTCGTATGCGGTTTTCTTTTATAGAATACGTCTTTCCTGCCATTCCTTCCTCCTTGCCGGCTCAAACGTGTTGTTCCTTTAAAAAACCACTGCCGGGCGCATGCTGGTTTAATGATAACTTCCTGTCTCAAGTACAATATTTCCGCTGTAGCACAGGCAGTTCTCCGCCGGTACAATATCTGCCTCCACCAGCCTTGCCTGCCCCGGATTCTGGGGGAGCAGAGACAGCTCATAGATAAATTCCACGCAGTCCAGGCTTTCAATCTCATGGAATATCTGCTCAAATTTCAGCACCTCTCCAAAGTTTCTGTCGGAGTGGATATAGTCAATATTTTTCCGGATAGTCTCCTCGATCAGCTCCCGGCTGTTCTCGTACTGGCGCTTTACATAAATAGTGCCGTGGACATCAACCGGCGTATATACCGGGGGCACAATCTGAATCTTGGTGGTCAAAAGCCTTTTGTCCTCCAGCTGTTTCTCAATGGCTGTCTTATAGGCATCGGATAATCCGGGGAATTCCTCGTCGGTTCCCGGCTTCACGGCAATCCGGACCATGTTCCGGTTCTGATTCATCCAGGCTTTTACCTTGTGGATGCAGAGCTCCGGCGTCTCCATCACCAGCTTCTCATAGTCCGCGGCTGTTACCGCTGTATAGGGCCTTTTCAAATCCTGGAGAAACCGTTTCTTTACCTCCTCCAGTGTCTCCCGGAAGGCTCCGCCTGTTCCCTCCGCCGGATTATAAAACTGCAGGTAAGCCGGAAGTCCTATGCCGGTAAACCGATTGCCGGCCCGGATATTCCCTGCCTTCCCTCCGGTGACGCTTAAGGTCCCTATGTACAAATCAGCGCCGATAAAACCTCCGGCGTCCTCAATCACAATCTTTCCTTCGTTTTCATACAGATAATAGGTCAGATCCTCCGGGCCCCGGCGGCTGGGCCTTACGAAATCGTAGATATCCTCCCCGTCTGCTCCCGTCCTTCTGGCAATGATACAGAAGGAGTCCGCCACAATGTGCTCGCTGGGAAGGTCTATGGTCTGGCTGTCATTGCCCAGGACGGTTCCCAGGTAATACTGCCGCATCATCTCCTCCGTATAGGCGGCAACCTTGACGGCATTCTTCACCTTCTCCGGCCCATAGCCGTAAGCTTTCTTGTCAAACTGCCAGGTGTGGGTATTGTCCTCTTCTTTGGCCTCTCTGTAAAACCGGCCTTTTCCTTCCCCTCCATAAGCCGGAAGGTACCTTTTATAGGAGGATCCCTTCTCTTCCTTGCAGAACAGGGTAATGTATCCCTCCTCCAGCAGATCGCTTAAAAGGCTTACCGATGATATCTTGTTGAAGGTGTAGCAGGCAGCCTTTGTCTCCTTCTGCCATGCCTCCAACAGGAAACCGGTGATATGCATCAGCTTGGGCCGGACATCGTAGTCCGCCCTTTCCAGGGTGGCGCGGATCACATATCCATGATCCGGAGCCTGCTCACAGGGTATGGCCGGGCTGTCCGGAAGACGCAGCCGCACCTCTCCGCTTATGAGAAAGCATCCTGTGTAATCCTTTACCCGCATTTCCACAAAGCCGTCCTGGGTAAAGCACTCCCACTTCATGTCCGCGAAGGTGTTGTTGCCTTTCTCCATAAAGGGATTCCGGTTGTACCGATCCGCCACCGTCATATGGAAAAGCAGCTCTTCCCCCGGTGCAGGCAGCCCGTCCATGGTAAACCACAGACTGTCGCCTCTTCCCGGCTTTTCCCCGAAAATATAGGCCGGCACATGAACCTCCCGGTCCAGAAGATAGCTGCAGTCATGCCATCGGTCGTCGCGCACGCCCCAGACGCCTGTCACATGGTAAGGCATAAGTTCCAGGCTCCGGTTGGTCTCAAAACACAGGTCTCCCACCATAAACTTCTGGTTGGCCGGGATCTTCACCGGCTCTGTCAGGTTCTCCGCAGCCAGAAGCACCCTGGCGCACCTTCCCTTCTCTGCCTGAAACCCTGCCAGCTTCAACAGTTTCTGCTGAATCTGGGGAGTCACCCGGTCAATATAATTCTGCTGAAGGGTCTGGAAAGCCGTCAGGTTCTCAAGGATGGTAACCCCCGGGTCCGACGGGTTAAAATTGGTCCATTCATCTGAATACAGCGGTATGGAAAGAAGCGCTTCCGCCATCAGCTCTTCATATGTCTTATCGCTCAGATTCCGACTATTTAACATAAGCGCTCCTCTCCTCCGAAATCATAATATTCACCCTGTGCCTGCCGCTTCTGCATATGACAAAGGGGCTTTCCTTCATGTCGTCCAAATCCATCTCGTGGGTTCCGTGCTGGTCCGTATATTTCACCGTCACCACCATTTTCTTGATGACAGCTTTGCTTTTCAGCACATTGAGCCGCATCATCAGCTGAGGCTTTTTGGGCATGCTCCCGATCTCCCATCCGTTTCCGTGGGGAGAGCTGATAGGGTTCAGATACCGCTCCAGAGTCTCCTGCAGAAGATTCTGAACCTCAAAGCTGTCGTCCATCTCCAGCACCTCCGCCCAGATATCCACGGAAACCTCTGCAAAAATCGGCTCCACAATATGCAGATCCTCTGGCGCTATGGTCAGCTCGCAGGAGCTTAAAAGATGCTTTTTCAGCATTCCTGACACACGATGGAAAGAATAAGAACCAGCCTGAAAATCCTTTAAGAGAATGACAAAGGTTACCGCGCTGTCCTTATTTTCCCCGTGAATGGTTCTTCCTGCCACACACCTTACCTTGTCAATGGTGTCCGAAAAGCTTCTGATCTCCTGTATGTAATCTTCCACAGACACCAGACGTCTTCTGGACCTTAAGATGTTGGCTCCCCGTACAAGGGCGCTGTCCAGATCCTCAATGCTGCTTCCGCCGTAAGCCTTCACCGGATTGAAAATACTGTCCACAAACATCAGGTTCTCTAAAGAATCGTTGACAGCCCCCGGCTCCACATTGCCCTCTTTCCCGTTGCAGCACCGGATGGTAGCCTTGAAAGCCACGTCGTCAAGAACCGAGGGGATATCCCCGTGGATTCCGTCCCCGAAAATCAAACGGTTGTTCATCCGGTCCAGCAGATAGGAGCGTCTGGAGGGCGGGTCGTCTAACTGGTCCGCCTCCTGCCATTTTACATAGAAGGAAGAAATCTCCCCCAGGATATCGTATTCTCCCCGAACCGTATCCGGGCTCTCCTTCATCATCCGGAGCATCTGCTGCCTGGAATATTTCCCCATCTCATTGACCCACAGGTCCATGTCCAGAATGTTGGAAACCCCCAGATTCACCGTCATGTTGGGAGCAGGCTCTTCCAGATAAAAGTCCTCCTCCTCCCTGGTCTCTATATTCATGGCCTGCACTGCATTGGGAGATATCTCCTTTATGACCGGCAGAGCCTCATCCTTTTTCTTCCGTCCCGGATCCACCGGGCTGATACGGATCCAGTACTCCTTCTTCCCCTCCAGGGTCACGGCATGCATATCTGCCTGAGGCATAAACATCACCGTGCCGGAACGGGACATATCCACCGTATAGTCCAGCACCTTCATCTGCTTAAAGCCTTTTAGGGTGCTGTACTCAAACTTACACTTGGTTCCCTCGAACCGGACGCCGTCCTCCATCTGGAACAGAATGCTCACCGGCCCTGACTCCATCTTCCTGGAAAATCCCAGATACAGCCCGTCGGCAGCGTACATTCCTTTGGAGAAGGCCGTGAAGCCTTTCCCCTCCTTCACCGTCCTGGTCAGGTCGATTTTCTTGGTGCCTGTGACTGCAATCAGCCTTTCCGGATCCATATAGTGGCTTTCATAGGAAAAGGAAACCTCCAGGTTCTTTATATGAGGATAATGATGAATGCAGGGGCGCATATAACAGTTATCCGCCTTCAGAATCTGCATCCGGATACATCTTCCCTGATAAGCGCCGGCCCCTGTCTCCTGCCAGTCATCCGGGCACACAAATGTTATCTCATAGATGCCCTTGTTGTCATCGGCAAACATGCGCCTGGTCTCCTGGAAGGTATTCAGCTTCTTCCATCCTACACCGTTAAAATATTCAAAGGAAATCTCCTCTGCCCTGGCATCCGCCGCCGCGTCCACCCAGATTGCTTTTGGCTTTCGCTTGATAATCTTAAGCTCCGGGTCCTCTCCCTGGACTACGTTCAGCATCCGGTGTTCCGGGTAGGCTGCCTCAAAGGTAAGCTTTACCACTGCCCCTGCCTTGCCGAAATACTCGTCATGGCCCAGGAAGCATTCCTGGAACAGAGACAGGGTATCTCCAAAGGGGTCAAACTCCCGGGGGTCAAACTCCGTGTCCCCGTTGCCTGCAAATTCCACCAGAACCCGGTCTCCGGAAGAAGACATGGCAATACGGGAAACCTGAAGGTTCTCCTCCACCGGCTCCCCGGCCACCAGGGCCAGAAGGCTGTACTCCATTCCGTCCAACTCCGTCTTCACATTCTTCTTCTCTTTCCTGAGAACCACGGTCTCCCTGTCAGCCAGCACCTGAACCTGCTCCACAGGAATCAGGCCTTCCTCTGTGCAGTAGTGGAACCGGTAGGCATTGTCCTCTATTTTGCGTATCAGCTTCTCCCCGTTGTGAATCTTCACATAGATATTGTTGTCCTCCACATCCAGCACCACGGAGTGGTACAGAAGCAGCGCGTGTTTCTCAATCCCCTTCCTTTTGCTGGCAAAAAGCCGGAAGGGCTTCAGCTCATACTCCCTGTCCTCCGCCGGAAACGCTTCCTCCTGCCGGTTCTCTTCCTGTCCCTGTCCCTCTTCCTGAACCCCTTCCTCCGGCTCTCTCACGTTGTCTATCAGCCTGGGAGACGGGAAAAAGCCTTTCAGAGGGATGATTTTCCCCTCCTTTTCCTCTGTCATGAACACGGCTTCCAGAACGGAGTTGGTCACATACAGATTGTGCATTGTCTCAAAGATAATCTGGTCCCCGTCCCTGTCAGTCTCCGCCAGAAGCTTGGTCCCTTTGTAGACCTGGATTCCCGGTATGGTATCTCTCACCAGGTTCATAAGGACCGTAGCCGCCGCCGGCTTGGCCGGAAGCAGGGAGATTCCCAGCATGTTCACAAACTCCGTATGATATTTTTCCAGCACCTGATTGTACCGCAGGATATTCCCGTCCATCTGTCCGGCAAAAACCCGGGCGATAACCGAGCCGATATCCGGATTCTCCCTGTCAAAATGCCACTCCGGCACGTAGGAAGAAGCCAGCTTTCGGATTCTGTCCTCGATATCGGCCTGGGACCGCTTATCAATCTTCCATTCATTCCAATTCTTCTGATTCATACTGTTCTGGCTCATACGCTTCTTCCTCTGCTGTTGCATTTAGATAAAAAGGAAACACCAAATTGTCTCTCACATTGCTGCTGCGGACCGTGTAATCAATGTTGACCAGCAGGCATCCGTCTTTTACCTGGGAATCTGTGGTGATGGCCACGTCCCGTACCCTGGGCTCCTGCTCCAGAATCTGCTGGGTAAGGTCCCGTATCATCATATTCACCGTGGTTGCATTGATGTCCATAAAGGTATAGGACATGAGATTGCTTCCGAACTCCGGCCTGAGAAACCGTTCCGTCTTCTGTGTCATCAGAATCAAATACACCGATTCCTTCACGCTCTCTTCCTCCGACGAGACCACAAACCGCCCGGTGGCCTTATCTACCTGGGGAGGGAACTTCATTCCTGCACCTAAAAATGTATTTCCCGGCATATGCTTTTCTCCTTTCCAATGGACTTTTGCAATCCCTCTGTCCCTGATTTTGTGAGACAACTTCTATCCCACGTACACATCACCCAATTTTAATGGGCGTTCCTGATACGGTGACCGCTCCGCTGCTTTCCATTTTCAGCATGGCATTGGCAGCCACGGAAATATTGCCTCCCTGAATCTTTACGGCCCCGTTGGAATTGACGTTTATATTTCCGCTGGTCTCTATCTTTAACTTGGATGATTTCAGCTGAACGGTTCCGTTGCTTCCGTTCATAATCATCTCAATGCTGTCTCCTACCTTTATAGTCAGTTTCTTCTCCGCAGTAATCTCCATCTCCCCGGCTTCGGTCTTCATCTGGATGTGGTTCTTCCCGTCCTTGTCAGACACCAGAATCACCTTCTTCTCATTGTCCAGCTCAATTCTGTGGGCTTCCCCTGCGGTGACTACCTTAATCTTGTCTTTCTCCCCTTCGCCTTCTTTGTTGTCCTCAAAATAAATGGTATTGCCGTTTTTGGTCACAATCTTCTTGTACTGGTTGTCCTCGTCCACAGACTTTCTCAGAATCTTGTCATTATCCTTGGGGATGCAGCCAATAACATAGGGCTTTTCGATGTTGCCCTGCTCAAACACCAGAAGCACCTGGTCCCCCACCTCCGGCAGGAAATAATGCCCCCACCCGGATCCGCTGGAGGGCATGGCTACCCTGGCCCACTTTAACTCGTTAGCTCCCTCATCCCTGGTAGGCACTGTGACACACACTCTTCCCGGCATATCCTTGTCGTAGTTTTTTGCCACCTTTCCCACCACCACTCCGAAGATCCGGTTGTCTCCTGTGTCGGTCTTCACAATCTGTTTCTCCGCGATATCGTCAATCACATCAAATAATCCCATGCTCTACTCCCATCCTCCGGCAGGGTTCCTCCCACCGCTGTCAGCCGTTATCTCTAGACACTTGCCGTCTTCCCCACCACCTTAGTCACATACCCTCTCTCGCTGTCCATAATATGCCTTACCGTCGCCAGATAGAAGGTATTGGATGCGGCAGTGCCCAGGCCTTTGATTTTCATAAACCGGCCCGGCGTCAGCTCCGGCAGCCCGATAAATTCCGCCTCCAGGGTTCCCAGCCTGTAGGAAATATCCTCCATCAGGTACTCTGCCCGGTAGCCTGCCTCCTCCTGGGAGGAGATGGTGGGATCCAGGTACACCTTCTGGGACTTACTGAGCAGAGGCTTTGCCTTGTTGCCCTGGGACACCTTGTTCTTCAGCTTCTTGGATGCGGAAATCTTCTTGGATTTCCCCACATCCATCCCCCGGACCTCCACCTTCTCCACCAGCCCGGTAAGGTCATATCCGATATCAAACTGGCGCAGCCCGTCTCCAGGCCCTGCCTCTATGAGAATCTCCTTGTTGTTTTTGGCCTTCCTGAAATATACGGTTCCCCCTATGGAAAAAAATTCATAGTTAAACTTTTTCGCCGCCTTGACTACAAATTCATAATCGCTTTCACACACCATCTCCACAGTCTTGTCCGTGGCCTTGTCCCCCTGGGAGGTTCCGCCCCCTGCCTTCTTGTCTGGAGTGTCCGTAATATCCAGCTTGGTGATAATCTCATTGGACTGCAGCTTGGTGTATGCTGTATTCTGGAGAATCTCTTTCACCCCGTCGGAAAAGCTGGAGGCTTTCAGCTGCTTGGAATAATTCCCTGCCATCATAATGCCCTTCACATCCATAGCAGTTATCTCCACTCCCGGTACGGCATCTTCTCCTTCATGGAAAGAAAAGCTGACCCGGGAAATAAAGCCTCTGAAAATCTCCCGGAGGGCAATTCCATATCCCAGGTTAATAATCACGCTGGAGCCCATAAAAATATATTTCTTCAAATCATCGAATCGAAATGTGCTGGCCTGCTTATCGTAGCATCCGTAGATCCAGAAGGTGGCAATGGCCGCCTCAAAACCGCTGGTCATCTCTACCTCAATATCTGAAATACTGAAACCGTACTTATTCTGTACAACATCCTTCCCATTTACTAAAATCTGGGCCACAGGATTGGCAAATTCTTCATATTTCTGTCTTAATTTATCATATTCAAATGATGCCATATTCCCATCCTTACAGGTTAATGTTAATCAGATTCCCTATCTTCTGTGCTCCCACAAAGCTTTGGTCGCCGCCTCCAAAAAGCTCCACATAATACTTCTGCCATGCTCCCATGTTGCCCGGCGAAACATCCTTGTCCGCACAGACCAGAGAGAGGCCTACCACCGCCCGGATAGGCTCTCCCAGCACGTTGAACATGGTATACTGGGCAGAAACCCGGTTCAGGACTCCCGTATAATTCATGGTTCCCCAGTGGAAGGTAATCCTTCTGGTATATTTGGAACGAAGGGCTGCAATAAACCCTTCCACCTCTTTCTGAACCGAGTTGTCTTTCTTCCCCTTCTCTGCCAGCACGCCCTTTGCAATGCCTGTGGCCATGGCGGTGGTGGAGGTGTTCAGCTTGTCCGCCATGAAGGCATCCTGAGGATCCACCTTATCAAACATCAGTTTTACGTTCATCGTAATGCGGATGTCTGCTTTCTCAAAGGAGATTCCGTTTCCCCCTTTGGAAAAATCGGTTTTCTGAGCCAGGCCGCCTCCGTATCCGGACAGGGACAGCTCGCTGGGATTAAATTGCACATGAAACAGCTTCCTGGTGGAGCCTGCCACAAAGCCCAGCAGATTCTCCGTCCGGTTCAGCACGTCCAGCGCCCCATTCTCTTTCAGACCGGCAACGGAATCCGTCAGGCCTGCGGCTCCTGCAAATGTCTCTGAGACATCCAGAAAACTGGCAGCGGATGACATATTCAGGCCGCCAGGCAGACTGCCGGACAAGCCGCCGCCCTGTACCGGCACCGGCGCCTCCACTTTAGGCTCTCTCCCTCTCATATCAATAATCTCTATGACAGCCTTTTCAATATTGCCGCTTACCTGGGCAGCGGCTGTGCCTGCCATATTCTTGAAAGCCTCCATTGCCATATGCCATCCTCCTTTCTGTCCGGATTTCAGTCTATAAATTCAGGTTTAAAAAATTATTATTGGCTGCCCTGGTAAACTTGTCCTTCATACCGCTTTCCAGATTTTCGCCTGCGTCTCCGAAGGCCTTTGTAAAGGCCTTGTCCCAGTATGTCTCATCATAGGCAAATTCCTTTTCATTTCCCTGGCGGATGGACAGCTCCACCACGCCGCGGATGGGATTCCCGTCTTTATTAAACATGGTATACCGGGTACTGACGCTGGTTAATTCTCCTCTGAAACACATTCTGGCCCAGAAAAAAATCACCTGCCTGGTGGCGTCCTGGGTTAGCAGGGCCATAAGGCCGTCAATCTGCTTCTGCACCGAGTAGCCTCTTCCTTCCAGCTTCCGCACCACGCTGCTGATTCCTGACACCGCATTGCCTGCGGTGGCGGAAATATTTTCAAGCATAAATGCATCGCTGGGGTTCATGTCATCGAAAATCAGCTGGAAGCTCATGGTGGTAGATACCGGCTGATGTACTTGGGTAATCTGGTTATTGCTGCCGTTTCCCAGATTGCCTCCGGAATACTGAACCTGCTGCCCGGCCTGGGTCTCCATGTAAATGGCATTGGGATTGTATTGAACCTCCATGGCCAGAAAACCGGAGCCTGCCATAAGGCCTCCTCCTCCGGTCAGGGAAGAAAAAGTGGATACTGCCCCCTTGGACAGATTTTTCGCCTTCTCTGCTCCCTCGCCCAGAGAGGAATCCAGAGCCCTCTCGGTGGTTGCCAGAAGCTTTTTCTGGAGGTCTTTGGCATCCGCTACCGTATCCTCCAGGGTATCATCATCTGTCACCTGCCGCACACACAGTATGGCCTTGGGTATATTTCCGGTTAAACTGCTTAATAGATTCTGAACGGATGCTGTCAACCTGCTTCCTCCCCTTTTTATATATTGTTGGAACTCTTAATTAAGGAATCGGCACGCGCCGCTTTGCGGCACCTGCCAGGTCGTCGGAATGATTTTTTAATATCCCCGGCGCTTTTTTTCGTTTTGGAGGCGTTTCTCCAGCTTTGTGTAGATCTGGTCGGAGATGATGCCTATCTGTTTCTGGACGCCTTTCTGAATCAGTTCCGTAAGGTCCCCGGTCTCTTTTACCAGGGTCTGCTGGGCCTGCTGATGTACGGTAGTGCGGACAATCTGCTTTTCCTCTTCCTGCCGCTCCGTCACCTGGACCTTGCTGCTTAATGTCCTGTTCTGCTCCATCAGCTGCTGCAGGAATTCTTCGTCTATCTGGTTTTCCAGAGACTTGTGTACCAGTGACAGGTCATTTCTCTCTGTTTCCACCCTTCTCTGGGTTTTTGCCTCCGCCTCCTGCCGCTCCTCCCACTTCTCTATGACCGTCTCTGAAACCTGGCGCAGCTGCTCTCTGTCTTCCTGGAAAATCTGCTGCTCCGTATGGTTCTCATGCTCAATCTGATTGATGTCATGAAGGAGAAGACCGATATTGTTTTCTGTCATATCCGCCGGGCCGCCTGCCTGTCTGCGGCTGTTTTGGTATTGCTCCAGCTGCTCATAAATCCTTCTGGTCTGCTCCGGCAGAAGTTCCTCCAGCCGCTTTCTGTCCTCTGTCTGCTGCTGCTTTCTCTCCTCATGCTCCTGCCGGTAGCTTTCCAGAAGCTCCTGTGGATTCTCAAGGGCCTTTAAGCTTTCCTGCCGCATCTGCATAACCGTAGGTCTCCATGTCCTCTTCTGTTCCTCCTGCTGCCGGAGAACCTCCTGATAGCGGTTATAATTCTCTATATTCTGCTGGTTAATCTGTTTCAGCTGTTTTTCAATCTGCTCTACATTCTCTTCCTGTCTGACAAATGTCTGCTGTACCTGGTTCTCCCTGGTAACATCCCCAGTCTCCTCATCCTCCTGCTGCCGGTAAACCGAAACCTCCGCCCCGTTAACCTGGGTTGGTTCCTGCGTCTCCTGTCTTAAAGGACTTTCATAGGTTTCCGTCAGAAGCTGATTCCTGCGTTCCTGGGTATGGTAAACCTTTGACTGCTCCCTGGAAATCCGGTTTTCGTATTCTGCCAGAAACCTCTGAGTCTCCTCCACAGCTGTGATATTCTCATCCCCCTGATGTATATGAAGCTCCGCCTGACTGAACTCCGGCTGCTGGGGGGACTCCTGTCCCAAAGTGCTTTCATACGTTTCTGTCAGAAGCCTGCTCTCCTGCTCCTGCCGGTAAATCATTGGCTGGATTTTCTCAACCTGAGTCTGATATTCTGAGAGAATCCTGCCAGTCTCCCTGTCTATAAGCCTGTCTTCCGGCTGCCTGCCATTCTCCGGCGCCTGTTCCTGGTTCTCTTCCTCCAGGCCTGCCGCCGGCCTGTGATACAAACTTACAGGCTCCGGGCCCTCTCCTTCCCTTCCGAAGGATTGGAGCAGCTCCGTCTCCCTATTACCATCCGGAAGCCTTCTCTGCTCTTCCTCTCCAAAGGTCTTCTCCACAGCCATCGGCACAGATTCCTGCTGCTCTCTGCGCCCCTGCCCGGGCCACCAAAAATTGGCAGCCTCCATATATCTTTCAACCTGTCGCTCCAGCCTAAGCTGATACTCTCTGAAAAGACGGTTTTCTCTTTCCTCTGATACAGCATCCTCCTCCCATTCCTCCGGAATCTCGGGATATCGGATATCTGCCTGCCGGTACTCCCTCTCCGCCGCCGGTTCCTGAAAAAAAGTCCCTGTCCCTTCTCTTCCAGTTAAACCAGGGACTTCCCGGCTAAGGGTCAGAAGCTGATAAATCGCCTGAACCTCCTGCTCATACACCTGCCTCTGATATTCCGACAGCATTTCTTTTCTATCCCTCGTCAGAAACTGGTTGCTTGTCTCATTTTTCATCCGCCACAGCGTGTTATCTGCTGTCTGATACAAGGCGTTCTCTATGTTAAGCCAGGTCTGCCCCTCTCCTCTCTGCCGTTCAAACCGGCTGAAATACAGATTGTCAATCAGATTCAGCAGCACGGCTGAAGTAATCTGAGTACTGACTGCCTGGCTGGTAATCTGGCTTTCTTCCACATCCATGGTCTCATAATAATTCTGATGCCGGTACACAAATGGTACCTTCTGGCTCTGAACCACATTTTTTAACTGGTTCAATAAAATATTGGAAGCCACCCTTTTCTGTTCCGTAATCTGAAGCTCCTGGCTTGCCATATACTGGCTGCTTCCATTATAACTTCTGTAAAAATTATGAAGAATCTGATACAGAGCCCCGGTCTGAAGCCGGTTCATGATGTCCTCATGAAGGTGGATTTCCTGCTGATTCCTGACATTTTCCGTCACCGCTTCGCTGGTCTTCTCCTCATGGCGGTACTCCTCCACCAGCTGGGTCAGTTCCTCCAGATGATTCCAGTAAAGGCTGATCAGCTGCTCTGTCGTCCGGGTCTCCTGCTTCATCCTGGCAACCTGGCTCATAAACTGACTCACATTCTGAATCCCCAGCTTTTTCAGCACATCTGTAATATACACCCGGTCCTGATACGTCAAATCAACGTTCTCCGTCAAAGCCACCCGGTTAAGCAGATTATTGATGACTTCCAGCTTTGTCTCCTGGCTGTTCTGGATACTGGTCTGGTTCACCAGACTGGTCATACCGCCTTCTCCGATATAAACCTCCGGAGGAGCCGCCACCACATGAAGCAGATCCTCCCTGTCGATTCCCATGGAAATCATCTCATAATTTCCACGGATTCTATGATAAAACCCTTCCCAGGAAGAAACCATGCCGGTCTGGCATTTTAATTCAATAGGTGCTTTCACTGTAAGCATGGCGTTCCTCCTTTCTCCGGTTATGTACTCTCGGAGTCTCTTTGTGCCTGATTTTGTGAGATGATTTTTTGTCCTAT
>CAJUPP010000020.1 GCA_910588325.1 uncultured Hungatella sp.
GTAGCACAGTTCTTCCAGTTTATCCAGGTCTTCCATGGTGGCCTGGCCCTTGGTAATCTTGGTCAGGATCTCCAGCATACGCTTGGTACCTACGCGGCACGGCGTACATTTGCCGCAGGATTCTTCTACGGTAAACTCCAGGAAGAACTTGGCGATATCTACCATACAGTCAGTCTCATCCATAACGATCAGACCGCCGGAACCCATCATGGAACCGATGGAAATCAGATTGTCATAGTCAATGGGAATATCAAAATGCTCTGCCGGGATACATCCGCCGGAAGGACCGCCGGTCTGAGCCGCTTTAAATTTCTTGCCGCCCGGAATACCGCCGCCGATTTCCTCAATAACTTCTCGAAGGGTAGTTCCCATAGGAATCTCCACAAGGCCGGTATTGTGAATCTTGCCGCCTAAGGCGAATACCTTGGTTCCCTTGGACTTTTCCGTACCCATGGAAGCAAACCACTGGGCACCGTTTAAGATAATCTGAGGTATGTTGGCATAGGTCTCAACGTTGTTTAAAATGGTTGGTTTTCCGAACAGACCTTTCTGTGCCGGGAACGGAGGCCTTGGCCTTGGCTCGCCGCGGTTGCCCTCGATGGAGGTCATAAGAGCGGTTTCCTCGCCGCAGACGAATGCGCCTGCACCCAGTCTCAAGTCGATATCAAAGGAGAAATCGGAACCGAATATGTTGTTGCCCAACAGTTCCATCTCTCTTGCCTGTGCAATGGCGATTTTAAGACGTTCTACAGCGATGGGATACTCTGCACGGACGTAGATATAACCCTGGGAAGCACCGATAGCGTATCCTGCAATAGCCATAGCCTCCAGAACCGCATGAGGATCGCCCTCCAGAATGGAACGGTCCATAAATGCGCCTGGGTCGCCTTCGTCGGCGTTGCAGCATACATACTTCTGGTCTGCGTCATTCTGCTTGGCCAGCTTCCATTTTAAGCCGGTGGGGAATCCGCCGCCGCCTCTTCCGCGGAGACCGGAATCCAGAAGACACTGAATCACATCATCAGGTGTCATCTCGGTCAGAACCTTGCCCAGCGCCGCATAACCGCCGGTACCTATGTACTCTTCGATTACCTCAGGATTGATGATACCGCAGTTGCGCAGGGCGATACGGTGCTGTTTCTTGTAAAAATCCGTATCAATCAGAGCCTTGACGCCGGCTGGGGTAACTGTCTCCTGATACAGAAGGCGGGTTACAACTCTTCCTTTCAACAAGTGTTCGGATACGATCTCCGGAATGTCTTCTACCTTAACCATGGAGTAGAAGGTAGCATCCGGATAAATAATCATAATCGGTCCTAAAGCACAGAGACCGTGGCATCCGGTCTGAACTACGGATACCTCTTGGGAAAGACCGTTTTTCTCAATCTCGGCCTTTAAAGTTTCCATAATCTGCTGGCTTCCGGAGGAAGTACATCCTGTTCCACCGCAAACCAATACATGTGAACGATACATCTGGGATCCTCCTTATTTGATGTCTGTTGAACTTAAGGTGTAGTCATCAACTACATGACCGCCGATGAGATGACGCTCTACGATTTCTTCTGCCTTATCAGGGGTCATCTTAATGTAAGTCACCTTTGGTTTGCCTGGTTCCATAACTTCCACGATGGGCTCATACTGGCACAGGCCGATACAGCCAGTCTGGGTCACGGAAATCTTGTCAGTTAAGTTCTTTTCCTGAACCAGATTGGATAATTTCGTCAAAACAGGTCTTGCACCGCTGGCAATGCCGCAGGTAGCCATGCCTACAACTACGCGGGTGTGGGTGTGGTCTTCGCCCCGCATGCTTACCTGGCTCTGCATTCTTTCGCGGATCGCCTTTAACTCTTCAAGAGATTTCATAAAGTTTACCTCCAATTCTGGCGCCTAGTACTGGGCGCCGCCATCAGTTTCCAATTTATTCTCGTTAAGAAATTCCAGGATATAAGAAGAGATTTCAGGAGTGTCAAAGGAAATATCTCCCAAAATCGATTTGAATTCCCGTGTGTCCATGGTAAAGGACTTGTCGTTGTAACGGTAGGAATACACGAAATCCGTCTCCGGGTGATAGACCACCAGGGTATGAATCGTAGTATTGATGTCTCCAAGGGGCATCCGGTCAATATGGGACAGGGTAAATGTGGCCGTCACCGTGGTGCCGACGCCTGTGGTGGAATCAATTCGGAAACTTCCGCCTGTGCTTTCCGCTGCGTATTTAAAAAAGGGAACACCTAAACCCACTTTTCTTGTTGTACGGCTTGTGAAAAACGGGTCTGTGACCCGCTCTACCTGCTCTGGCGTCATGCCGCAGCCGTTGTCCTCAATGGTGACAGTCAGCTGGTCAGCACCGAAATCCGCATCCACCGTAATAGTTACCAGAGTGGCGCCTGCCTTTGTGGAATTTTCCGCTACATCTAATATATTCAGGGAAATCTCAGTCATCATAGGTTTATGTACCTGCTCTATTTATATTTTGCAAGGATACCTGGAATATCGTCCGGCACCAGTCTTCCATAGACTTCGTCGTTGATCATCATAACAGGCGCCAAACCACATGCACCTACACAGCGGCATGAATCCAGGGAGAAACGTCCGTCAGGAGTGCATTCTCCGTTGGTGATTCCCAAAAGCTCTTCCAATTTACTGAAAATGGCACCTGAGCCTTTTACGTAACAGGCGGTTCCAAGGCAGACGGAAATCTGATATTTTCCCTTTGGCTGAAGAGCAAACTGGGAATAGAATGTGGAGACTCCGTAAATTTTTTCCAGCGGAATGCCGGTTTCATCAGATATCATGGTCTGTACTTCAATGGGAAGATAGCCGTAAATCTCCTGTGCCTGCTGCATAATGGGCATCAGGGCACCTTTTGTGTCTTTCAGCTGGGCGATCACTTTTTTCAGGGCAGCTTCCTGCTCCGGCGTGCCGCTGAAAGGTACACTTTCTTTTTTGCAAGCCATGTTAAACCCTCCTCTTTGTCATGCTTATGCAATATATAAGCCATTCTATCATGTTAATGACAAAAAATCTACAAAAAAGATGAAATATCTTTAAAAACTTCTTTGGTAATTCCTGTTAAATTAGTTGAATATTCACAAAAGCAATGGTATTCTTATAGATAGAACATACTGCTGTAATCCGGCGGAGGGCCGGGCTGCGGCGACATATCTGTGCCGGCTTTCAGACCGGAAAATGAGAAAGGAGGGGCTTTATGACAGTAAAGGATGCTATGGATGTGCTGGGTGCCAGAGTTTTAGTGGGGGAGGATCATTTGGACAGGGAGGTGCGCAGCGCCTGCGGGTCGGACATGATGAGCGATGTGCTGGCATTTTCCAAGGATCATTCTATTCTGCTGACAGGCCTGTGTAATCCTCAGGTGATCCGGACGGCGGAGATGCTGGACATTGTGTGCATTATTTTTGTCAGAGGGAAGAAACCGGATGAGACCATTCTTGACATGGCGAGGGAAAGGGATTTGGTGGTGCTGGAGACGGGGCATCGTATGTTTTCTTCCTGCGGGCTGCTTTATCAGGCCGGACTTAATGGAGGTGCGTTTTAATGGCTGATGTGATTACCTTAAATTATGAGATTTCCCCGGACGATTTTACCAGGGCAGGGGAGGCCAGCAGTGATGTGAAAAGCAAGTTAAAACAGCTGGGGGTTTCGCCGGAGGCCATACGCAAGGTATCCATAGCCATGTATGAGGGTGAGATTAATATGGTGATTCATGCGAAGGGCGGAGAAATCACGGTGGAGATATCGCCGGAAAGCATTGTGATGATTCTGGCGGATAAAGGGCCGGGAATTCCGGATATTGACAAGGCCATGCAGGCCGGATGGTCCACGGCGCCGGACGAGGTCCGTTCTCTGGGATTCGGGGCAGGTATGGGACTGCCTAATATGAAGAAATATTCGGATGAGATGGATGTGAAGACGGAACTGGGGGTAGGGACTACAGTGACTATGGTGGTGAAGTATTAAGAGGCTCAGATGACATGTTTTGGTGTACGGCTAAGGCCGTATGCATTGAGTTTGAATTAGGAGGCGGACAGATGGATAAGTTTTATCATTCAGTAAGATTGGATGCGGCGCTTTGCAAAGGCTGTATCAACTGCATTAAGCGGTGCCCTACCCAGGCCATCCGTGTCCGTAATGGAAAAGCGCAGATTAACAGCAAATTCTGTATTGATTGCGGGGAGTGTATCCGTATCTGTCCTCATCATGCAAAGATTGCGACTTATGACAAGATGGAAGTGCTTAAGCAGTACGAATATACAGTGGCTCTTCCTGCACCTTCTCTGTACAGTCAGTTTAACAATCTGGAGGATGTGAACATTGTCTTAAATGCCCTGAAGCTTATGGGATTTTCGGATGTGTTTGAAGTCAGCGGTGCGGCGGAGGTAGTCTCGGATGCCACCAGGCTGTATATTGCAGCTCATGACGACAACCTGCCTTTAATCAGCACGGCCTGTCCGTCGGTGGTGCGGCTGATAAGAGTTCGGTTTCCCAATCTGATTCCTCATCTTCTGCCTTTAAATCCGCCGATTGAGGTGGCTGCCTGTATGGCGGCGGAGAAGGCAATGAATGAGACCGGGCTGCCCAGAGAAAAGATCGGGATTGTATTTATTTCTCCCTGTCCGTCTAAGGTGACCTATGTGAAGTCTCCGCTGGGGACGGACAAAAGCCAGGTGGATCATGTCCTGGCGATCAAGGATGTGTATCCGCAGCTTCTGGCCTATATGAAGGCGGTGGGGGACAACGCGGAGGATATCAGTACCTCGGGGAAGATCGGCATCAGCTGGGGACGCAGCGGCGGAGAGGCCAGCGGCCTGTTTTCGGAGAATTATCTGGCGGCCGACGGGATTGAGAACGTGATACGGGTGCTGGAAGATTTGGAGGATCAGAAATTTGCCAATCTGGAGTTTGTGGAGCTAAATGCCTGTAACGGCGGATGTGTGGGCGGTGTGCTGACCGTGGAGAATCCCTATGTGGCGGAGGTGAAGCTGAAACGGCTTCGCAAATACATGCCGGTGGCCAGGAGCCATATGAAGAAGGCGGATGAGGAGTATGTACCCTGGACTACTGACGTCCAGTTTGAGCCGGTGTTCCGGTTGGGGGATACGATGATGGAAAGCTTCTCCCGCCTGGAACGGGTGGAGAGGCTGTGCAAGAAGCTTCCGGGGCTGGACTGCGGCTCCTGCGGGGCGCCTACCTGCAAAGCGCTGGCGGAGGATATCGTCCGGGGGGAGGCCAGTGAGAGGGACTGTATCTACTATCTGAGAGAAAGCCTGCACAATCTGTCCCAGGAGATTTCCGGGCTGACAGAGGATCTGGCAGACGGAGAGAAGGACGGAACGGGGACATTGAATCTCCTGAAAGATTACATAAAGCGGATATCGGGAGAGATGACTTCTCTGGATAATAAAGCAGGGGATTAATATGTGTTTTCGGAATCATCTGGAAAACAGGGACAGAAAGATTCTGGAGATAGGAGGATGAACAGGTGACAGTAAAGGATTTGATGGATAAGCAGATATTCCATATCGTCAATGCCGGGGAGGAAACGGACCGGCAGGTGACAGGAGTGTTCTGCTGTGATCTTTTAAGCATTGCCATGGGAAGAGCACCGGCAGACGGCGCATGGGTGACGGTGATGGGCAATGTAAATACTATAGCAGTGGCTACGCTGGCGGATGTGTCCTGTGTGATTATGGCGGAAGGGGCAGCTCTTGACGAAGTGGCCAGGGCGAAGGCAAAGGAACAGGGCGTGACAGTGCTGGCTACGGAGGAGCCGGTGTTTGAGGCGGCTCTGAAAGTGTATCAGGAGCTTCATGGCTGAGTTGTATTATGACCTTCATATCCACTCCTGTCTCTCCCCATGCGGAGATGATGACATGACGCCTTCCAATATTGTGGGCATGTCGGTGATTAAGGGGCTGGATGTGATTGCGGTGACGGACCATAATTCCTGCAAGAATTGTCCGGCGGTCCTGGCGGCGGCCAAGGAGTATGGGATTCTTGCCATTCCGGGGATGGAGATTAATACCTCGGAGGAGGTTCATGCGGTCTGTCTGTTTGAGGAACTGAAGGCGGCTATGGAATTTGATGCGTATGTGTATGAGAAACTGATTCCGTTTCCTAATAAGGAGGAGATTTTCGGGAAGCAGCAGATTTATGATGCGTCGGATCAGGTGTGCGGGACTGTGCCTAATCTGTTGATTAATGCCACGGATATCTCCTTTGATGGGCTGTGGGAACTGGTCCGGGGATATGGAGGTGTGATGTTTCCGGCCCATGTGGATAAGACGGCCAACAGCCTGATTGCCAATCTGGGGTTTGTGCCTCCGGACAGCAGGTTTGTCACGGCGGAGGTGAAGGATTTGGGGAAGCTGCATAAGCTTAAGCGGGAGAATCCCTATCTGGAGAGGTGCCGGATTATCAGCAATTCGGATGCTCATTATCTGGAGCATATACATGAGCCGGAGTTGACGCTGCATGTGGAGGAGAAGAGTGTGAGGGCGGTGCTTGAGGCGCTTTTGAATGGGGCGATGGGCTGATGTTGTGGGGGTATTGAAACATTTTTGGTTGCCTGGAGAATCGTGAAAGGTCCGCCTGAAGAGAGCATGATATTGTGTTTTCCCGGGCACGCTCGCGCTACGTGAAGAGCGTAACGGTACATAAGGCGCTAAAAAACAGCGCCTAAGTACCGACGGTCTTCAAGTACCCTGGAAAACACAATATCATGCTCTCTTCAGGCTGCGTTATTGCTGGCGGTCATTAAGTCCCTCACTGGGCAGAATTTGACGAAACAGCATTGGTTATTGAATTGTTATAATTTACTGGAAAGGACGACGGTACAAATGAAATACGATTTTACATCAATACTGGAAAGACACGGGAAGGATGCTATTGCAGTTGACGGGCTGGGGAAGGGCTTTGCTCCGCCGGCTCCGAAGGAAGGGGTTGACGCGATCCCCATGTGGGTGGCGGATATGAATTTTCCTACGGTGCCTACGATTCAGGAAGCCATTATCGAGAGGGTGAAGCATCCGGCTTTCGGGTATTTTTCGCCTTCGGATGAGTATTTTGATTCGATTATCCGGTGGCATGAGAAGAGGAACGGGGTTACGGGCCTTGAAAGGGAGCATATCGGGTATGAGAATGGGGTGCTGGGAGGCGTGCTTTCGGCGCTGACAGCCTTTGCGGCTCCGGGAGACGGAGTGCTTTTACACAGCCCTACGTATATTGGGTTTACGGGAAGTATTGAGAACAATGGGTTTAAGATTGTCCATACGCCTCTTAAGAAGGATGAAAACGGAGTGTGGCGGATGGATTTTGAGGATATGGATGCCAAGCTGAAGGCCAACAAGATCCATGTGGCGGTATTCTGCAGTCCCCATAATCCCTGTGGAAGAGTGTGGGAGAAGTGGGAAGTGGAGAAGGCCATGGAGGTTTATAAGGCCAATGACTGTGTGGTGATCTCGGATGAGATCTGGTCGGATATTATTATGCCGGGGCATAAACACGTTCCTACCCAGTCGGTCAGCGAGGATGCCAAGAACAGGACGGTGGCTTTGTATGCGCCCAGCAAGACCTTTAATCTGGCGGGGCTGATTGGCAGCTATCATATTATTTATAATCAGTATCTGAGGGATCGGGTGGCGGCCAAGGGGGAGAAGCCTCATTATAACAGTATGAATGTATTGTCCATGCATGCCCTGATTGGGGCGTATAAGCCGGAAGGGTATGAGTGGGTGGATGAGCTGTGCCAGGTTCTGGACGGGAATATCAGGTACGCCTGCGATTTTATAGAAAAGCATTTTGAGGGAGTGGAAGTTTTCAGGCCGGAAGGAACCTATATGCTGTTTCTGGACTGCACCAGGTGGTGTGAGGCTCATGGAAAGACGATTGATGAGGTGGAGAAGGCCGGCTGGGATGCGGGGGTGGTATGGCAGGACGGAAGGATGTTCCATGGGCCCTGTGCCATCCGGATGAATCTGGCTCTGCCTCTCAGCAGGGTGAAGGAGGCCTTTGACAGGCTGGAGAAGTACGTGTTTTAGTGATTGCTTAAAGGGGTTGCCCCATAATTTTGAGTGGGCAGCCCCTTTCATTCATGGTGGTGCCTGGAAAGCAGGCATATAACTGCTGCATATGTATATTCACCATTAGGAACTGGAAACCTGAAACAACGTACCTAATCCCACATCTTCATGGATAGAAAGCTGCCGCAATGCATACCACAGAGTAACCTGGTTGCTGGTAATGACCGGGCGTTTAAATTCGGCTTCCATGATGTTGATACCGTCAAGCACGCCGATGCCAGTGCAGCTGACAAAGATAGTATCAGCAGAAGGCTCCATGTTATCCCGTGTCAGCTTATGCATCTGCTCTGTAGTCGTTTGGGGCATCATATTCGGATTGGTATATCCGAGGCCATGGATTCCCACCACTTCAAAGCCGCTGTCTTCTAAAAATTTTTTCTCGATGGCATTTACTTCATCTGAGTACGGTGTGGAAACTAACACACGTTTGCTTCTCAACGCTCTCAACGCCTGGATTAAGGCTGTGGTGGTGGTGATGGTTTTAATGCCGGAAACCTGATGAATTCTCTCGCTTAATTCCTGGTCATAACCGTACCCTTTGATCAGGCTTCCTGTGGTGCAGCCGAACACTAGCAGATCAGGATTGGCGCTGGCCAGAATCCGGGCTCCTTCCACAGCCCGCTCTGCCAGAGCGGAAAGGCCGTTTACATCCACTTTTTCAAAAAAAATTCTCTGGGTCATGGTAGCTACACCTTCAGGGGCATACCGATGAAAATCCATCTCATTGGCAGTGCCGTTAGCCGGTGTGATGAGACCAATTTTTGCTCTCCAACCGTAATACATAGTTTTCTCCCTTCTATTTAAAAGATTCTTCCGATTTATTCGGAAAATATCCAGCTCAGTTCAGCTACATTCCGGCAGTCTTCCAGATGAACCAGTGCATTGATGGCCTGTTCGATCTTTTTGGAACTGAGGGTAGGTGCAGCCTGGATGCGGAAGCGGTCGCAGAACTCCTCTGGAGTCATCATGTTCTTTGGATGGCCAGGATGACAGTCCATGCTTTCCTGATATTGTCTGCCGTCCTTGGTGGTGATGGTAATGGTCTTCATGGGGAAGCGGCCACGCTGGAATTCCTTAAAGCATACCTGTATCAGATGAGGATTGGCGGGGCCGCCCTGGACTCTGCCTGCCAGTTCCAGCAGCTTGGGATCGGTCAGCTTGCTTTTGTCGAACCAGGAGGGCCCTGGTACAGGATTCAGCAGATAGGTGGCCAGCATGAAGGGAGCGCTGAACTGGGCCTGTGTCAGGGAGGTAAAGCCATCGGGATTGTAGTACATTCTGCCCTGGGTAGGAGGATCCAGCACGATCTTCTCGATGTCATCGGGGGTAATATGGTTTTTGGCAGTAATATTATGTACCAGTTCAATGGGAGTCTGCAGCCACATATTAGCAGGCCAGTGTTTCATAAGTACTTCCATAGTCAGCCAGCGCTGTCCCAGCTCACGGGTGTACCAGTCACGCTCAGGCGTGGGAGTCATGTGGTAATCAAAAGAATAGGGGTCGTCGAAGGCATCCATGTAGTTGTCAACCCCTGCCTTGGCAGCCATGGCGGCCAGGATGCCGTCCTTGGCACGGAAACCGTGTTCATAGTGGTAAGCATCAGACATGGTGATGTGGTGCAGGTTACTTTGAACAGGACAGCACAAAACACCAAAGCCATAAGCCTGGTTGATCTGATCCGGGGTCAGATCCATCAGTTTGGCGGCGGGTGCAACACCGGCAAATACCTGCCAGGAGGTCAGGCCCCAGCCTTTTAGGACATCCTGATCCTCAGGGGGCTGTACCACCATTGCCACACGGGTATATACCTCGTATGCCGCAACAATGGCTGCGATCAGATCTTTACCCGATTTGTGACAGCCTTCGGCGACAGCCCAGGCCACAGGGATAACGCCGGCAGAAGGATGTCCGGCCCAGGAGCAGTCTTCCCAGTCCAGAATATCGGCCAGGGTACTGTTTGTAAAAACAGCGCTGGTCATGCTGGTCTTGCTGCCGTCCACCCACATAGTGGCCTCAGGACTGCCGGTGCCGCAGGACTTTCCGATAGCAATGGCCTTGTCGGTCATGGGGAGGCCCTTAGCGCCCAATGCAGCTCCGATGGTCTGCATAGCCATATATTTGGCTCGTTCACGTACCTGGGCGGGGATATCTTCATATTTCAGATTGGCAGTGAACCGGGAAAGAGTCTGTGTGTAATTGGTTGTAATCTCTTTTGCGTTTGTACGAAAACCCATATTTTTTTACTCCTTTATAATCACTTTTTATAATTTTATTATTCAGAATTGCCTGAAAGCAGATGCTGCAAAACTGCCAGTCGCAACTGAACCTGGTCGTCTATGTGCCGGATGTCATAACCGGTAATGTCCGCGATTTGCCGGAACCGGTATTGCAAAGTGTTTCGATGAATATAGAGAGCATCCGCTGTGGCGCCAACATTCATATTCTGGGAAAAATAAACCTGGAGTGTCTCCAGAAGGTTTGTGGTTTGCACGGAGTACAACGGTTCCAGATTGCTTTCATGAAGAATACTGCGTGCTTCCTCCGTCAATCCGGAAACAATCCGGCCAAGGCGTACTTCCTCGTAGTGCCAGATCCCCTGTTCCGGCGCGATGCGTTTGCCGATTTCCAGCGCGGAAAGGGCCTGCTGGTATCCGTCCGGATAGCCAGGATAGTTCTCGCATTCCGGACTGATACCGATTAATGACTGTATGTTGCTGCGAAGCCAGATGTTCTGGCAGAACTCCTTCAATGCAGTTTCCAGATACCGCTTTCGTTTGGATGCCTGTTTTGAACCTCCGG
The DNA here is from genome assembly GCA_910588325.1 of uncultured Hungatella sp. Lineage (GTDB taxonomy): Bacteria > Bacillota > Clostridia > Lachnospirales > Lachnospiraceae > UBA3402. The sequence continues at coordinate 10,899 of CAJUPP010000020.1, forward strand.
AGATTGTCAACAGTACAATTTCTCCAGTTTCTGCTTCAAAGATGGTATCCTGTGGGTTGGAAAATATTTTTTGTACTTCCTGGAGGATATTTTTGCGGATTTTGGCAGCTTCCAATGGCTGCCGATTTCTTATGTCTGAATTTCGCACCTGGATGACTGCGATATGCCGCGGCAATCCCAGAGAAAAGTTATAGATGGCAGCCCTTTTTTTCAGCCAGGACTCCTTGCTGTTGGCACTGTGGAGAAGCTGGACAATAAATGCGTTTTTATCGGAGGCAATCAGTTCCAGTTCAGACTGGGCCTGTTCTCGCTCCAGAAGAAGCCGCAGGATAAACTGTGCGGTTTTAATATCTTTTTTTCGTTCCTGGGGAGGCCCGATTAAGCCGATTAAGCCTATACATTCTCCTTCATAAATGATTTTTTCGCCATAGCCCAGCATAACATTTTCAGGCACATTTACATATCCGTTCTCCACATACTTTTCAACAGGCTCCCGGCCGCACAGAATCTCATAGGCTGAGGGATGGAACTGGTTCAAATGGGAGGCATCACTGGAGCCAACGATATATCCTTCGGCATCCGTGATGGTAACCCGATAAGGGAGTTCTTTCTCCATCAAATCTACAAAGGGCCCTACAAGTTTGGGTGTCAGCTTCACAAAAAGTCCCCCTTTCTCCCAGGAACAAGTTACTTTTTTGCCAGTAAAAACCGAATAAGCTGCTGACGGTTCAGAGAGGTCAGACCCAGATTTTCCAGTGTTCGGCCTTCTTTGTAGAAATCCCTGCCTGTAGCAGCAGACAAAATGCCAAGGATTCCCTCAAAAAGCGGAATCTGTACACCCAGATGACGGGCGATGGAGACAAAAAAACAGAGCAGGCAGGGAACATCCTCCGTAATATAGCGGTGCTTGAGAGAGTCTGGGCCATCCATTTCCCGGAAGAAACGGTAGGCTTCATTCTCTGTGTCCATGACACCTGCCAGCATTGTACGGGGGGCAGGAGGCAGGATACAGTCCATTGCCTCATAGACACGACGCTTTTCCTCCCACAGAGCGTCTGTCAGATTCAGAAAAGCAGGACTTAAACCATCCCGGAACAGGTTGAAAGTTCTGTTGTTGCGGTCAATGGCGCTTAAATTCGTGACAATACCGGCGCTATGGCAGATCAGGTTGGGGCCGTTAAATATAGCCTCAAACAGGCTGCGGCAGGGAGTCAGCTCCCATATGTCTGCAAAACGCAAGGCCAGCTGGTCTGAGTTCTCAGGAGGAAATGCGGCAACCCCTTTGGGACTTAGAGGCAGACCGATGAGAACCTGCCCGGGAGAAGTCAGACGGCAGGGGAAAAAGTTGCCGGCGACTTCCCCTGTCAGGGTGTCGCCGTGGCCGGCTTTTTCGAAAATTTGCTGATAAACCATAGAAGCCCCGTTGCCTGCGCCTGCCAAAACAGCCTTGTCGGCAGTTAAATGGGGAGCAATGATCCCGGCAATTTCTTCGTCACGGTTGGAGACGGTGCAGCAGATGATCAGCTGGGCCCAGGCGACAGCCCCGGCAATGTCCGTGGTGACTTCTGCCAGGCGCCCGGCTGCTTCGACAGTGCCGGATACCTGGATTTGGGAAAGTTTTTTTGTCTGTGCTAAAATGTCACCGTATACTTCGGTGTCTGCAAGGCAGACCTGATGGCCTTTGGCAGCCAGTATGGCAGCAAGCCCATGCCCTGTCCCGCCGGCACCGATAACAGTAATCTTTTTCATGAGATTGTCATCCTTTCTAATAGCAGATGATTTTGTGTAAGATACTTTACATAAAGCAATAGAAAATACTCATAACCATGATACCGGAGATAAAAATCAGTCCGGTGCCAAACGTAGTGAACTTAATGCGCTGTTTCATATCCGGAATGTAGTCATGAGAGTGATAAATCGCAGCCGGAGATGAGGAACCAGGCAGGCAATACCCCTGTTGTACAAAGAACACCACTGCCACAGAGGAGATAATAGGATTCAGGCCGCTGGCGATGACAAAAGGCGCAATAATCGGTATTAAGGCGCTTCCAAAAGCGATGTTGGAGCCCACCTGAGTCATAATAAGACCGACAAAGGCAGCCACCACCATGATGACCCACTTGTTGTCTCCGCCGAACAGAGGTTCAAACAGACTGCTCAGCCAGGCGCTGATACCGTAATCTGCTTTGCTGACAGCGGAAGCAAGGGTAATACAAACGGCACACATAAATACGCTGTTCCAGTTGATCAGGTTTTTGGCATGGGTTTTAAAGTCAAGGCAGGCCTGTCCGTCTCCTTCGCCGCTGGGGATAATCATCAGGATAACAGCGCATATGGCATACATACCGGCATTGGTCAGGTTACTGTTGATCAGGACTTTGAAAGCATTGCCGGCTGGCAGTGCAGTGGCTACGATGCATGTGACGACAGTTGTCATGTAGACAAAAAACACACGCTTTGCCCGGGGGCGTAAATACTTGGTTTCTTCTGGCATTTTGTCAGTATCATAAGCCTGCAGCTTGGAAAAATCTACCTTCAGTACAGGCTTTAAAAGCAAAACATATGCGGTGATAGCCAGGAAGAAGATTAAAACGGTAATCATACCGAAAACAACCAGATTTACGTCGCCGCCTACAGATTCACTCCAGGTCTGCGCCAGGCCAAGCTTCCATGACGTATAGGGCAGCAGGCTGTCGCCCATGGTACAGGCCAGCAGAATACCGGTAAAGCCGGCATAGGAAAATTTGGAATTCTTTCCGTAACCACAGGATTCGGATATATCCAGCCAGATGGTATAGAGCAGAACCTGGAGGGGAACTGTGTAGATAACCACTGCGGATAAGCCGAAGATAGCCATGAAACTCCACAGATAGACCAGGGGATTGCCTTTGAAGATTTTTCTGGACAGTGACCAGCGTACAAACCATTTGCTGAATCCGAATTCGGACAATGCGCCGGCTGCCAGGAATGCACAGATACTCTGAAATACTACGCTCTGGCCCATCATGGCGGAGATAGCTTCGCTTACAGTTACCGCACCAGAGAGGCCGTAGGCGACAAAACCCAGAACAGAGGGCCATGCAATTTCACAGGTACAGTAACCGTAGATAACCCCCAGAAATACCCCCAGTACATTCATGCCTACAGGAGTAATCCCGCCGAAAGGGGGGACGATCCTGCCAAACAGAAACATTAAAAAGATAGTAATTGCAGAATGAATTACCTTAGAAACAGGATATTTAATATTACCCTGCCCCGGCATTGCGTTTGACGTTGCTTTCATTTTAATAGCTACACCTCCTCATAAGTAATTGAGACTAAAGCCTGGCATCTCCAAACATACATACACATTTTTTCTTACCCGTATTATACAGTGCATTTTCAGCTTGTGCTATTGTTTACACGACCAAATGTAGGCTGATAAAAGCCTCTGTTTTCTGGTCGGATAAACAATAGACATTCTGTCCAAAATTATGAATAATATAGATAAGCATCTGAGCGGCATATACATTTTTTCGCAGTATTACAAAAAATTAAAATTAGTAGGAGGTTTTTATATGTTTTATCAATGTAAAATGGGACAGAACACTCTGGAAGAAATGGCAGACAAGGCGAATATCCGGGAATTGGTGGAGTTTGAGAGGTACTGCAGAGACTATAAGCTGTGGGACGAAATGCGGGGGTGCTATCATGATGATGCTACCATTATTGTTTCCTGGATGACTGGCACACCTGATGAGTTTATCGCTGGCTCCGCGAGGATGAACGCTTCCAAGGCGCCTGCAAAACACAAGGTTTTCAACACCATTGTATGGCTCAACGGCAACCGCGCTATTGCGGAGTGTATCACTGCCATTCAGATCCGCTGCCCCCTGGACGGTGATACCGTAGATATGTCCACCAATACCCGTCTCCACTATCAGCTGGAGAAGCGTGACGGTGTCTGGAAGATCCTTCGCATGGAGCCAATCTATGAGAAGGACAGCATGGTATCCATGTATCCGGACGGACCCTTCGCGGTGGATCGGGAGGAGCTTGCATCTTACCGCCCAAGCTATGCTTACATGATGCTGCGTCAGGTTCACTATGGACTGAATCCCAATGGCGAACTGGCCGGTGAGGATCGCCCAGAAAGTGTAGCCGCTATCCATGAAGCCAGCACCAAGTTTCTGGGAATCTGAGATTGCCCCAAAATAGTTGAAGATACGCTCCAGGTTCCACAACATTTCCGCAAAAAGAATGGTATGATAGACAGGTAAGGAATTTAGAGTATTTATACATTCTGGGAGGGGAGAAAGATGGGAATTACCTGCAAGCCGGTAGGCAAAATGAAGCGAATCATGAAAAGAATGGAGAATGAGCTGTTAAAAGAGCAGCAGAAGGATAGAAAGAAGGACAGGGGAGCCAGAGGAGATAAGAAATGAATAATTGGGGATGCTGCAAAGTTCGGTGATTTTGCAACATCCCCTTTTGATTTTATGTGTTGTTTTTGCTTTCACGTTCCAAACCATATTCACGAAGAACCTGTCCCTCGTATGCAGAGTCCTCCCGCATCCGGCTGAATATTTTGGCAATGGTATCCATAAAGGAATCCAAATCTTCAGAATCCGTCTCATCACGAATTTTTGCGACAATCTGTCGGTACTGCTGATATCTTTGCCGGCTGCGGGATGAACAGGACAGCTCAAAATCGTGGATGGTGTCTCCGGTAATCACAGCGTCTGCATAGCATTCATCCAGGTAATCATAGAAAGCATTTGCCAGAAGCGTGGGGGACATAGGTACCACCACATCATCTATGAAAGCATGAAGCGCCAGTTCCAGCATCTGGGACTCAAAATCATCATCGTCCGGAGACAAATCCAGATCTATCTGGTATGGAGAATCCACAGATATCTTAGGGACAGCGTCCGGATCTGGCAGCGGAAGATACAGGAAGGGAGAAGGCAGTAAAAAAAACGAGTAAATGGTGCCTTCTAATAAAAAGTGATCCAGCAGGGCTTTCCACAGCAGAAATGGATTGGAGGGAATCTGTTTTAATAAATTATGGTTTGACAAAACATCGTATAAAAAGGTTCTGACAGACAGATCCTGGCTTAAGGCGGGGACTATTTTATCAAAAATGGTTTTATCCGATAACAGGATATCCAGTAATTCCTGATTGGATAAGATATCCTGCACCAGCTTTCTAACGGATAAGATTTTATTAAACAGCTCCTGGTCGGATAAATTTTTGTCTAATATCTTTTTATCAAACAGAATGGAGACATAATAGCTTTCTGGTTCTTCCTGGCAGTAATGAATATGAATGTTGGGCTTGTAGTGTTTCTGGTAGAATTGGGGGCACTTTGTTATATCTTCCAATACCTGGATTGTCTGAGGGTCCGGTGGTGAGGACGAGGAGTCTAAAAGGCGTTTCAGGAGAAATTCCAGGTAGATATCATTGGTATTTAAATAGTAGCCGAGAAAAAGGTTGCCTGCCTCATTCAGGAATCCGGGGTAGGATTTGGCAATGGCCTGGCGGATTTGCCTGGCGATTTCATTGTCTGTTTCCTCTTCTATTTCGGTAGTTTCATTTTCAACGATCATGGAAATCAACTTATTCTCAAATATTGTCCGGTTCTTAATGGCCTCTCCCCGAATCAGCTTGTCCAGAGTTGGGCGGCTTAGGGGAAGTGTTTCCGCAGCATCTGTTCTTGTGATTCTTTTCTTATCTTTTTTCCTGCGGTTTGGCGTTAGAAAATAGTCGGCAATATAGGAGGCAGGATCCGAGGTAGGGAACGGATGTTTAAAACCGGGGGTTAAAGCATCCAGAAAATCCTCCAGATCGTCATAGGGGGACAAAAGAAAACAGGCGAGAGAACGGCCCAGCAGATTGCTGTCGATCAGAAGGTAGACAACATTTTCTATTAAATCGTCAGTTGCTTCGGTCTGTGACAGGAAGGCAGTTATTCGGTCTGCTTTTGCTTTGCGGAGCCACACAGGGGCGACTTTTTTTAAAGATCTTTGGATATTTTCTGTTATTTTATGTATATCCACGCATTCTTTCTCCGGAGCGCCAAGATCCTGAATGGATACGTGAAGAACATCTGCTACTTTTTTGATTTTTTCGTAGGTCATGTTTTTGTTGCCGCCGTTGTATGCATCCCAGAGAGTATTTTTCTCAAATCCACATGCAATTTCCAGAGCCGAGCAGGAAAGGCCTCTTTGATTGCAGTAATGCCTTATATTATGGCAGGGCAGTTTCCCCAGGCTTTCTGTGTCTACATGAAGGATTTTTGCTGCCTTTTCTACGATTTCTCTGGGCATTTTATGCTTTCTGCCACTACATACGTCATCAAAGGTACCTTTTAAAAGACCGCACTGTTCTTCCAGCGCACTGACGGAGATGCCCTTTTCATCTAAATGGTAGGGGAGGCTGCGGCAGTCGAGAAATCCTTGGTTTTCTTGTTTTTTGGGGTTGCTTTTTTTCATAAAGGGCTCCTTTCTGTGAGGAGATAGGATTGCAGGCTTTGTTTGATTGTAGCAAAGGTACTGTTAAAAGACAAGAAGGGGAATGACAATCTGCCGGTTTTTGTAAAATATTTTTCTCTGCCGATTTCTGAATAAAAGGAATTTTTACAAAATACGTTTCCTGTGTAAATGTAAAGAAAAAACTCTCCTGGTATAATAATCTTATTCCGTAAAAAGGAAAAAAGCAAAAAATAAGAGACAAAGGAGAAGAAGTATGGATTATCAGACGCTAATTGAACAGAATATCGGGAACGTCTATCAGGCGGGAATTGCCACGAAGATCCTGCAGCATATGGATCGGATACGGAATGTAAGCGATGTATCCCAGGCACGGCGATGGGTTATGGAGCTGTTTCAGAACAGCCGGGACGCGGCTTATGACGATCAGCCAGTGAAGATACAAATTGAACTGCAGGAGAATGGCCTGTTTTTTTCACACAGCGGAAGGCCTTTCCGTGTGAAGGATATTTTGTCTATCATTAACCAGGTTTCCTCAAAAAGCCCTGGGGAGAATACCATCGGTCAGTTCGGGACAGGTTTTATGACCACGTATCAGCTTAGTGAAGAAGTGGAAATCCAGGCGGTATTGAAGGACGAGGGACTTCCGTTCAAGCCTTTTTCTATTCGGATGGATCGTCGGGGAACTACCAAAGAGGAGATACTGGCAGGGATTTTTCATACTATGGAGGAACTGAAAAAGGCTGATGAGTCGGAAACTGTGGAGGATTTTAACAGAAATGGGTTTAATACCCGTTTTTTTTATCATTTGGACAATGAGGAAAGCAGAAAAATTGCCCGGATTGGTATAACGGATCTGCAGGAGACCATTCTCTATGTACTGTTGTTTTCAGAGAAGATAGCGAGTGTGGAGCTGATTAGTCATGAGAAGGAGACGGTTTGCAGAACGTTTTATGAGTGCGGAGAGGAAGAGGATTTAGGGAATGGGTTAAAGCGGCTGTGTATTTTCAGGACAATCACGGAGGGAGAGATACAGGAAAAGAAGACTTATTTTCTGATCCATCTCTCACAGGGAGACATTACCCTGGCAGCCGGATGGGAAAAGGGCAGTATGAAAAAGATTTCCCCATGTCTGCCCAGGCTTTTTGTGGATTTTCCCTTGATTGGAGCGGAGCAGTTCCCCTTTCCTGTGGTAATCAACTGCCGGAATTTCCGCACCAATGAGCCCAGAAGCGGTATTACTCTGGTGGATAATCAGGCGTCTAAGGATGCTTTAGTTAACAAGGAAATCATGGATCGGGCGGTGGAGATGTACGGGCGGTTTCTTCACTGTCTGTCTGGGTTTGGGTATAAGCGTCTGGACTATGTGGCGTCTGTTCCTCTGTGGAAACCGGACAGGGAGATATCGGAGGCATGGGCCAGGGAACATCTGTATGAAAAATTGTACAGGATTGTCAGCAGAGAACCTATGATTTCTACAGAATATGGAGCTACGGCATTTGAAAATCCGGAATTTTATCTGGTATCCGGGAAAGACACGGAGGAGGTGGCAGGCGTCCGGCAGCTTTTATCTGTGCTCCGTGGGCTCCGGATCCCTGTGGGAGATGAGGAATGGAATGAGGCTTTTGCAGGCTATGAACCGGGAGATGAGAAATGTCTGGAGCTGGGAAAGGTGCTGGGCCTTGCCCGGGAATTTTTAACCGGGCGTCTGGATGAGGACAAGATGGATCCTATGGCCTGGTGCCAGTTTCTCTATGAGGCGGCCATGAAAAATGAAGGGCTGGCAATGGCGGTCAAGGCAGGGGAAATCTGTATTTTTCCTAATCAGAATCGGGAAGACTGGAAGGAGAGGCGGCTGTTTGGAATCCGTGAGATCCGGCGGGATCCGGGAATACCGGAAATCTTAAAGCAGGTCAGCGATGTCCTTGACCGGCTGGACAGCTCTAAGGGGGAGGAGCCTTTAAAGATCCGGGACAGCCTGCTTCATCCTGGGTTTGACGACAGAGGGTTAAGAGAACTGGAGGACTATGATCAAATCCGCATGCAGAACTATATTATGGCCAGGACAAACCGGAAATACATGGTACGGAATTTTAGTATCTATGAGGAAATGTATGAGAATGCCTGGAAACAGGCGTGGCTGCTTATGGCTGCCTGTGGGGAGGACGATGGGCTTTATCAGCTTTGCAGGCCGGTATATGGGGAAGAGCTTCCGAAAAGGCAGCCTGTTGAGACATCTGGTTATGGAGGAATGTGGCGGAATACCTATTATGAGATTTTGATGCGGATTTTAAATAAGATAAGTAGTGAAAACTGTATGGAGAAGCTTTGTGGGGGAATGCTGTCTGGATGGACCAGGGAACAGGTATATAAGTGGCTGAACGGGGTTTACGAAAAGGGGATTTACTATGTGGGAGAGGCAAATATCAGATATATTTCCGCATTTCCCAACCAGCTGGGAGATTTCCTTGCTCCGTGGGAGCTTAGGAGGGACGAGACGTCGGGGGAGGAGTTAAAGGAGATTGCCTGGGAGTTTGCAGATGTGAATCCGGACTGCAAGGTGTACCAGTTTGCGCTTGATCGCGGAATCTGTCTGGAACAGGGGTATGGGCTTTCGCCTCTTAAGGAAGAAACTGTGGCTATCGGAATCCACCGGGCGGTCCAGCAGATTCTTTCAGGGAAAAACCTGTCTGACGCCGCAGCCAATCATCAGGAGGCCTGCACCAGGCTTTTGGGATGGATTCAGGAGCATGTAAGACAGGCAGAGGTTTATTTTCCTGGGTTTACCAAGGAGGAAGAACAGATGAAGCTGCTGACTCCCAAAGCGGCGGTAAGGATTCAGAAAAAGGCCAGGGACTGTCAGATGATTCTGGAGGAGCTGGAGGCAGGAACCATAGAGGAGGCAATGAAGAAGCTGACAGAATACAAGAAGGAAAAAGAGCGGATAGAGCTGGAGGCAGAAGAAGAGAGAGGAAGACAGGAGGAAACGCTGTGGGATGATATGGACTGGGATGAGGAGCTGGCGGCAGAATATGGAGAGGTGTCTGACAGGCAGAAGGGAGAGATTCTGCAGAAAATTGGCAGGGCAGGGGAGCGGTATGCCCTGGAACAGGTGAAGGGATACTTCCAGAGAGAGGGGTATCAGGTGACCCGGGAGACATGTGAGGAAATCCAGATGAAGAAGGAGTATGAGGCGGAGGGCCAGGCAGACACCCAGGTAAGGCTTTATTACCCTGACAGCAGGCTGTATCATCAGGCAGGCTGGGATATCCAGGTGTGTGTCACGAAGGAAGAGGAGACAAAAGAGTATTATCTGGAAGTAAAAACCCATACCAGGAAAAGTGTGCTGAAAGGTACTTTGTCCCTGTCCAATGAGCAGATGAAGGCAGCGGCCCGGAACCGGGAGCGCTATACGGTGCTGCAGGTGATATATGACTACAAAGGGCAGACAGGGGAAGAGATTCTGGCGTATACGGATCCGTTGTACCTGATGGGGGAAGGAGAGCTGGTCAGCCGGCAGAAGAGGTATCTGCTTTTTGTGGAAATGCAGGGGATAGTTCCACAACATTTTCGGGAAAAAGCTGATATACTGTATATGTAAATGACAGAGAGAAACGGAAGGCCATGATACATATATTGTCTGAATATTCGGCACTGGCAGTCTGATTACTGGCCGGATAAAGATTACAAAATGAGGAGGAAAAATTATGGCGGAGAATATGCTTGTGACACAAGCTCTTGACGAGAGGGATCTTTTGAAAAAGAAGATTAACCAGAAGATTGAAAAGTTCCGGTGTGTGGATTTTGCCAAAAACAACGAGGAAAAGGGCGTTGACAGTAAAATGAGCCGGGAGGAATTTGCTGCGGAGGCAAAGGCTGCTTATCAGCAGATTATGGATCTGATCGCCAGATATCAGAGAATCGAGGCAGCGCTTATTGCATCCAATGGAGCCACGATAATAAAGACTTCTTTTGGGGAATATACGGTGGCGGCTGCAATCGCACTGAGGAACCGGATGCGTGAAAAGAAGGAGAGTCCTCAGAGACATCTGGGCAGAATGCTGGGGTCTATGACAGATCCTTACGAGGGAACTGACTTTGAAGAGTATCTGGCGGAAATCATGACAAAACAATACATTGCTGCCAATTCGTTGGCAGATAAGAAAAATGAGAATCTGGAGGAACAGGCGGAGAATATGCGTCTGAGCATTCTGGGAAAGGATTCCAAGGTAAAAGATGATAAGCCTCTGGCTGTGGTAGATGCGTATATCAGCCAAAACCGGACGGAGTTAATGGATCCGCTGGAAGCGACGAAGAAAGCAGAAGAGCTGCGGATGAGATCGGCCGCCCTTTTGAAGGAGATCGATACGCAGATTAAGATTTCCAATGCAACCACATTGATTGCCATCGACTGACAGCGCTTTTGTATTATGGCAGAAGTCTGCTGCCTGCAATGCGAAAATCCCAAACTCAGCCTCCCTGGCATAGGGGGACTATGCAAGACAGCTAAAATTAGTAATGTAGAGCGGTACCTAAATAGCCTAGCGGCAGGGCGTTGGTTTACAGAACTAAAGGGGATGAGTTCAATTCTCATTATTAGGTGCAACAAGCAGAAGGAACCGTGAACGTTGAAAAGGAAACGCTGAACATAGAACTTTTACTGTATATGACTTGTTTTGGAAACTGAAAACCGGAAAGGAATACGCAGGTATCAGCATTTGGCAGATACCGAAATCCATGAAAAAGGTTATGTGCGGCAGGCTGATTGACATGGGAATATCCTCATGGCTGCATTGCAGGCAGAAAACGACAGACAGCAGGTTTTAGAATTTAGGATTACAAATAAAGGGCATTTTGTAAAATACAGGATTAGATGAGAATCGAGGAAACAGAATATTTACAAATAAGAGAGGTCTTGCAATGGGAGAGACCTCTTTCTTTTTATTATAATATAAATGACATCAGGGTTGTGGGAGCACAAAGTGCGGAATAATCCGGGAACATCATATAGATCCAGAAGTAAATAAAAGGTTTCCAAGGAGGAGAAGGTCATATGGTATCCCCAAAAAGAAAAAACACCAGAAGAAGAGGATTTCCGGTGAATGCTTCCAAATTAATGGAGGCTATTGGAAAAAAAGGGCTGTCTCTGGAGGCGCTGGCAAGGGAGGCGGATGTAGACCGATCCACGATTTACCACCTTCAGACAGGAAAAAATGCAAGCCCGGAAGTCTTGAAGAACCTTTGCTGCTGTCTGGGGATACAGATGGAAGATCTGCTTCTGAATCCAAAGGATGTCATGAAGGCGAAACGAAAGATTGTGGAAGGGCATGTGGTTCAGGCCAATCAGGAGGAGGTAGAAGCGATTTGGGATCTGATTAAAAAAGGCATGTAATGGCTGGAGGCAGTCAAGATTTTTCATGAAGGAGACAGATTACCGTGGGGAGCTGGGAAGAGAAAGTTTTTGTAAAGGACACGAGATTACAGTTATAAAAAGGCAGGAATCTGTGTAAAGCAGATGGATAGAGGAAGAGAAAAACAGGAAAAGAGGAGAACAAAACCATGAAAGAAAAGATTTACGGCTATTTTACCAGAAGTGAGGCAGAGGGAGAATTGGATGTTACCATTATGATTCCTTCCGTATTTGCGGATTTTTTCTGTGTGGAAAGCCAGTGGGATTTGATATTGCAGGAGGACGGTCAGGATCTGAAATGGACGGCTATCCAGGAGATGGAGGAACAGGCAGCAGGGGATATGGAAGGGGAATTGTTTGACACATTCTGCTGCTACCTGGAGGATGACGGGAACTGGGAAGGCGATCTGGAAGAGGGAGAGGTTTTGGAAGGGATGGATGCACTGATGCAGATATTAAGTGCAAAGCCTTATGGAGTCTTTCTTCATTGAAAAGCTTATGAGAGCAGGAGGTTTATGATGAGGGAGAATACAGACTATAATGCAGCGGCCTGTTATTGGCGTGTTCCTTTGTCTGAGTTGGTGGGAAAGACGATTGTAAAGCTGGAGCAGGTAGACGACTGGAGAGAACTGCGGTTTTTTTGTTCGGATGGAACCATCTATGCTCTTCATCATATTCAGGAATGTTGTGAAAATGTGTATTTGGAGGACGTAAACGGGGAGCTTTCCTGGCTTTTGGATACGCCGATTCTTATGGCGGACGAGGCCCAGGGGGAAACGGGTATGGAGGAGGAACTGTGGACAGAGTACCGGTGGACCTTCTACCGGTTTGCCACCAGAAAAGGGTATGTGGATCTGCGGTTTCTGGGGCTTAGCAACGGGTATTACTCGGAGAAGATGGATTTTATCCGGATTCCCGGCGAGGCGGTGGCAAAGCAGGGATGGATTTGGAACATGGGGGATGTCTGAATCCTGAAAAGTGAGGCATATATCGTTGTGAAACATGCACAGAATGGAGCAAATCATGTTGGGAGAAGAATTGGGAATCTGTCTGGAGGATTGGAAAGTCTGTCTGGAAGAGAAAGAAGGCCAGGTGGTTATGAGAATCACCGGCCGGGATATAATGGAAAACTGGATTCGGTCGTCGCCTGTAAAAGAGGCTGTCCTGACCTATTGTGGCTGGCAGGTAATGACAGAAAAACAGGATGAGACTTATCTTTTAAAGCCGGACAATGAAAGGCTAAGGAGCGAGAGAGGATTATGGGGAAATCTGCGCACTACATGGTCTTTGCTGGCAGAAAGACTGCCTGGAAAACTTCGGCTTTTTGCACGGTTATGGGAGGATCCGCTGTGGATGTGCTGGGATGACCTTTGCGATGACCGGGAGAAGCTTAAGGAGTGGAGCAGGAAATATAGGATTGAAGAAGATTTCCAGACACTTTATTTGTATACCATCTGTCTGGATAAAAGCCGGAGGATGCGGGGAATGTCCAAAAGGCCAGGCTGGCAGGGGAGGGGGACTAAGAGTGACTTTTTCCTGTGTCTGAATGAAGACAGAGCTTATTGTTTTGAGGGCTTGCGGACAGAGAAAGGTGATATGTGGCCCGGATGGAAATATGTCTCCCAGGAGATCGGGGGAAAGAAGCCGTCCCCTATCCATATCCGGGCGAATTACCAATGCATAGATTCTCTGTGGGAAAAATATCTGGTCATTTCTTACAATATGACGGAGAGAAAACGTATAGAGCTGGTAAAGGCCTCCTCATGTCTGTATTTGTCAGAAAGAGAAGAAGATGATGAAGAAACTGAGGTACAAAAAGAGAATCAGATTCCAGACTGTTTTTCAGGCGGGAAGCTGTACATCTGTAATGAAGGAGAGGAAGCATTATATATAAGCGGGATTGCCGGGGAGACAAAGCTTCTTCCGGGGGCTGTGCTGCCGGTTGACATAGAGGAGAGCAGGAACGATGATTTTTGTGACAGGTGATTGCCATGGAGAGTACGGGCGGTTTTCCGTCAGAGGATTTCCGCAGCAGAAGGAGATGGACAGAACGGATCTGGTGATTCTGGCAGGTGATTTCGGATATTGGGATCGCTCGCCGGAGCAGAAGTACTGGCTGGACTGGCTGGAACAAAAGGATTTTACCGTCGGGTTTGTGGACGGTAATCATGAGAATTATGATATGCTGGCAGAGCTTCCGGTGGAATCCTGGAATGGTGGAAAGGTTCAGTTTGTCCGGGAAAATGTGATTCATCTGATGCGGGGACAGATGTACCGGATTCAGGGGAAACGTTTCTTTACCTTTGGGGGCGCAAGATCTCATGATATCCGGGACGGGATTCTGGAAAGGGATGACCCGGATCTTCGGAGGAAGGTTCAGGCCCTGGAGAAGAAGGGAGGCCTGTACCGAATCAATCATCTGTCATGGTGGAAAGAGGAGATGCCGGACATGGCAGAGTATGAAGAAGGAAGACAGTGCATGGAGCGGTATGGGTGGGCATGTGATTACATAATCAGCCACTGCGCGCCCTCCAGTATTCAGGCAGTACTTTCTTTAGGAGAGTATAAACCGGATGAACTGACAAAGTATCTGGAGGAGATCCACAGGAAATGTCACTACCGGACATGGTTTTTCGGACATTATCACAGGGATGAACAAGTGGATGAGAGACATAGACTCTTGTATCATGAGATCCTGAGGATTGTATAAAAACAGCGGAGGAGTAAGAACAATGATACAGAAACGGTATATGGAGATTGAGCGCATTCGGGACGACTATGAGGCCGGGTTTCGGGCAGGAGATCTGGTACAGATATCGGAAAAATAGACGGGAGCAACGGCGCTGTTCAGTATGATGCAACAACAAAAACCCTGACGGCTTTTTCAAGGAACAGACAGCTGAATGAAAAAAACGGTTAAGCGGTTTTTGGAATTATGTCCAGGGACTATGTGCAGAGGAGTATAAGGACACGCCGGATTATGTGATTTTCGGAGAGTGGCTTACCTACAATGGGATTGTATATAAACCAGAGAACATAAACAAGTGGTATGTATTTGATATTTATGACAGGAAAGAAATGAGATATCTGCCCAAATTCCTCTGCCATAAATCTAAAAAAGAACGGCGATGTGGAAGCAGGTGAGGTGTGGATGGAGTTGGAAGGAAAATCATGAGTTATATTTTAATAAAATCTCTGTAACGACCAAAAAAGTGTCGCTTAACAAGCAGTTAAGCGACACTTTTTTATAATAAAATATAAAAAAATCTATTATTTTATAACGATTTTGATTATAACATCATTTCTAATGACTGTCAACAGTATGAACTTTCCAGTTTTTCTGAAAATTATTTGATGAAATCACAAAAAATTTATAAAACTACCATTAAATAAATATAATACTAGGAGCACTTAACGAAGAAGTTGACAAAATACGGTCGCTTAACTGCTTGTTAAGCGTACATATCAGAGTTTTATGACGAATTTTTAAAGGGGATGAAAATAATCTGGTATTTACTGAGATGCCCTGAAGGTAAGGAAGAGAATTATGTGCAAAGATGCCAAAGGCTTATAAATCCGGAGGGTATTGGGGAAGTAGTCTGTTTTAAGTATCAGCGTATGCTGCGATATGGCGGCGGATGGCATTTTGAAAACCGGATTTTGCTGCCAGGATATATTTTTGTGTCAGAGGCAAAAACAGGGAAAATAAAGGAGAAAGACAAAAGCAGCCCTAATTGTGGTGAAGGGTTCAGAGAATTAAGGCCTTTTATGATTCCGTGTAAAGTATCCTGCCTGAAAGTATTATGTTCAGAAGGTAATTTGATTGGAATATCCCGGGGAATAATTAGAAACGGCATTCCTTTTATAACCCAGGGACCATTAAAAGATCGAGAGCATTTGATTCAAAAGATAGATCGCCATAAAAGAACGGCGGAAATTGAAATACAGCTTGCAGGAAAGACAAAGCGAATGGTGGTAGGCCTGGAGATTTATGAAAAGCAGGAATAACGAAAATATTAGAAATGAAGCCTCTGAAGCATTGGCACAGAAGGTTTTGATTCTATGGTCATATTGGCAGGGAATATCTGCAGATAAAAAAATTTTTAGTCTGCAGAATGGCGGAGCTTACCCTGGAGCGTGTTTGAAAATTCATTCCCGTCATCTGCACGTCCCACTTCGCGGTATATTTGGCTCAAATTCACTTAACGTAGCCCGCTACGCCGCGTTCATTTGAGCCAAATCCCCATAAATTGTGGTGTGCAGCTGATGAAAAGCAATTTTCAAACATGCTCTAAAATACCGAAAACATTTTTTTATTTAAACCAGTTATATTAAATGCATTATGGAAGGAAAATAAAACATGTGGTATGTTATACAGACTTTTGGGGGAGAAGAAGAGAGAACTGCCCATATGATAAGGAAAGGAATTTCTCCCTGTTATATAGAGGAGTGTTTTATTCCCAAAAGAGAACGAATGAAGAAGTTTCATGGCTGCTGGAATAAAGTAGAAGAAATTCTGTTTCACGGCTATGTGTTTGTGATCTCTGAGAAACCGGAAGGAATGTATCGGGAACTAATGCAGATTCCTAAACTAACAAAAATTTTAGGAAGGGAAAGAGACTATTTTATTCCTCTGAATGAGGAAGAGGAACGGTTTGTTCGGAGAATCGGAGATGAGGAACACAGAACTTCGATTTCTAAAGTGGTGGTTGGGGAGGATAAGATGGTTCGGGTAGTTGACGGACCTTTAAAAGATTACATGGGAAATGTGGTGGAAGTCAATCTTCATAAGAGAGAAGCCAAAATTCAGGTACAATTTATGAAAAGGCGGGTAGAGCTGTATATGGGAATAGAAATGATTGAAAGAGGCTGAAAAAGTCTCTTTTTATTATATATAAATAAAATACGGTTTTTGTGAGAGGAAAGTTGCTTCATGGTCAGAGAATTGAAAGAGCGGTTTGCCGGAATCAAGCCGTTTGAGAAGAAAATATGGTTGTCTTCCCCTACGATGCATGGGAAAGAGATGAAATATATACAGGAGGCTTACGACAGCAACTGGATGACGACAGTAGGTGTCAATATTGACAAGTTAGAACAGCTGGTGGCTGAGAAGGTTGGAGTAAAGTATGCTGTAGGTTTGACGTGTGGAACAGCAGCGCTTCATCTGTGTGTGAAGCTGGCTGCAGAGCGGCTTTATGGAAGTTCCAGCGGCATCAGTACTCCGTCAGGATTAGGGCTTGGGGGAGCATTGAAAGGGGTTCGGGTATTTTGCTCGGATATGACTTTTGATGCTACGGTAAATCCTGTGGTTTATGAAGGCGGTGAACCTATATTTATTGATACTGAATATGATACCTGGAATATGAGTCCAAAAGCGCTGGAACAGGCATTCCGGATTTATCCGGATGTAAGGCTTGTTGTCCTTGCTCATCTCTATGGGACGCCGGCAAAGATTGACGAAATCAGGAAGATATGCGATGCCCATAATGCATTGCTGATTGAGGATGCAGCGGAAAGCTTCGGGGCGACATATAAGGGAAGACAGACAGGAAGTTTCGGGGATTATGCGATTTTGTCATTTAACGGAAATAAGATAATTACCGGGTCATCAGGAGGGATGTTTTTAACTAATGAGCTTCGGGATGCTAATAAAGTTCGAAAATGGTCCACACAGTCGCGGGAGGCAGCACCCTGGTACCAGCATGAGGAACTGGGATACAATTACCGGATGAGCAATGTGATTGCCGGCGTAGCCAGAGGGCAGATGGAGTTTCTGGAGGAGCATATTCAGAAGAAGACAAAGATATATGAGAGGTATAAACGGGGGCTGGAAGGGCTGCCGGCAGAGATGAATCCATGGGATGATAAGAACAGTGTGCCAAATTTCTGGCTGTCCTGTCTGCTGATTGATAGAAAGCATATGTGTAGTACACAGAGGTCAGAAAGGAAGGTAATCTATAAGAGTGAACATGGAAAATCCTGTCCGGCAGAGATTCTTGAGACGCTGGCTTTTTTTCATGCAGAGGGAAGGCCGGTATGGAAACCGATGCACATGCAGAACATTTATAAGAACAATGGATTTGTGACAGTAAATGGTTCCGGGAGAGGATGCAGTAATGCCTACATAGATGAGGAGACAGATTTTGATGTGGGTGCGGATATCTTTGACAGAGGAGTGTGCCTGCCGAGTGATATTAAGATGAGCAGGGAGGAGCAGGAGAGGATTATTGAGATTATTCGGCGGTGTTTCTGGTAAAGAGAAAGCGAAAGGAGAAATTATGATATGTGGCATAAGCCTTATGGCCTATATGAAAAATATATAAAGCGTCCACAGGATTTTGTCTGTGCATTATTGGCAATTATTATGTTTACACCTGTAATGCTAGTAATTGCCGTCCTTGTATGGATTAAACTCGGTGTACCAATCCTCTTTATACAGGAACGGCCTGGCAGAAAAGGGATGCCATTTAAACTCTATAAATTTAGAACGATGATTCCGGCTAAGAGCGGTATAATTGATTCGGCACAGGATGCTCAGCGCCTTACATCCTTTGGAAAAAAATTGCGTTCTACATCTCTTGATGAGCTTCCGGAACTTTTTAATATACTTAAAGGAGATATGGCAATCGTTGGTCCGAGGCCTTTGTTAACTCAATACTTATCTCGTTATGATGACTACCAGGCACGTCGTCATGAAGTTCGCCCCGGTTTAACAGGTCTTGCTCAGGTACATGGCCGAAATTCAATTTCATGGGAAGATAAATTTAGATGGGATGTAAGATATGTAGATCATATTACATTTCTTGGAGATTGGGAAATCATATTTGAAACGGTAATGGCAGTTATTAAACGTGAAGGTATATCTGCCTCTGGGGAAGCAACGGCAGGAGAATTTTTAGGAAACAAAGAAAACAAGTCATGAATAAAAAAGTATGAAAACCAAGATTGGCTGAAACTTGTAAGCCATGCCATAGTAAAAATTTAAGGAATGATATGAAACAACTGTAAAGGATGTTATAAGTAAAAAGTAAAGGGAAGATGTAAATGAAGATTTTGTTTACAAGTGTTGGAAGACGAGTTGAACTGATAGAGGCTTTCCGTTATGCAGTTAAAAATAATAGGATGTTTTTTCAGATTTATGGAGCGGATATGGATGTAACAGCACCAGCATTAAAGTATTGCGATCATGTAGTAATTGTTCCACCGATTAAAAGTAAAGAGTATATTCCTACATTGCTGAAAATATGTGAAGATAGAAAGATAGATGCTCTTATTCCTACTATAGACACAGACCTTCAGATTTTATCTGAAAATAAAGAACTATTAAAGCAGTCTGGTACAAGAGTGGTGATTAGCAGTCCAGATAAGATCAGAATTTGTCGCGATAAGCGTTTGACTTCAGATTACTTTAATTCGATTGGTCTAAAAAGTCCACAGTCTGTGGATGATTATAAAAAATATGATGGGGGATTTCCAGCTTTTATAAAACCTAAGGATGGAAGTTCTAGTATTTTGGCATTTAAAGCAAACACTATGGAAGAATTAAAAGTTTATGCTGAACAGGTACCAAATTATATAATTCAACCATTTATATCAGGAACAGAATATACGGTCGATGTATTGTGTGATTTTGAGGGAAATCCCATTTATATTACACCAAGAATCCGTGTGGCTGTCAGGGCTGGTGAAGTATTAAAAACTGAAATTCGGCAGGATAAAAAGATAATTGAAGAAGTGAAAAAATTACTGCTTGATTATAAACCATGTGGTGCAATAACTTTACAGCTTATACGTCAACAAGAAACAGGAGAAGACATTTACATAGAAATTAATCCACGATTTGGGGGAGGTGCACCTCTTAGTATAAAGGCCGGTGCGGACAGCGCGGAAGCATTATTGAGGCTATTGAATGGAGAGAAGCTCACATATCAGGATGCAGCAGCAGAGGATGGAGCTATTTACAGTCGTTTTGAGCAAAGCATAAAGGTTAAGTAATTAAATGATAGAAGTAGAAAGAATTCTCGATATTGAACAATATTTATATGGAATTGATACAGTGCTTTTTGATTTAGATGATACACTTTATTCGGAAAAGGATTATGTGAAAAGTGGTTACTGCGCTATAGCCAAACTTTTCCCGGAAATAGAAAATATGGAGAAGAAGCTTTGGACTGTATTTGAAAAAGGTGGAAAGGCGATTGATAAAGTACTGCAGGATGAAGGCCTGAGAGATTTAAATAATAAACAGACGGCGCTGCATGCTTATCGGCTTCATACCCCCAAAATACATTTGTATGAAGGAGTTTCTGAGATGCTGATGCGAATTCGGGCATCCCATAAGACAGGCATTATTACAGACGGTCGTCCGGAAGGGCAGTTGGCAAAGATTAAGGCTCTTGGATTAGAAGAGATGGTAGATGAGATTATTATTACAGATACACTTGGTGGCATAGAATATCGGAAACCCTGTTCTAAGGCATTTACAATTATGCAAAATAGGATGCGGACGCCATATGAACGAATGGTATATGTTGGTGATAACATTAGTAAAGATTTTATTGCTCCGCAAAAGCTGGGGATGAGAAGTATATGGGTAATAAATAAAAATGGGCTTTATTTCGAATCATGAGGTAAGAAAAGGTTTATGGATATTGAGAATAAATATGGAACATATGAAATTCAAAGATACTCGTTAGGTATGCTGGCTGCGATTCATGATTTTTGTTTACAAAATAATATTAATTATTCGATATGGGACGGGACATTACTGGGGGCGGTCCGGCATAAAGGATTTATTCCATGGGACGATGATATTGATTTGATATTTGACAGAAATAATTATCAGAAGTTTATTAATACGGTAAGTAAAAATCCTCCCTTAGGGTATCATTTGGTCAGTGAAATTTGGGTAAAAAGAATAGAAAAAGATGACAATCCATGGAAAAAAAACGGCGGCGGAATGATTGATCTGTTTGTTCTTGACAATGTTCCTGATAATAAGTTTGCAGAAAAGATACAGATATTCTTTTTGAAGATATTACAGGGAATGTTAAAACAGAAAATTAATTACAGAGAATATTCATTTATACATAAAATTTTAGTATTTGTTACCCATTGTATGGGATTACCATTTTCCTGTACAAGGAAAAATCGTTGGTATGATAAGGTGTCACAGTGGGGAAATAAGAAAAATACAAAGTACAAATGTGCATTTAATGAGCCATACGATTGTTTGGCATCTATGAGATATAAAAATTATAAGCAGGATACATATACAAAGATATTGTTTGAAGGGATTGAAGTATCCGCATTTAGCAGATGGGACGAATATTTGAAGGCCACTTTTGGAGAATATATGAGATTTCCTTCCGTTGAAGACAGGAAACCGCAACACATATAGGGGATACAAAATAGGGTTCAGGAATGGAAAAACATAAACTTGAAAATAAACGGATAGATTTGAAAGAGTTACATGGAATATTGATTGATATGCTGTCTTTTATTGACGAGGTATGCAGAAATAATTCAATTACGTATTTTCTGTCTGGCGGAACGGCATTAGGAGCAGTGCGGGAAAAAGGGTTTATTCCGTGGGATGATGACATTGATATAATGTTACCAAGAAAAGATTATACAAAACTTATTGACATTATGAGAACTAACATAAACGGAGTCTATGGTTTCTCTTCATTACATGATGCTGACTGGAACAGGACATATAGCTGTTTGTGGGATAAAAGAACAACTGCCAGACATGAGTTGCTGAATTATTCGCATCTTGGGGTAACAATGGATATTTTACCTATGGACGGCTTACCTGATACACTGTCAGGTACAGTAATATATTACAGATTGCTTCGGATGAAATATATTTTATACTATTCATCTCTCAGAATAAAATTTAAACCAAATGAAAAGTTCAGAGTTATTAAAAGGATTATCTCAAGTGTCACACGTAAAATCGGAGCACATACAATATGTCAAAATATAGATTCAACGGCAAAGCGGAGAGAATATGATAAATCAAAGTATGTTGGATGTGCAGTTCTGACGCATTACATGGAGAAAGAAAGATTTGAGCGCTGCTGGTTTAAAGAACAAAAGTATATTGATTTTGAGAATCACAGGTTTCCTGTTATGAATGGGTATGATAACTATTTAAAGGGATTATATGGAAATTATATGAAGCGTCCTCATATAGAGAAAGATCCTGATCATTGGACGGATTACTATTGGTTATAGTGTATTCTTATTTATTCTGAAAGGCTTAAAAGATAATGAAGAACTCTTATTTGCCTATCGCAGTGGTGATGTCAACATATAATGGGGAGAAATATGTAAAAAAGCAGATTGACAGTATTTTATGCCAGGAAAAGGTAAATGTATTCCTGTTTGTCAGAGACGATGGGTCAACAGATAAAACATTAGAAATATTAAAAAGCTATAAATTAAAGTATCCGGAAAACATTAAGATTATTGATGAAGATAAATCTGAAAACATAGGGATTAAAGAAAGCTTTTTTTCTGTAATATACTATGTTTACAAAAACTATTCCTGGATTGATTATTTTTCGTTTTCAGATCAGGATGATGTATGGAAAAGCACAAAATTAATTGAAGCATATAAACAAGTATGTCTTGATAATAACGTTAAAGGAATTTTGTATTACTCAAATAAAACAGTTGTTGATAGTGAATTGAACGTTATTGAGAATGAAGATATCACAGTTTACAATGATTTCTATGAAGCTTTATGGGATTCTTTAGCGTTTGGATGCACTATGTTTTTTAATCGCAGATTAGCATCATTCGCTCTTAAACATAAACCGGACATTGATTGTTTACATGACAGCTGGTTTTATAGAGTTGCCAAATCCATTGGTGCAACGATTGTATTTGACAGCTGTTCATTCATTATGTATCGGCAGCACGGAGATAATTCTGTTGGGATTAAAGGGACAAAAATTTATCATGATGATTTGGTTTATATGATAAAGAGGTTTATTCCTGTATTGTTTATAAAGAGAAAACACCATATACAAACATATATGAGTGAAATATATACCTGTTATTATGATGAACTGGATGTTAATGCAAAAAGAATTATTCAATATTTGCTTGTATACAGGTATAGCCTGAGAGCAAAAATGAAATTAATCTTTAATTCAGGAATGAAACGCAGGAATTATAAAATGCGTATGGTTTGGGCGTATAAAGTATTGTTTAATATACTCTAAATAAAAGGTTTGAATACATTAAAGGAAGTGGATAGCTGTGAGTTATGTATTGGGGGGTGCGTTAGGGGTTCTTTCTTTTTCCAGAAAGAATGGAAAATTAATATTTGTATTAGTAATTTCTTATGCCTTAATTATATTTATTTTTAATAAGGATAATCCTGATCTGTTCGCATACCAAGAACATTTTGCCGGAAGGCTTAATGACTTTAGCGAACCAATATATATTTCTGGGGGTATGTTATTTGACGCATTAGGATTAAATTTTTGGATTTACAGAGCTTTTCTTGCCGTATTGGGAGTATATTTGATATCTGGTACGATTAAAAAATTCTCTCCTTATCCTGCGTTTAATCTGTTTCTGTATATTCTGTATCCTTTTATAATTGATGTTGTACAAATCAGATTTTTTACAGGCTATGCGTTTGTAATATATAGTATAAAATATATCATTTATTACAGAAATACAAAAGATAAGAAAAATGTGTTCTGGTTTATCATTTCAATTATCATAGGAACAGGATTTCATTATTCAATTATAATGTATCTGGTACTGCTTTTGCTTTTTTTTGATATAAAAAAACATAAGCTGTTTTTTTATATTGTGATTCCGCTATTTTTAATATTTACTATTTCCAATATTGACCTGCTGGCGCCTGTAATAGGAATGATACTTGGTGAGAGTAAAACCCGCTCATGGATATTAAGAGAAAAGAATGCAACTCTTGTTAATATAATAAGAATATTAGTTACCAGAAGTACGATTTTAATAATTATATATTTTTTCAGTCTGTTTAAAAAAAACAGGGGATACATAGCTGCATTAAGCCAACCTGAACTTTTGCATAAAAGGAGTTTCTTTTATGATATAGAAACTAATGCATATTTATTTCTTGCTGTTTTATATATTGATATATTTTCTCTCTTAGAGCTTCTAGTTGCTTCTGAATATGAAAGAATGTCCAGACCTGCATTGATTGTGGGAAGTATTTTGGCATGTAGACAGTTGTACAGTATGGAAAAACGTAATCAAATAATCTGTTCGTTTATTCTCTTTGCTTTTGTTTTACTGTATTTTGTTGGAGAAATGTACTTTCAGGATACATACGATCAAATCATATATTTTGAATGGGTATTCAGACGTGTTATGGAAAATAATTTGTTATTTAGGTAAATATAGGCTATGAAGATTATGAGCAGTTCTTTAAGGACAAATGCGGCTTTAAACGCGGTAAGAAAAATTTTTTCGATAATCTTTCCATTGGTTACATTTAGTTATGCATCGCATATTTTAGGACCTGAGAGGGTTGGAATCTATGCGTTTAGTCAGTCTATTGTGAATTACTTTCTATTGATAGCTTCTTTGGGAATCTCGACTTATGCGGTCCGTGAAGGACAAAGATACCGTGAAAACAGGACTAATTTAGAGAAATTTACCTCAGAAGTGTTTTCTATCAATATTATTATGACTATTGTTTCCTATATATTATTGATTGCATTATGCATTGTATGGAGGCGGCTGGATGATTATAGGGTGGCAATCAGTATTCTTAGCACTACGATTATTCTTACAACAATAGGCGCTGACTGGGTTAATACATTATTTGAGGATTATTTATATATAACTGTCAGATACATTATTGTACAAAGCGTTTGCCTTATTTTACTATTTGTTTTTGTGAATTTTCAGGACAACCTGTATCAATATATAATTATATGTACATTGTCTATGGCAGGAGGAAATCTGTTAAACATTTGGTATGTTAGAAAGCAGATTAATATTAGATTTATTTTCAATATGAATTTTATGAAGCATATTAAGCCTATGCTTATTTTATTTTCTAATAACTTGTCGATACAGATATATCTTATTTCTGATATTACATTATTGGGATTTTTTTTAACAGACGATCTTGTAGGGATTTATTCGATATCTTCAAGAATATATACAACTTTAAAGGAAGTTGTAAATGCCATGATTCTTGTTACTGTTCCGAGATTTTCCTATTATTTAAGAAATAAAAAGGAAAAAGAGTATCATGATACATGTGCTATTACATTTAATACGATTATTACTGTTTTAGCCCCGATTATGACGGGCTTATTTTTTGAGTCAGGTATTATATTGTCTTTATTAGCCGGAGAAAAATATCTTTCAGGAACATTAAGCTTGCAGATTCTTTCATTTGCAATGATATTTGCTGTTGGAGGATGTTTTTTTTCATATTCAGTATTGATTCCATATGGACAGGAAAAGTATTTTTTAACGGCGACAGTAATTGCTGCAATTTTTAATGTGCTGTTTAATTGTATTTTAATACCAGCATTTGGAATGAATATGGCCGCAGTTACTACGTTGTTTTCGGAATGTATTGTTTGTATATTTACATATTACCATTCCCGCCAATATCAAAAACTTAAATTTGATAAAAGTGTTATCTTTCCGGTTGTCATAGGTATTGTTCAGATATCCGTAATATGCACAGTATTAAAATATTTTTTCTCAAATCCTTATCTTTATTTGGGTATTTCTGTAATCAGCTGCACTGTTATATATACAATACTACAAATCATATTTAAGAATCCGGTTGCTGTTGAATGTTACAGGTTAGCTAAAGATAAAATAAAGTTTTAACAAGAATTTAGTGATATAAAGAATCAGAGAAAGAATTTCAGGAGGAAAATAAATAATTATGTCCAATATAGCTTTACTGATAGCCGGAGGATCCGGTAACAGGATGCACCAAGATATTCCGAAGCAGTTTTTAACAGTGAATGAAAAGCCTGTTATTGTGTATACATTAGAAGCATTTGAAAAACATCCTGAAATTGATGCTATTGCTGCAGTATGTATTGAAGGGTGGGAACAGATTCTTTGGGCGTATGCAAATCAGTTTAACATTTCTAAGCTGCAGTATATTGTTCGTGGAGGAAAAACTGGACAGGATTCCATTCGCAACGGAGTATATGAGTTAGAAAAGCATTTTGACAAGAATGATATTGTGCTGATTCATGACGCTATTCGCCCTATGGTTTCTGCAGAAATTATCTCTGATAATATCCATGTAGCACTTGAATATGGAAATGCCATCACGGCTATACCTTGTGCTGAAGCAATGATGCAGACACAAGACGGGATAATATCTACTGGCAGCTATCCAAGAGAACGACTCAGAAGAACACAGACTCCACAGGCTTTTCATATTGGAGATATCTGTGAACTCCATAGAAAGGCATTGGAAAACGGTATTATAAATTCTGTTGCGTCATGTACCCTTAAAATTGAAATGGGGCAGCAAATTCATTTTTCGGCTGGATCAGAGAAGAATATTAAACTAACCACAGTCGAAGATATAGATATTTTTAAGGCGTTGCTGGCAGCAAAAAGATCGGACTGGCTTAAGTAAAGGAATATGACGATGATGATATATGAAAGTATACAATGGATTGAGGATATTGATAAAGTGCTTGGAGTTCTTCCGGAACTTGATTATATTGCAGGAAAATCTGTAATGATTACAGGGGCAGCCGGGCTTATATGCTCTTCTATAGTAGATGTTCTTTTTCGTTATAATGATACACATGATATACCAATACATATTTATGCTGCCGGCCGCAGGATG
This sequence comes from uncultured Hungatella sp., assembly GCA_910588325.1. Classification (GTDB taxonomy): domain Bacteria; phylum Bacillota; class Clostridia; order Lachnospirales; family Lachnospiraceae; genus UBA3402. The sequence continues at coordinate 37,637 of CAJUPP010000020.1, forward strand.
GAGGAGATGTCCGCCCGATTCGGCAATCAGATTAACAGAGACGATTTTACATTCGTCGTTTATGATGCGTCTAAGACCAATAATAAGTTAGATATACATGTGGATTATATTATTCACGGAGCGGGGAATGCATTTCCGGATTTAATTATTAAAGAACCTGTGGAAACAATGCTGTGCAATTTTACCGGAATAAAATATCTGCTAGATTATGCAAAAGAATATGGGGTAAAGAGAGTTCTCTACATTTCCAGTTCGGAGGTATACGGTAATAAAGAAGGTAATGAACCATACCATGAAGAAGAATATGGGTATATAGATCTTCTGAATTCCCGGAATTCCTATTCGATAGGAAAAAGAGCAGCGGAGACTTTGTGTGCGTCTTATGCTGCTGAATACAGAGTTGAGGTTACAGTTGTGCGTCCGGGACATATTTACGGTCCAACGGCCTCTCCCCATGACAATCGGGTAGCGTCATCATGGGCTTATGCAGCTGCACGGGGAGAAGATATTGTGATGAAAAGTGACGGTGAGCAGATTAGAAGCTATTGCTACAGCTTGGATTGTGCATCAGCAATGATAAAAGTGCTGTTAACCGGGGAAAGTATTCGTGCCTATAATATCTCAAATCCGGATTCTATTATTACTATCAAAAATTTGGCTGAGATATTGGCGAAATCAGCCGGAGTAGGACTGCGAATGGAGATTCCGACTGATAACGAAAAAAAGGGCTTCAACCCTATGCATAATTCATCACTGGAATCAAAATGTTTATTAGAGCTTGGGTGGATAGGATGTTTTTCTGCAGAAGAAGGACTAAGCCATACCGTATCGATTTTAAGAGAAATATTGTAATGGAAGGAAAGGAGAAGGGCTTATGAAGACAGTTTATACATGTTTTTGCACAGATATTATTCATGAAGGACACCTTAACATTATCTATGAAGCTCAGAAGCTGGGTAAAGTAATTGTTGGAGTTCTGGCTGATGAGGCCAGTATCAGATATAATCGATTCCCTTCCGTTAGCCTTGAGGAACGAATCAGTCTTGTAAAAGCGATTCCTGGTGTGGATCATGTTATTGTGCAGAATGAGATAATGTACGATAAAATATTTGAACAGCTCCATCCTGATTATATAATTCATGGCGATAATTGGTCTCTTCCGTCCATGCAGGCAATTCATAAAAATATATTGGGGTTAATTAAGAAATATGGAGGAGAGCTGATAGAAATTCCTTATACATATAATAAGAACATACAGGAACTTGACCGCCAAATGACCGAGAAATTGGCAATGCCTGAGTTTAGACGTGGAAGATTGTCTAAGCTCTTAAAAATGGTTCCTATAGTCAAAACAATAGAAGTCCATAGCGGACTTACAGGCCTTATTGCAGAGAAAACAGTTGTTGTTGACGGCGAGGCTATAGATCAGTTTGACGCCATGTGGATTTCTTCTCTGTGTGACAGTACAGAGAAGGGAAAACCGGATATTGAACTTGTTGATATGACCAGCCGTTTTCGTACTATTGAGGATATTATAGAAGTTACAACGAAACCAATTATTTTTGACGGAGACACCGGCGGACTTACAGAACATTTTGTATATACAGTTCGCAGCCTTGAGCGTATGGGAGTGAGCGCGGTTATCATCGAGGATAAAACAGGATTAAAGAAGAACAGCCTCTTTGGTACTGAAGTACAGCAGACCCAAGCCAGTATTGAAGATTTCAGCGAGAAGATAAGAGCCGGAAAAAGGGCACAGCTCTCAAATGATTTTATGATAATAGCCCGTATTGAAAGTCTTATTTTGGAATGCGGAATGGAGGATGCTCTTGACAGGGCAAGAGCGTTTGTTGCAGCCGGTGCGGATGGAATCATGATACATAGCCGGAAAAAAGAACCAGATGAGATTTTAGAGTTCTGCGACAGATTCAGATTGGAAGACAAAGATACGCCAGTTGTCGTTGTACCAAGCTCCTTCAATACGATTACAGAGGAAGAATTGGCTGAACATGGCGTAAATATTTGTATTTATGCGAATCAGCTGCTCAGGGCGGCATTCCCTGCAATGGAGAATGCCGCTAAAAGCATTCTAAAACATCATAGAGCAAAAGAAATTGATAGTGAATTAATGCCAATAAAACAGATCATTACATTGATCGACGAACTATAAAGATTTTTATTATGGAGCAGAAAAGAGAAAACAAAATGTATGCAATTTTATCAGATATTCACGGAAACAGGTATGCTCTTGAAAAAGTAACTGAAGATATGAAGAAATTTAATATTGACGGAATTATTCTCCTTGGCGATCTTATTGATTATGGCATGCAGTCAAATGAAGTTGTGACTTACATCCGTGAAAAGCTGGATAACAAAATTATCTGCAATATCTGGGGAAATCATGAGTATGCAATCCTGACGGGGGACTTTGAGGGGTTCTCCAGCCGGCGCGGTGTGGAAAGCGCAAAGTATACGGAAGCCCATTTGTCCGGGGAATCCAGAAAATATCTTGATAAGAGATTAATTCATGAAGGGATATATAACTTTACCATGGGCAATAAGAGAATTCTTGCAGTACACGGCTCTCTTGCAAATCATTATTGGAAGGCTGTTGGGCCAGAAAATGTCTGGGGTAATTACAGTGACTATGACATAGTGCTTTCTGGACATTCACATTATACTCATATGTTTTCAAAGTTTTATGAGACAGATGATGCAGAACGGAGGAATAAACATGCTGTGTTATTTATTAATCCGGGATCCGTCGGGCAGCCCAGAAACCACAATCCGGCAGCCCAGTATGCTTTACTGGATACAGGCACAATGTCTGTGAATCTTAGGGCGGTTGAATATGATTTTAGGGCTGAGATGATGTTATATAACGGCAGCGTGGATGATTTTTATCGGATACGGTTGAAAAATGGAATATGAGTGAAACTTAAGCGGAGACAGAATATGATGAAAAAAATGTATGTAATTAGCGGTATAACAGGAATGACAGGCAATGAATTGCTTCGGCAGATTCTTGAAAACGGATCAGGAGACAGAGTTATCGGTTTTGATAATTTTTATGCATCCTCTATTGAAACGGTTAAGGATTGCATTTACAATAAGAGATTTGAATTCTTTGAGTATGATATTAATAACCATGAGCAAATGAAACAGATAGAAGACTTGGTTTTAGATAGGAAATCCGGATATGATGAATTGATTTATATTAATTGTGCAGCGGTTGTACATACAGAACATTTCTATCATGTCTATGAAACATTTGAAACAAATGTTGAGGGCATGAACTTGTTTTTAAACCAGGCTATCAGAGTAGGAGCACAGAAATACATCAACTGTTCTACCTCTGAAGTTTACTCCATGAATTCCTGGAATGAGGAAGGCGGCGTCAGGGAGGAAGATTTTATTACCATGGCACATGCCGAACATAGCCAGAGGACAAGCTATGCCGTCGGAAAGCTTCTGACAGAATTTTTTTTAAAAGATGCTGTAGATAACGGCCTGCTTAAGGGATGTTCTATCCGCTTTGCTAACGTATATAGCCATAATGAAAGATTTCCTAAACATATTATCCCGTTTATTATCCACAGTTTCAAAAACGATGGAAAAGTAGTTTTGCTGGAGAACAGCAAAAAGAACAGAAGAACTTTTTTAAACAATTATGACAGCTGCAGCGCTGTTCTTGCCTTGGCAAATACAGATAGCGCATTGGACGGAACGGTTTATAATGTGGCTACAGATGAAGAAGTATCCATTATTGATCTTGCAGAGATCTGCGCAGGCAAGATGGGGATAGAAAACCCTATCATTGAATATAGGGGATACAGGGAGTCTGACCCGGAAAGACGGCTCCTGTCTACAGAGAAAATCAGGACCCGCACCTGTTGGGAACCTAAAGTGAATTTAGAAAAGGGGCTTGATGCGTGTATTAAAAATTATTTAGCTGGAGATCAGGTATGAGAGCTGCGATAATCACAATAGCGGGAATTTCCAGCCGATTTAACGAAGGAATACCGGAAGAGGAAAAGACTCTGAAGGCAATATATACGAATAGAGAAATAAAGGATACGCTTTTATATCATCTTGTTAAGAAATGTTCTTATGCGGATTTAATTGTTTTAGTAGGCGGCTACAGATACCAGCAGCTTATAGAATTCATTTCAGATGAATTGAGAGAAAGCTTTCCTCAAATTGTATCGATTGAAAATAAGTACTATACAACTTTGTCATCCGGCTACAGTCTTTACCTTGGAATCCGGGAAGCAATAAAGAACAATGCAGATGAAATTCTTTTTGCTGAGGGTGATCTGGATGTAGATGATGAATCGTTTTCCAGGATTATTGCTTCAGACAGATCGGTTCTTACTTATAATTATGAACCGATCTATACAAATAAGGCTGTTATCCTTTATAAAGGTACAGGGAATCTTTATCAATATACATTTAGTAATTCACACGGAATGGTGACAATCAGCGAACCTTTTTCGTGTATCTTTAATTCCGGTCAAATATGGAAATTCACGGAAACAGACATTTTGAAAAAGGCAAATGATCAGTTCTATCTTGAAGAAAAGGAAGGAACCAATCTTGCTATTATACAGAGATATATTAACCTGATATCTGAGGATATGATTCAACTGATAGGACTGAGGCGCTGGACAAACTGTAACACCAGGGAGGACTATCAAAACATTATGGAATATTGGAGAAAAGAACAATGAAAACTTTACAAGAAAGGCTGGCAATGCTGGAAAAGCATGTCAAAGACGGCAATATTACTGTACTGATTTTTGGATTGGGAAGTGTGGGAACCTACTTGCTTGATTACCTTATAAGCAGAAATGATGAAACCATTAAGGTGGTTGTTGCAGGACGCTCATTCGAAAAAATGGAGAAAAATGTAAATATTGTTCGGGTTGCTTCATTAATCCGCGGCCTGAATAAGACGAATGTTGAGATAGAGCCAGAGGTGGACTTGACAGACATCGATACAATCCAGGATACCATACAAAAGTATAGTCCGGATTTTATTGTAAATTCCAGCCGTGCTTATTCAGGATTAAAGTACGGCAGTATTAGCTGGGAGAACGTGAGAGCATATGGTATATGGACTCCCTTAGCGGTTCGTTTTACAAAGAACGTTATGGAGGCTTGCCATAAGGCAGATACTCATGCAGTTGTAATAAATACATCCTATTCAGATGCCGTTATCCCTTGGCTGAAAAGCAGAGGAAAGGCATACCCGGATTTTGGAAGCGGTAATCTGAATCATTTAATTCCCCGTATTAAATTCAGTGCTGCGAAAATGCTCGGAGTTGAAGACTTCTGGAATGTGGACGTTATGTTTGCAGCAGGACATTTCCATGATGTCTGCATCAGTAAAGAGGGACAGACAGAGGGGATAGAACTTCCGCTGAAAATATATTACAATGGTCAGGAGAAGGAACTTGACCACAGAGAAATTTTTAATAACTGCAAGATAGCAATGCCTGTAGATGCACAGCGCAATATGATGAATGCATCGAGCAATTACCGCATTATAGATGCTGTTATCTCTGCAATCAGAAACAGGGAAAACCAAAAGGTATTTATACCGGGAGCTTTTGGAAATCTTGGCGGTTATCCGGTGCAAATCGGATATAAGGACGGAAAATTAGATGCCTGGATTGATGAATCAGAGTTTAGCTTTGTGGAAATGGACACGGCAAACAGGGCTTCTATGGCGCTTGATGGGATAGAGGATATAGTAGACGGAACGCTAATATATACAGATACTCTTATTGAAAAGGTAAAGAGTGCATTTGATGTTGAACTGCCTAAGAAAGTTTTATTCAATGACATCGATAAAACGGCAGAGTTTATTATTGATGAAATTATTATTCCGCAGACGGCAAAGAGGGTAAATTAAATGAAGGTTGAAAGTCTTGTTGAAATTATCGGCTCAGATTTTTATACAGGTGTTCCGGATTCGCAGCTAACGGCTCTGTGCAACTACTTAATGAATACATATGGGACGGATCCAAAGCACCATATTATTGCTGCAAATGAAGGAAACTGCGCAGCTCTTGCTGCCGGATATCATCTGGCAACAGGAAAGGTACCAGTAGTTTATATGCAAAATAGCGGCCAGGGTAATATCATTAACCCGTCAGCCAGTCTTTTAAATAATAAAGTTTATGCTATTCCGGTTGTTTTTATCATTGGCTGGCGCGGGGAACCGGGCATTCATGATGAACCTCAGCATATCTATCAGGGGGAGATTACGATTAAGCTTCTGGAAGATATGGATATAGCTGTTTTTATAATCAGTAAAGATACCACAGAAGAAGAGTTAAATGTTAAGATGGAGGAATTTAGAAAGATTCTCTCTATGGGGAAAAATGTGTCATTTGTAATCCGCAAAGGGGCATTAAAGTATGATGGACTGATGGAGTATAAAAACGACAATATTTTGGCGCGTGAAACTATTATCCGGCATGTTATAAATGCCAGTGGTGAAGATCCGATTATATCTACAACCGGCAAGGCAAGCAGAGAGCTGTTTGAGATGAGAACAGCAAATGAACAGAGCCACAGATATGACTTTCTGACAGTTGGTTCTATGGGACATAGTTCTTCAATTGCCCTTGGGATAGCGATCAATAAGCCTGCCCGGCGCATCTGGTGTGTAGATGGCGATGGAGCTGCTCTTATGCATATGGGAGCAATGGCTGTTATTGGAGTTAATAAACCGAAAAATCTGATTCATGTGGTTATTAATAATGGCGCACATGAGTCAGTCGGTGGAATGCCTACAGCCGCCGGATCTGTTGATCTTGTCGCGGTTGCTAAAGCATGCGGATATCCAAATGCTGTATGCGTTGAGAATGCCGAGGCTCTCGACAAAGCATTGGAGGAGGCAAAGGAGCGGAATGAACTAAGCCTGATAGAGGTAAAATGCTCTATCGGCTCTCGCAAAAATCTTGGAAGACCAACGACTACGGCGCTGGAGAATAAAAAGGAATTTATGAAGTATTTAGCTGAATTTTGAGAAAAATGTGTAAGGCGTTGATAATACAAGAATTTTAAGGCGGCAGCACCACAGCTTTGTCTGATGGCAGCTGCCGTTTTTGTTTGGGGGAATGATTATAAAGGGCTGCTGCTCTTATTAATAAAAGCCGAAGGCGTCATCCCCGTAGCCTTTTTAAATATTTTTGTAAAATAATAAGGATTATTCCCGCATCCCACCAGTTGCGCCACGTCCTGAATCTTTATGTCTTTTTTTGTCAGAAACAGTTCTTTAGCCCTTTGAATGCGTATTTCCACCAGATAGTTGGAAAATTTCTGCCCGGTTTCTTTCTGGAACCGTTTTCCCACATAATTGACGTTCATATACAGATAATTGTCGGCAATCCATTTTAGGGTCAGGTTCTGATCATCCAGGTGTTTGTGGAGGTAATCAATCAGATCTTTGATAAACGGGCTGTACTGGCTGGCGGAGGGACTGTAGGAGGACAGCAGCTGCCTGGTTTTTTCTAAAACAGCCTCCTGTATTTCCTTTAAGGTGTTTTTCTGGGGAAGGTCATACAAAAAATATGAGATATCCCACATGGTACCTACAGATTTCTGGGTTACAAGCGTGATCAGCAGGTTATTGGAAAGCTGAAGAAGAAAGTCTTTTTTTGTCGGCAGGGCCAGGACAGATTTCAGCTGGGTATAAGCGTTGTCCTGCTGCTGGGGACTTGGGTTTAACAGCAGGGGAATCAACTGATTAATCTGTGAAAATATATTTTCATGGTTGTAGTTAGGTATCAGAGCGCCGGATTTGCTGATGAAGTAAAGGGTATCGAAGCGACGCAGCCTGGGGATCAGCTCATAGAGCAGGTGATACAGATCCGGGTAACTTGTCCTTGTGTATTCAATGGCTGCGGTCTGTACAGGAAAGGAGAGCCTGCTCAGGAAACGGTCCAGTTGATGGAAACCGGAGCGGATGTCCGGGAAGAACAGAAGCAGCACATTGCTGACATAAATCTGGTACAGATTCATGTGAGGGTACATCTGGGCAAAATATTGCTCAATCTGCCGGACTCCGTTCTGGAGATTTTTTTCTTCCAGATAATAAAGCGTACACAGCTGGTAGGAGGTCTGGGACAAAGAGGTATAATGGTTGTATGATTCAAAAAAATCAGGGTTAAGCTCCGGAAGATAGATTCCTTCCCGGATTACGTTATAAATCAGCTGCTGCTGCATTTCTGCCAGCTCCCTGCGGTCAAAGCTTTCGGCAGTGCCGCCGGCTTCTTTTTTCTCCAATTCCACAATTACCTGAGCCATACAATCCATAATCTGTTCCTCGTCACAGGGCTTTAGCAGGTAGTGGCGAACTCCGCATTTCATGGCTCTTTTGGCATATTCAAACTGGTCATATCCAGAGAGGATGACAAATTCCGTCTGTAGATTGGTAGTGGAAATCCGCTCGATTAAGTCCAGGCCGGATATGCCTGGCATCTCGATATCGGTCAGAACAATATCCGGAGCCTCGTCAAGAATCATGTGATATCCCTCCACGCCGTCCAGGCAGATTCCCATGAGGCAGATTCCAAGCTTGTTCCAGTCAACCAGCTTGGCGATTGCCCGGCAGATATCTTCTTCGTCATCAATAATTAACAGTTTATACATGTGTTTCCTCCAGTGTTCTATCCGGCCGGCAATTATGAGGATATATGAATCTGCGGAATCAGTATACGGGCGATGGCATATATTTCCCCGGAGTCCGGGTCCTCAAAATTGGAAAGGGTGATGCCGTATTCATCACCGTAGGTGATCTTCAGCCGTTTGTCAATATTTGACAGAGCGATTCCCAGTCCCTGAGGGCCGGTATCATCGGTTTCAAATTGGGAGCCGTTGTTTTTAACTTCTATCTCAATGCAGGAACCTGTGGCTGCAGCGGTTACAGTTACATGGCAGATATCATCGGAAATGCCGTTAAGGCCGTACTGGACTGCGTTTTCTACCAGCGGCTGAATCGTAAACTTAGGGATTTGGCAGTTTTGTAATTCTTCGGGAATGTTAATCTGGCAGTCAAGCCTGCGGCGGTGGCGCAAAAGCTGGATAGCCATGTAATTGTCTACCAGAATCAGTTCCTGACGGATAAGGAATGGGCCCTTGGTTTTACTTAAAGACATTCGCAGCAGGGCGGCCAGGGAGGAGGCAATCTTGGCGATATCCTTCTCACCGCTGATTTTGGCCCGCCAGTGGATGGTATCCAGGGTGTTATACAGGAAATGGGGCGACATCTGGCTTTCCAGAGATTTCAGCTGCGCTTCTTTGTTCAGAAGTTCGTTGACATAATTTTGTTCAACCAGGGCAATAATCTTATCTGCCATCTTGTCGAAGGCAAGGTGAAGAAAGCCGGTTTCGTCCATGGAGTGGCAGTTTCTCTGGCTGTCCTCCATGCGGGAGAAATTGCCGTCTGCAAAGGTCTGCATTTTCAGAACCAGCTGGTTTAAGGGGGCAAACAGGGCGGTCAGTATACGGGATATAGCCACAAATATCAGAAGTGCAGAGACAATAGCAAGGAGAATGAAGATATTCCGCACAAAGGATATGGTGTGCATGATGCTGTTATAAGGAACAATACAGATGTAGTCCCAGCCGTATTTTTTCAGATAGCCATGTACTGCAAAGATTGTTTCATTGTCCAGCTTGTATGTCCCGTACCAGCTCTTCATCACGCGGTTTAACGTGTCCGGAGGTATGTCTGAGGCCATACCAGTGGTGAAAATCACATTTTTGTTTTCCAGAAGCAGGTAGGAAGAATCAGGGGCAACATTTTTTAAACGGCTGTTTTGATGCAGCAGGGCTTCCGGTTTTATGCAGATGACCAGGACACCTAAGGAGCGGAAGGAAAAATGTTTGGCTTCTCTCAGCTCTTTTACAAGAAACAGGCCGTATTCCTGGCAGAAATCAGTGATCCAGATAGTGGTGCCGCCGGCATCAAGACCACGTTTTATTAAAACCTGCCGTACGTCCTCCGGTATTTTTTCCGACTGCCAGATAAAGGTACTGATGGTGTCGTTTTCCCACAGGATGGAAATATGTGAGATATAGTTGGCATAGCTGTTAAACAGATGGTTGGTGAGAGTATTGTAAATATCTGTCTGATACCGGCTTTTTTCTACCATGGAGGTTGCGCTGTTGTACCTGGGCAGCTCTTCCTGGATGACAGAGTCGGCCAGGATTATGTTGGCCAGGTTACCGGCATAGGAAAGTTTATCGTCCAGTTGTATGGAGGCGTAAAATAAATTTTCGTAGATTGCATCAGACAGAGTCTTATCATAAGATTTTGTGAGAAGTAAAAGCCCGGTACTGCTGATGAAAAACAGAAGCAGTATGGCGATGGAAAGGATTATCTGTATTTTTTTCTTGATGGATAGGTCATATAATTTCTGCCGTAATGAATCCATAATTCCTCCTGGAACGGTTTAATAAGCTTTTATTCTAGTTTACCATATTTTGCGTGTTTTTAAAGTTGGCAGCAGAAGATGTCTGATTTTGGCAAATAAAAAACAACTTTTTTACAGACAGCGGCATAAACGGAGAAAAAAAGCTAAAATTTATTGGTGGAAGGTCTGATTAATTCATTTTAAAGGGCCGGGAAATTTTTTATAATAAAGACAGCAAAAATAACATTTATGTACTCTCGGAATCTCTCTTGCACCTGCCTTTGAGGCTGATTTTCCGTCATATGCACATAAATTTAATCAACGTACGTTCCACGTACGC
>CAJUPP010000021.1 GCA_910588325.1 uncultured Hungatella sp.
GTACTTATATTAAATGTTTTTTTCAATAATGTAAAGTACTTTCTTGCAACTGCCACGTTTTCTGTACTGATTTTTATACAGTATCTGTCGTTTTCATCAATCTGAATTTTGCCGCACAGGCTTAAAATGGCGGCAATTTCCGCGATCCGGCAGTGCCTGGCCGGACTTAACTGCCGGGATAATTCTTCTTTTACCCTGAAAGAAAAGGATGCCATCTGCCTTAAATCCTTTCATTTTCAATGTCTCTATATTCCAGCTTGGTTCCCAGTTCTTTTTTCTGGCTCAGATAGTCGTAGAGGGCCTTGGCAATGGTGACAGAACGGTGCTTGCCTCCCGTACAGCCTATGGCGATGACCAGCTGGTTTTTGCCTTCCAGAACATAGTTGGGAATCAAAAAATCCAGCATTTCACATAATTTTGTGAGAAATATTTCTGCGGTTCCTCCCTGCATGACGTAATCCTGTACTTCTTTCTGTTCTCCGGTTTTCGTCCTCAGGCCTTCTACGTAATAGGGGTTTGGCAGAAAACGGACATCAAAGACCAGATCTGCATCTGCGGGGATTCCGTATTTGAATCCGAAGGCCAGGACCGTGACGAAAAGGTTGCTGAAATCTTCATTGCCCAAAAAGATCCGCTCCAGTTCCTGACGCAGTTCCTTGGTTAAGAGTTTGCTGGTGTCCAGAATGACATCAGCCTGCTCTTTCAGGAACCTCAGCTTTTCTCTTTCCTTGGCGATTCCTGTATCAATTCTGCCTTTTCCGGCCAAAGGGTGGTTCCGCCTGGTCTCTTTGTAACGTTTTATCAAGACCTGGTCGCTGGCATCCAGAAACAGGATGGAGAAGGAAACTCCGTCGCTTCTCCAGCTTCCGAGGATTTGACCAAGAAGTGAAAGTTCCTGGCCGCTGCGGACGTCAATCCCTAAAGCCACCTGATCGGATTGAGTCGGAGAACCGATGGTAAGTTCAGTGAATTTCTCTATAAGGGGAATGGGAAGATTATCTACACAGTAGTATCCCAGATCCTCCAACATTTTTAAAGCTACGGTCTTTCCGGCTCCGGACATTCCGGTTACGATTATCAGTTTCATGATGATTAGTCTCCCTGTAGTAAGCAAATGAATCATTTATAGGTTATAGGGCAGGACAGATTACTTCATCCCCTAAAACTTTCACTTCCAGCTCCAGTTCTACTCCCGTTTTCCGTTTTACTCTGGCAGTTACTTCCTTGCACAAGGTTATTACATCTTCCGCAGTGGCATGATCTTTGTTGATTACAAAACCACAGTGTTTCTCAGATATGGCAGCTCCTCCCACCTGATAACCTCTAAGACCGGCCTCATCAATTAACTTTCCGGCAAAGTGACCAGGGGGACGTTTGAAGGTGCTGCCGGCACTGGGGTATTCCAGGGGCTGCTTATCCTTCCTTTGGGATCCAAGCTCCTCCATCCGGATTTTGATCTGCTCCTGAACTCCCTCTCTTAAGGCTAATTCAGCGGCAAGGACTACATATTCTTCTTTTGGGATACAGCTGGTGCGGTAACCCAGTTCCAGCTGCCTGGCCGTTTTTCTATGTATAATGCCGTCAGGGGACCAAACGTCTGCCCATAGCAGGATATCTTTCATCTCACTGCCATAGGCACCGGCATTCATTACCAGAGCACCACCTAAAGTACCGGGGATTCCGGCGGCAAATTCCAGGCCTGTAAGAGAGGCCTCTTTCGCCTGGCTGGCCAGGCGGGCTAAAGGGACTCCGGCTTCTGCCCATATGGAAGTCTGAGAAACGTTAAAGTTCTTCAGGTTTTCCGTGGAAATCACAGTTCCCCGCCACCCCCGGTCGCTTACCAGAAGATTGCTGCCGTTGCCGATAACCGTGCAGGCCATCCGAAAGCTTCTGCACAGGGTAATTGCTTTCACCAATTCTTCTGTGTTTTTCGGAGTTATGAAAAACTGTACCGGTCCTCCGATTCGGAATGTGGTATGGCCTTTCATGGGCTCTTCTGGCCTGACTGCGCCGGTTCCCAGCAAAGAGACCAGTTCCTGCTTTAAATCCTTCATTCCGTCTTACATCCTTCCTTTTCCCAGGTTTGCCTGAACCCGTTTATACAGTTCCTGGGCCGCATTGTAGCCCATATTTTTCTGACGGTGGTTAATAGCAGCAGTTTCCACTATAATCGCCAGATTCCGCCCCGGACGGATAGGAATGGAATGACAGATAACCTGCTTACCCAGAAGTTCGGTATATTGATCTTCCAGCCCCAGCCGATCGTATTCTTTGTCTCTGTCCCATTCTTCCAGTTTGATTACCAGATCAATGGCCTGCGTATCCTTTACGCTTTCCACACCGAACAGAGTCTTTACATCTATAATTCCGATACCCCGCAGCTCGATAAAATGCTTGGTAATATCCGGTGCTGTTCCCACCAATGTCACATCACTGACTTTGCGGATTTCCACTACGTCATCGGTTACCAGACGATGGCCACGTTTTATCAGTTCCAGGGCCGCCTCACTTTTTCCGATGCCGCTTTCCCCCATAATCAGCACTCCTTCGCCGAACACATCCACCAGTACGCCGTGAATGGTGATCGACGGAGCCATCTTTACCTTCAGCCAGCGGATAATCTCTGCCATCAGATCGGAAGTGGGCATGTCGGAAACCAGGCATGGGACATCATAATAATTGCACCGTTCCAGCATGTTCTCATCCGGGATCTGGCTGCGGCTGTAGACCAGGCATGGAATCTTAGCCTCTAAAAGCTGGTCATAAACCTGAATCTTTCTTTCCAAATCCATCTGGCGGAGATACTCCTGCTCCACATAGCCGATGATCTGTACACGTTCGTTATCAAAGTGGTCAAAAAATCCGGCCAGCTGAAGAGCCGGGCGATTTACGTCCGGATGGGTCAGAACCGCCTTCTCCATATCAATCTCCGGTGTCATATTCTTTAGCTTCATCTTATCAATCAGTTCCTGAATGGTTACACCGTACATAACTTCAATCTCCTTCTTCCTTGCTGCAACAATCTGCCTTCAAATTACGTAGACCTTCATGCCGCCTATTCGGCGGCGGACTTTTAATGTAAACCTTCATGCACCCGGCAGCGGACGCACCACCACACATGAAAGTCTGGCGGGCGCATTTGGCATACCTGAATTCATGCCGCCTATTCGGCGGCGGATTTTTAATGTAAGCCTGCATTTCTTCAGCGGAAAAAACGGTAAACGCTTTGGGCTGCCTTTCTGTTCATTTCGGGAACCTGTTCCAGTTCCTCCACAGTGGCGTCTTTTACTGCCTCCAGGGATTTAAACTGTCTCATCAGGGCCCTCCGCCTGGCAGGCCCGATATCCGGAATATCATCCAGGATAGACTTTACCTGCCCCTTCCCACGCAGACTTCTGTGGTACTCGATGGCAAACCGGTGGGCTTCATCCTGAATCCTGGTGATCAGCCGAAATCCTTCCGAGTGTTTGTCAATGGGAACCTCCACATTGTTATAGTAAAGCCCTCTGGTTCTGTGGTTATCATCCTTTACCATGCCGCAGACCGGAATCTCCAGCTGCAGACTCTCAAGAACTTCCAGGGCAATATTTACCTGGCCGCGTCCGCCGTCCATCATAATCAGATCCGGAAAACGGGTAAAGCTTCCCAGATGATTATCCATCCCTTTTTCTTTCAAGGTTTCGGCCTCCTTCAGGCCGTGGCTGAAACGGCGGGTCAGCACTTCCCTCATGGATGCATAATCATTTGGTCCTTTTACGGTCTGGATCTTAAATTTTCTGTAATCGCTTCTCTTCGGTTTTCCGTCCTCATAAACAATCATGGAACCTACGGATTCTAAACCGCTGGTGTTGGAGATATCGTAAGCCTCGATTCGACGCACCCTTTCCAGTCCGATCAGGCTGCCTATCTGGTTCATGGCTCCGATGGTCCGCAGCTCTTCCCTCTTTATCTTTTCCTTGTCCTGGGAAAGAACCAGGGCCGCATTTTTTTCTGCCAGTTCCACCAGCCGTTCCTTCTGGCCCTTTCTGGGCACCACGATTTTTACTTTCTGCCCCCGCTTGGTCTCCAGCCACTGACTGATGATTTCCGTATCCTCCAGTTCTGTCTGAACCCACAGTTCTCTTGGGACGAAAGGCGTTCCGGAATAAAATTGTTTCACAAAACTTGTCAGAATCTGCTGATTGTTCTCTGCGGTTCCAACCGTCACATGAAAATGATCCCGGCCGATGAGTTTCCCCTCTCTGACAAAAAATACCTGAACCACAGCATCGGTCTCATCTTTTGCCATAGCAATGATATCCCGGTCCTCCATATTGCTGCTGGTAATCTTCTGTTTCTGTGCCACCTGTTTCACACTGGACAAAAGCTCCCGGTACTCGATGGCTTTCTCAAAGTCCATTCGCTCTGCGGCATCGGCCATCTTTTGTTCCAGCATGTTCAGGATACCGTCATACCGCCCGTTTAAGAATTCCAATGCCTGGCTGATTGACTCTTCATACTGCTCCCTGGTTACAAATCCCTGGCAGGGGGCGTCACACTGTTTAATGTGGTAATTCAGACAAGGCCGCTCCTTTCCCATATCTTTCGGAAGGTTTCTGTTGCAGGTGCGGATCCGGTACAGTTTATGGATCAGGTCAATGGTATCCTTTACCGCCCCCGCACTGGTATAAGGCCCAAAATATTTATTCTTATCTTTTGTCATGGTCCTGGAAAACATCACCCTGGGGAAATCCTCTGACACAGTCACCTTGATATACGGATAGGCTTTGTCATCCTTTAACATGGTGTTGTATCTGGGCTGATGCTCCTTAATCAGATTGCACTCCAGAACCAGTGCTTCCAGCTCGGAATCCGTTATGATATACTCAAACCGGACAATCCTGGACACCATCTGTTCAATCTTTGCCGTCTTGTTCCTGCTGCTCTGGAAATACTGCCGCACCCGGTTCTTTAAGCTGATAGCTTTGCCCACATAGATAATCTCATCTTTCGCATCATGCATGATATATACGCCAGGCTGAGCCGGAAGTTTCTTTAACTCTTCTTCTATATCAAACATTCTCTGTCACCTTATCGAAGACGGTTTCCGTCAAATTTCCGCTGCATCTGCAGATTTTTCTCAATATCTTTCAACTGTTCTCCTATGTCTCCATTTCCCTGCGGAAAGTCAAGAAATACGTACAGAACATCCAAATCCTCCTGTCTTACCTTGCCCTTCATAGCAGACAGGATCTCCATCTTCTCCGCAAAGCTTTCCGCATCCACAAACCTGCCGACTAAAGGATTTAACTCCTGCTTTGTCAACTGCTCTGATTTTGTTTCTGACTTTTCTTCCTTTTCCTTCGTCTCTGCGGTATTTTCCTTTCTTCTGGAAAATACCACCTTCTGAAAACGATACTTCTGCTCCACATCCGGATATTTCTCATGGTCTACTTCACTGACAAACATGGACAGAGGTCTTACATAACAGCCGTAATCTCCATACAGCGCCTGGTAAACCACCATCTGCTCCCCAGTCTCCGTATGCTTCGCCACAGCCAGTACCTGATACAGTTTATCCTTAAAGTGTCTGTAAAATTCTCCCGGTTTAGGGATTCTCTCCATATTTACACCTCTTTACATTACTATGAAAGTCCCGCCGCCAAATAGGCTGCATGAATTCAGGTATGCCAAGTGCGCCCGCCTGACTTTCATGGGTGGTGGTGCGTCCGCTGCCGGGCGCATGGAGGTTTACTATGAAAGTCCGCCGCCGATTAGGCGGCATGATGAGCACTCTGAGTATACTAGGCCGCCGGCTTCCTGAAAGAAATCTCCGCATCCTTTAAGGAAATTCCCTCGTCCTGTGGCGAAGTCTCCGCAGCCTGCTGCCCGCTCTGACCTTCCTCCTTGGCCCTGGGTGCTTCCTTTCCGGCCTCCTCCCAGGACTTTAAAGCCCCCCAGTGATACCTGCAGGCCGCGCTCCACAAAAGCCATTCATCATACCCGGCATCATAAACCGCCTGAATCTGTGCCTGGACCTGCTCATCTCCATACTCAATATAATGTTCCAGATAAGACGCCGTAAAATCCTGAAGCCATGGACGCACCACAGCATGCCCGCTTTCACGGTTGCTGTCCAGAACCCTCTGGGAGCCCTGCAATGCCGCCAGAATCGTATCATAAGGCTGGGTATCCGGATGCTCAATCCCAAAATTCCCGTCTCCATAATGAGACGGATAAATCATCGGACAGATATAATCCAGATGTCTGGCCATCTCCTCATAAGACTGCCCCACATTCTCCGAATCCACTCCGCCGCCGATTATAGCTCCGAACACATCGGCTGACACATACACATTCTCTTCACTCAGCCTATCATAGGCATATTCCATAAATTCTGCAATAATCTGAGTCTTGCTGCGTCCCTTCGTGTCCGCCTCGTCATAGACCACATTGTTGATGCCTCTCTCTGTGGAAAAGCGGATGTAATCAAACTGTACCTCATCGAACCCTGCCTCATGAGCGCCGATTCCCACCTCCACCAGATAATCCCATGCTTCCTTCTTGTACGGGTTCACCCAGGCCAGCCCCTTGTTGTCCCGGTAAATCGTTCCGTCAGCCAGCTTGAGAGCCAGCTGGGGCTTTTGTTCCGGCAGATAAGGGTCCCTGAATGCCACAATTCTGGCAATGGTATAGATATTGTGCTCCTTAAGCCTTTTCATCAATCCCTGAATATCCGGGATAAATGCATTCACCGCCCCAATCTCCTGAACCATAGGCGTGTCCATGCGGAAGGTGATTCTTCCATTGTCATCCTTCACGTCAATCACCACCGCATTGATCTCCGTCTTATCAATCTGCTCGATAATATTGCTTATCATCGATTCCGTCCCTGCCACATAAGCTGACAGATAAATCCCCTTCACTTTTGTGGGTACCAAAGCAGGCTCCGGCGCCTCTGTCTCCGGCTCCGTTGCCGCTTCTGTCATCTGCTCCTTGGTTTCTTCCTCACTCTCCTCACTATCCCCCGGCCTTACTACTACCGGCGCCGGCATGGTTGCTGACCTGTCTGTTCCGTCATACCGTCTGCAGCCACACAAAAGCACCAGCAATAAAAATCCGATTCCCAGTCTCTTTTTCATAGCCTTATTCCTTTTGTCCTGTTTTTCATTTTGGACTTACGTTGTATAAACGGGATTATAACACATTTTTCTTTTTTTGCAAACTATAGTACCGTACCAGTTACGAATCTGCAAACTGACTGTTGTACAATTGTGCATAAAACCCGCCTTTTTCCAGCAACGACTCATGATTTCCCTGTTCAATCATATGTCCGTCTTTCATAACCAGAATCACATCCGCCTCTTTTATGGTAGAAAGGCGGTGAGCCACAATAAAACTGGTGCGTCCCTCCATCATCTTGGCAAATGCTTTCTGAATCCTGATTTCCGTTCGTGTATCGATGGATGAAGTCGCTTCATCCAGAATCAGCATGGGCGGCAGGCACAGCATAACCCTGGCAATACATAAAAGCTGTTTCTGCCCCTGGGACAGATTGCCTCCATCCTCTGAGATCACCGTGTCATACCCTTTTGGCATCCTCTTTATGAAGGAATGGGCATGGGCCTCCTTCGCCGCCTTTATAATCTCCTCCTCTGAAGCATCTGGTTTACCATAGGAAATATTATCCCGGATGGTGCCGGATTTCAGCCAGGTCTCCTGAAGCACCATTCCATAATTGGCCCGCAGGCTCCGTCTTGTCATCTTGCGGATATCATGGCCGCTTACCTTGATCGCTCCAAAATCAACATCATAAAAACGCATCAGCAAATTGATTACTGTACTCTTTCCGCATCCCGTAGGTCCTACGATGGCAATTCGCTGACCTGGTTTCACCTGCAGGTTAAAGTCCTCGATCAGCTTCACATCCGGATTGTAAGAGAAATACACATGCTCCATCTCCACATTTCCGTCTGCTTCCTTTAAGTCTATTGCCTGATATTCATCCGGAGAAAGAGGTTCTTCGTCAATGAGGGCGAACACTCTGGCCGCGGATGCCAGGGCATTCTGCAGTTCTGTCACCACTCCTGAAATCTCGTTGAAAGGCTTGGTATACTGGTTGGCATAGCTTAAAAAGCTGGACAGCTTACCTACGGAAAGCAGACCGTTGACTGCCGCAAATGCACCTACGATTCCCACGCTGGCATATACAAGGCCATTGACAAAACGGGTAGAGGGATTGGTGATAGAAGAAAAGAATATAGCTTTCAGGCTGTATGCCCCCAGCCGCTTATTAATTTCCTCAAAGGCCTCCGAAGCCTCCTTCTCATGTCCGAATGCCTGAACGATTTTCTGATTCCCCAGCATCTCATCCACAAGAGAAGTCAACTCCCCTCTTGTTTCCGACTGATGCTTGAACATAATGTAAGTCTTTTTTGCGATAAAACTGGCAACTACCAGAGACACCGGCGTCACGCAGACCACCACAACTGCAATCAGGGGATTAATGTAAAACATAAATCCCAAGGTCCCTAAAATCGTAATCACCCCTGTAAAAAGCTGGGTAAATCCCATCAGAAGCCCTTCTGAAAACTGATCGATATCCGCAATAATCCGGCTGATGACATCTCCGGAAGGATGAGAATCAACATATTTGAGAGGTAATACCTCCAGATGATTAAATGCTCTGGTCCTGATATCCTTCACTACCCGGTAGGTAATTTTATTGTTGATGTGATTCATCAGCCACTGGGAGACCGCAGTAATCATAATCACCACTGCCATCTGAACCAATATCGTTTTCAGCCCTTCAAAGTCCACATTTCCCGGCCCAATAATCAAATCCACCGCATTTCCGATTAAGATAGGCGCATAGAGGGTGGTGGCAACAGTCACTGCTGCAAGCACCATGGAAAACAGCACTCCCCATTTATAATGTCC
Organism: uncultured Hungatella sp.; assembly: GCA_910588325.1. GTDB lineage: Bacteria > Bacillota > Clostridia > Lachnospirales > Lachnospiraceae > UBA3402. The sequence continues at coordinate 8,920 of CAJUPP010000021.1, forward strand.
GATACAATCCAGAATTCTTTTTACCGTAGAACGATAATTTTTGTTTGCCGCAGCAGATGCCCTGTCAGCAGTTTTCGATTTCTTACTGTCTTTCATGCTGGCGCACCTCCTTCTCTGATAACTGGGAGAAGCAAATCTCCCGATAAACCTCACAGGAATCCAGCAGCTGCCTGTGAGTTCCTGCTCCTACCAGTTTTCCGTCATCCAACACCAGAATCTGATCCGCATTCTTGATGGTGGTCGCACGCTGGGACACCAAAAATACGGTCATATTCTTTGTACTTTCCCTGATTGCCTTCCTAAGGGCCGCATCCGTGGCAAAATCCAGGGCTGATGCACTGTCATCCAGAATCAGGATCTCCGGCTTTCGCACCAGGGCCCGGGCAATGGTAAGACGCTGCTTCTGCCCACCAGATAAATTTCCTCCTCCCTGCTGAATCTTAAGACCAAGTCCCTGTTCCTTTCCGTCCACAAACTCTCTGGCCTGAGCAATATCCAGGGCCTCATAGATTTCCTGCTCACTGGCATCCTTCTTTCCCCAAAGCATGTTATCCTTTAAGGTTCCTTTAAACAGAACCGCCTTTTGGGGCACAACTCCGAATTTTTCCCGCAGAACGGAAAGCGGATAATTTTTCACATCCACACCGTCCACGAAAACCGTTCCATCTGTGGCATCATAAAATCGGGGAATCAGATTTACCAGAGTGGATTTTCCCGAACCGGTTCCGCCGATGATACCGATCGTCTGGCCTTTTTGCACTTTAAAGGAAATTTGGCTTAAAGACGGCTCCGACGCACCTGCATAGTAAAAATTCATATTCCTAAACTCTACTTTCGCCGGCGTATTGTCCCCATCTTCTTCTGTCCCATTGCCGCCTGAAGCCTTTTCTGATAACTGGGCTTTCCTCCACTGCCCCTTCCTTTCTATGATACTGCTCTTCTCCTCAAATACATCACTGACCCGGTTGGCACAGGCTAACGACTTGGAAATGGTAATAATCAGATTGGCCAGCTTCACCAGTTCCACCAAAATCTGAGACATATAGTTTACCAGAGCCACAACCGCTCCCTGGGTAATCATTCCATTTTCCACCTGCCATGCCCCTGTCTGGATTAAGACAATTATGGCTCCGTTGATAATCACATAAGTAATGGGATTCATCAGAGCCGACACTTTTCCTACAAACACCTGAAAATTTACCAACAGGCTGTTTTCTGTGTCAAACTTTTCCATCTCATCCTGCTGCCGGTTAAACGCGCGGACTACTCTGGCCCCCAGAAGATTTTCCCTGGTTGTTAAAAGCACCTGGTCCAGCTGCTTCTGTACCTTTTTATAGAGGGGCATGCTGATAAGCAGAATCCCAAACACCACGACAGACAGCATGGGGATGGCCACAACAAATACAAGTGCTGCTTTTACATTGATGGTAAATGCCATGATCATGGCGCCGAATACGATAAACGGAGAACGAAGAAACAGCCTTAAGACCAGATTGACACCGGACTGAACCTGATTGATATCACTGGTCATACGTGTAATCAGCGTAGAAGTTCCCACCGTATCAATCTCCCTGTAAGACAGGCTGTTGATATGCTTAAACAAGTCATTCCTCACTGCCGTTCCGAAACCGACCGCCGCCTTGGCAGAAAAAAACTGCGCTGTCAGGGAGCACACCAGACCGATAATGCCCAGAGCCACCAGGATTCCTCCCATTTTCAGAATATAAGCCCCGTCCTGATTCTTGATTCCCACATCGATAATCTTTGCCATCACTAACGGCACAAACAATTCAAAACTTGCCTCCAGCATCTTAAACAACGGCCCCAAAATGCTCTCCAGCTTATAATCTCTCAAATACTTCAATAACTTCTTCATAAAAGCCCCTCCGCACTTTTTCTTACCGTGATTTTACCATGTATTTCCTTTTAATACAAGACTCCTTTATTTCTCTGCCGTCACTGCCTTACCAAAGAACAGATATCCCGCTGCAAACAGAACCGCCAGCATACCCACACCGCTGTTTGGATTCCGGGTAAGCTGAGTCACCAGGCCTACCAGAGCCGTCCCCATAAAGGATGCCCCTTTCCCGCAGATATCAAAGATACCGAAGAGTTCCCCTGATTTCTCCGGAGGAATAATCTTTGCAAAATAAGACCGTGACAGTGCCTGGATGCCTCCCTGGAACATGCCCACGCACACTGCCAGCAGCCAAAATTCCCACTGTTTATCCAACTGAATGGCAAACAGGGCGATGCAGAAATAGCATATGATGCACAACTTAATAAGAGAAGTATTTTTATATTTCTTAGCCGCTTTTCCGAAAATAAGGGCAAATGGAAATGCAACGATCTGCGTAACTAAAAGAGCCAGCAAAAGTCCTTCCGTATCCAATCCGATGGCGCTTCCATAGGCGGTAGCCATCTCGATAATCGTGTAGACTCCGTCAATATAAAAGAAAAATGCTATGAGAAACAAAAAAATATTTTTGTTCTTCCGGATATCCCCAATCATCTTCCCCAGCCGCAAAAAGCTTTCCTTTACTGCATGGCCCTGCCTTTTGATTCCGTATCTCTGCTCATAGGCATGAAGCAGGGGGATAGTCACAAGAAGCCACCACCCGGCATTAATAAAAAATGCTATGGTCATGGCACCTGGCATGGTAATGCCAATCGCGTCATAACCCAGCACAAAGAAAAGACTGATGATAAACGGAATGCAGCTGCCAATATATCCCCAGGCATATCCCTGGGAGGATACCTGATCCATCCGCTCCGGGGTCGTCACATCAGCCAGCATGGCATCATAAAAAATCAGGCTGGCAGAATATCCCACCTTGGCAATGACAAAGATAACCAGAAATACAATCCAGGAGACCGGCAGCGACAGGGCCCCGCAGCCAATGACTCCTGTCATCATGCAAAAAGTAAAAATCGGCTTTTTGTACCCTTTTGTGTCCGCAATGGTTCCAAGTACCGGACCGATACCTGCCACAATCAGAGTGGAAATGGACACTCCATATCCCCAGTATGCCATGGCATCCACATCCGACAGCCCTCCCTGGCCTGCCAGATAATTAAAATAGATGGGCAGAATGGTGGCGACCAAAAGCACGAAGGCCGAATTTCCCACATCATATAAAATCCAGTATTTTTCTAGTTTTGTCAGTTTTGTATCCTTCCCATCCCTGTGATTTCGCTCTGCCTGTTTACTGTCCAAATGATCCGACATCTCCTTCTTCTCCTTCTTCTTGCCATACACTTGTAATACTTTCCTATATCTGCTTTTTCAAAGATCAAATAAACTCAACTGTTGAATCTTCCCGTACCCTCTCTTATAGGCGCAGATAATATCCTTCATGTTATACAATATCCCATATTTCTCACATTCCCTGGTAAAACAATTCCACAGCTTCCTTGCCCTGGGACTGCTGCACTCATACCGGTTTCCATAGGTTTTCCCATACTGCAAAGCCAGATTTCTGTCCGGAAACAGCTCCTCCAGCTTTTTCAGATACCATTCCCGCTGCCCATTCCTCATGGTCATGCCAAACGCGGCGTAGATAAATCTGGCTCCGGCTTCATGGGCAGCCTTTACGATTCCAAGAATATTTTCCTCATCATCTTCCAAAAAAGGCAGGACGGGCATGAGAAGAATCCCGGCAAAAATCCTCCGGCTGCTCAAATTGGAAATCAATGTAAAACGTTCCGATGACAAAGGGGCGCCAGGCTCAACCTTCCCCGCCAGTTCATCATCCACGGTTGTCACTGTCACTTTACACAACACCGGTGAATGTTCCCTGATGCTTTCCAAAATATCCACATCCCGAAAAAGCAGAGTGCTTTTCGTGGCAATGGATGCGCCGAATCCAAAGGCATCGATCAATTCCAGGCTGTGTCTGGTCAGGTTCAGCTCCTTCTCGAAAGGATTATAGGGGTCGCTCATGGCGCCTGTTCCTACCACACCCTTCCTTACCTTTCTGCGCAGATCGTCCCGGATAATCATGAGGGCATTTTCTTTTGCCCTTACCCGGTCGAACTCTCCAATCTGGTAACAGTCCGAACGGCTGTCACAATATATACAGCCGTGGCAGCAGCCTTTATAAATATTCATATTGTAATCAATGCCAAACCAGCTGCTGTCTCTTGTTTTTGTGACAATCGTTTTGGCAGGAACATACTCCATCATTTGTTATTTTATCCCTTAATCTGATTATTTATCTATCATAACCCACTTTTTGTCATTGCGTCAAGCTGTTGATTGACGGACTTGATAATGATGATTCTTTATGTTAGGATAAAGGAATAAATTATAATGAATTCTGAAAAGTAAAGGTGTATAACATCTATGATTTCTATGATTGTCCATGGGAAACAGATTTTTGATAAATATAAAAGGGATGAAGTTACGGTCTATGCCGCTCAAGCCTCCTTTTTTATTGTTATCTCTTTTTTTCCGTTTATTATGCTTCTCCTCACCTTAATCCAGCTGATTCCCGGCGTCAATAAATCGGATCTTCTCTCGGTTTTAGTATCCATTATGCCGGATATGCTGGATGCTTTGGTGGTAGGAATTGTGGATGATCTGTATACCAAATCTCCCGGCACCATGGTAAGCATCACTGCCATCGCCGCTATCTGGTCTGCCGCCCGTGGAATGATGGGAATCGAACGTGGATTAAACCGCGTTTACGAATGTCCAAGAAAAAAAGGTTACGTCATTCACAGGTTAATCTGTTCCGGCTACACCCTTTTGTTCATCATTGCCTGTGTAGCCAGCCTGCTTTTGCTGGTCTTGGGCAGCTCCCTGCAAAGGCTGATTGATACATGGTTTCCTGTGCTTTCCAGCGCTGTAACCTTTTTATTTAACCTTCGCTCTTTTGCAACTCTATGGATTTTGATTCTTATTTTTACCGGTCTCTATACTCTGGTTCCGGTAAGAAAACACAGCATGAGAAGCCAGATCCCCGGCGCCTTGTTCAGCACTGCAGGGTGGATTATTTTCTCTGCTTTGTTTTCCATCTATTTTAATAACTTCAGCAACTATTCCTATATGTATGGAAGCCTGACTGCCATTGTGGTGCTGATGCTGTGGCTGTATATCTGTATCTGTATCCTCCTCATTGGAGCAGAGATCAATTATTTTCTGGAACAGCACCATATATAACCATCAAAATTGTTACCAAAATGTCCCCGCCTCAATTCCGCAAAACGTATTTAAAACCACTCTTTAAGTCAAAAAACTAAAAATGACTATCCCAGATAAGTCAAATAGTCGGCGGCAAAAATATATTAAAGCATAAACTGCTTCACTGGCATAAAAGATCCCATAAAAGTTCCAAATTTCCCTCTGGTTTTTCTATACAGGTTGTGGTATAATAGGAATATTAGAGTAAAAAATATATAAGAACGAAAGTAAAGATTTGGAGGAGACTTAACTATGTATGGAAATGTTATCGTAGGACAATCCGGCGGCCCTACCGCTGTCATCAATTCCAGTCTGGCAGGCGTCTTCAGAACTGCCATTGACCGCGGAGCCAAAAAAGTATACGGCATGCGTTTCGGTATTCAGGGTCTGTTAGACGAAATGTATGTTGACCTGTCTGACTATATCAAGAACGAACTGGACATTGAAATTTTAAAACGGACCCCCTCCGCTTTCCTGGGTACCTGCCGCTACAAACTTCCTGCCATTCACGAAAATCAAGATATCTATGTAAAGATTTTTGAGATTCTCAACAAGCTGGACATCGAGTGCTTCATCTACATCGGCGGCAATGATTCCATGGATACCATCAAAAAATTATCTGATTACGCCATCCTTACCGGACAGACTCAGAAATTTGTAGGCGTTCCGAAGACCATTGACAATGACCTGGCTCTGACTGACCATACTCCTGGTTATGGAAGCGCTGCCAAATATATCGCCACTTCCACCAAAGAAATCATTCGGGACGGCAACGGATTTTCTTATAAAAAGCCTCTGGTTACCATCATTGAAATCATGGGACGCAACGCAGGATGGCTCACCGGCGCCGCAGCGCTGGCAAAGGGCGAGGACTGCGAAGGCGTTGACTTGATCTACCTTCCAGAGGTCCCCTTCGACACGGATGCATTTATTGAAGAGATCAATAAGCTTCTGAAGATTAAGAACACTGTTTTCGTGGCTATCTCCGAAGGCATCCGTCTTCAGGACGGTACCTATGTCAGCGAGGCTGGCGGCGGCTCTGATTATGTAGATGCATTCGGCCACAAACAGCTGACCGGTTCCGCTACGTATCTGGCCAACCTGGTAAACCATAAAGTCGGCTGCAAAACTCGGGCTGTGGAGTTCAGTTCTCTTCAGAGAAGCGCTTCTCATCTGGCATCCCGGGTGGATATCAACGAAGCGTTTATGGTAGGCGGTGCTGCTGTGAAAGCCGCCGACGAGGGCGACAGCGGCAAGATGGTTGTCATCGACCGTGTATCCGATGATCCTTATCAGTCCGCTACCGGCGTTTATGATGTTCATAAGATTGCCAACGGCGAAAAACTGGTTCCGAGAAACTGGATTAATGAAGACGGCACTTACGTGACCGAAGATTTCATTGATTATGTCCGCCCGCTGATTCAGGGCGATTATCCATGCGTTATGGTTAACGGTCTTCCCAGACATCTGTATCTTAAGGCAGATCAAGTATAAGAAAGGCACCGGGGCAGGGTAAGTTTTTATCTTACCGCTGCCCTGTTTTTTTCTTAAATCAGTCCGGCAGACAGCAATGTGGTTTCCTTAAGGTCCGCTGCGGTAGAAACTTCCATTGTGTTCTCCCGGCACGTCCGCGCTTCGGTGTTTTCCCCAGGTTCTTCAGGACGCTTTGATAACCCAAATACAGTCTTATAAAGAAATCCAATTCATCAATATATAATCAGGCACTCCAGCCCCGTCGCCTGTTTTATATCCTCTGACACGTTTTCTATCATATCCTCTGACAGAGGGGCGCTTGCTTTTAGCTGTACCATTCGTTTTTGAGGCAGATAGGAAGGATTCTGCCGCAGAACAATTCCGTATTTGCTGCAGATCTTTCCTGCCTCTTCAAAAACCCCGTTCTGGTTTACCGAATCTCCTATGGCAATCCGCCACTGTATCTCCTTTGCCAGCTGCGCCAGGATTTCTCCATAACGTCTTCCCACTTCCGGAGAAAGAAACGTCAGTTCCAGGTACTTTCCCTGGGAATCTGAACGGATACTCTTTTTGTATATCCGATGCCCTTTTCCTTCAAATGTTTTTTCAACACAATATAAGGCCAGGTTCTGTTCCACAGGTTCCCCCGCACTGCTTTCCGGCAGAAACATCCGGAAATCGTCCATTCCCGAACCTTCACCGGATATATTTAAGGCCACACCGGACAGGACTCCCGGCAGGCGCAGAAGCCATCCGGTACTCTCTGTAAAGCGCCTGGCTCTGGCATCATCCTCCGCATCCTTTCCGGACAGCTTCACCTCATACGCCTTCTTTTCCGTAAAGTAGGAGGTCTTCAAAATCCTCTGGCCGAACAGTTCCGTAAGCAGCAAGGAAGCCGCCATAAAATTCATGGATGGAGCAATCTCTATATTCCATCCGGTTTTCCCGCAAAATTCCTTTTTGCATTCCTCAAATCTTACCATATCCACAGCATCCGGAAAATCAAAATTCAGCAACACTTTTCTCTCTCCCGCGTAAAAGCTGACTTTTTTCCAAAGGAAACCGCTGAATTCTTCGCGGATCACCTCCTCCAACTGCTGAGCCGTCCACTCTTTGGGAGCCAGATTGGCAGAGACCTCTTCCTCGCTGTTGGCATGAAATAAAAATAATCGTCTGGTGTCTGCGGAGAAATAAGGGCTGTTTCTCAGTTTCTCCTCCATATCCTTAATTCCCTTATCCGCCCCTTCTTGCTCATCACCTCCCTTTTTCCCGGACCAGATAAAAAAGAGCTGTTCACAGGTCAGGGCCTTCTGGGGATAATGTTCCCGCACATACTGCCATAACAGCCGCTCTCCCTCGCCCTCCACAGTTCCCTGTCTCTGGAGAGACCATTGGAAATTTTCCGTCAGCTGTTTTCTTTTTTTCACATAATTCAGAGCAAAGACCTCGCCGCATTCCGGAAGATAGACTCTCTGCCGATAATCCTGCTTTAAATTCTTCCCAAAGCTTTCGATAACCGCCCTGTCTCCATGAACCAGAAAAAGGTCTCTGGGCGACAGCCGTTCCAGCAATCCCTCAATCTCTCCCTGGTCTCCGTGAGCTGACAGACCTGCCCTGTAGATTCGGCAGCGAACAGGGACTGTGATGCCGTCCAGAGTAATTGTGGGCTCCGTATCCCTGCTATCATGATCCATCTCCTCCAAAAGTTCTGTCAGTTTCCGTCCCGGAGACTCTTCATCCTGATATCCGGTTATGATAATGCATCCATTCTCCATAGGGGCAATTTTTTTCGCATACAGAACGCTTGGCCCTCCATTGAGCATACCGGAACTGGCCACGAACACGGCTGCGCCTTTCCTGGATATCAGCTCGTCCCTGTCCTCCATGGGCGCCACCGCAGTAATTTCTCTGGTATAAAAAGGGGCATTGCCCTTCCAGACAGAGCGGCCCAGATTTCTGCGCAGATATGCCGGATTTCTCTCATACATCCCATTGATATCCCGGACCATGCCATCCGCATAGACCGGCACCGAAGGAATCTGACCGTTCTGGATTGCCCCTTTGAGAAGGAGCAGGACTTCCTGGGCACGCCCCAAAGCAAATGCCGGAATCAGGACTTTATCTCCCCGCGCCACACACTCTGCCACCAGATTCACCAGACCATTCTCCTCCACCTGCCGGTTGGCATGAAGCCGGTCTCCATAGGTCGTCTCCACAATTGCCGCATCAGGACGCAGCTTCGGAATATGGATGCCTTCAATGGTCTTTTGAGGAAAGGCACAGAAATCTCCAGAGTAAAATATGGTACCCTCATTACACTCAAGATAAATACATGCTGCTCCGGCAATATGCCCTGCCGGATACATGGTCACCGCCATCCCTTCAAATATAGGAAAACGCACACAAAAATTCAGTGCATGAATCCGATTCAGCATGGCTGTCACATCTTCCTGTGTATAATGGGGGATCTCCCCTTCACTTCGGTTCATTATTTTTAAACTGTCGGCCAGAAGCACCCGTACCAGGTCTGCCGTCATTGCCGTCATGTAAACAGGCGCTGCCGGATAAGCCTTGCTGATCAGCGGAAGTGTTCCCGTATGATCCATATGTGCATGGCTCACAAGGATTGCGTCCACACCTCCCATCCTCTGAACCATACGGAAATCGGGAATCGGATCTTTGCCCTCGCCCTGACGAATCCCTGCATCCAGAAGAATCCCCTTTCCGTCCGCCCTCAAATAGATACTGCTTCCCCCGATTTCCATAGCCCCGCCCATAAATCCCAGCTGCATAAAATATTTGTCTCCTTATCTGTTTCAATCCGTATTGTACTTTATTAATTTACCACAATTACTAATATATAATTTCTGATTTCCATTATTACCTTAACGCATTTATATCATATCATAATCCTGCAGAAATGGAACCTGTTTTCTGTGGTATTAGAATTTTCTGTGTGGCAATTTAGGTCACCAGTTGAATTGAAAAGCTGCGCCATAGCCTGGGCCAGCCATCGCGCAGCAATTTTGTTCCAGAGATAACGCAGCCTGAAAAGGGAATCCTATTGGTTCAGACGGCTCGTCAGATTCCATAAACGTTACTGTATTTCTCCACCAGATAGTCCACATAATACTGGGGATTAAAATCTTCTCCTGTCACATCTTTCAGAATCTGACGGCTGGTCTTCAATTTCCCATACTGATGGATATTCTCTCTTAAAAACTCACGGATAACCCTTATGCCCGCCTTTCCTGTTTCCAGAAGCCCTTCAAAATCCATGTGTTTCTTCATATAAGTATATAACTGAGCCCCGAATGCACTTCCCAAAGCATAAGATGGGAAATATCCAAAAGATCCCTGAGACCAATGGATATCCTGAAGAACGCCTTCTGCGACATCCTTTGGCCTTACTCCCAAATATTCCTCATACTTGTCGGCCCAGACTTCGGGCAGCTTCTCTACATCCAGGTCTTCCTCCACCAGCATCTTCTCAATCTCATACCGAATCAGCACATGAAGACTGTAGGTCATCTCATCAGCCTGGGTACGTATCAGGCTGGGAGTCACCTTATTTATGCCCTTTACAAATTGTTCCAGAGAAACATCACCCAGCTGTCCCGGAAACACTTCCTGCAATTTGGGGTATACAGGCTTCCAGAATGCCTGACTGCGCCCGATAATATTCTCAAAAAACCTGGACTGGGATTCATGCATACCCATGGAGGTTCCCTGCCCTACCAGTGTTTGGGTCAGCTCATCCGGAATCCCCATCTCGTAAATGCCATGACCGCTCTCATGGATCACAGAAAAAATAGAATCGTCTACATGGTTATTGTACGCCGTGGTGATTCTCACATCATGATTGTGGAGATTGGTGGTAAACGGATGGGCACTGACTGCCATAACGCCTTTGTTAAAATCAAATCCCACATATTCTGCCAGATATTTCCCAATTTCCTCCTGCTTCTCCTCCGGATAATCACCAGTTAAAAAACTGTCATCAATGGAAACGCCGCTGTCCATCAACTTTTTTAAAAAGGGCACCAGCTGTTCCTTCAGCACTGCAAAAAATTTATCCAGTGTCTCCATATCAAACCCTTTTTCATAAGTATCCAGCATGACATTGTAAAGCTTCTGTCCCTCTTTTGCCCTGTAGGATGCGAAACGTTTCTGATAATCCAGAACCTTTTTTAAAGTGGGGACAAAGGCATCAAAATCTTTCTCTTTCCTGGCTTTCGCCCAGACTCTGGTAGACTCGGAACACAGCTGTGCAAACTCTCTGTATTCCTCCGCAGGAATACAGTCAAGCTTCTCCAGCTCTTCCCCTGCCTCACGCACAATGGCGGCTTCTGTTTCGGACAAACTTTTATCTTTTTTGCACGCTTCTATGAAACGCTTGAATTCTTTGTCAGTTATCACCCGATAATATTCCCCGGATATGGCGCCGATCATCCTGGAAGTATAGGGTCCCGCTTCCTTGGGAGCCAGAGTTTCATTATCCCACTCAAACAGTACCATAGCTGTCTGAAATGCCTGAGCACGCTCCAGGTAAGTGGTAAGCTGTTCATATGCTTTGCTCATAGTTTCTCTCCTTTCATTGCCTTTCATAATAGGTTTTCCATACAAAACGTTCTTATTCCTGTTGCAGAAAAAACTCCGGCCGCCAAAACGGCCGGAGCATCAGTAGTATTTCTTAGAACCCCACAGGTTATTCTTTTTTAGCTCCAGGTATTCATTATACGCCTTTTCCAATATCTGCTTTTCATTGGAAAATTTCAGCAAATGATATGCCTCATAGAACTTATAATATCCGGAATCCATAAAATACTCCTCGCGCTGTGGTTTACTGTAGTAGCTGTCGGCCATCATCAGATACCAGTGGACATCTTTCTCCACCATATCCTGCGGCGTGTTAAAGGAATATTGACTTTTCCCAATATACTTGATAATGGACGCACTGACACCGGTTTCTTCCTTCACTTCCCGCAGTGCCGTCTCCTTATACTCCTCGCCTACCTCTACAGTTCCTTTCGGCAAAACCCACCCCTCGTATTTGTTTCTATAATTCTTATACAAAACCAGAATCTTACCCCGAAATATTACCACACCGCCACAGCTCGTTGCCTCTATCATTGCAATTCCTCCTGTTTGGGCCTGCATTTTCATTCTGCAGGCTTTGGTGTGTCCTCATAGACTAAGATTAGTATACCTCTTTTTGTACTGATATGCAAGTTAGGATTGAGGAATAATTTGATCCAGCACCGTCGGATCTTTTATCTTTTTGTCCTCCGCCAGGAACACAATCTTAGACATAATCTCTGCAGTCTTAGGATCTTCATCCACAAACGGCAGGAACAATTTTCCTCTCTTCTGGCTGTGAACCGGAAGAATATGAAGCATGGATCCGCCTTCCTGATGCACCACGCCGCTTCCCAAGTGAACCGTATAATTGGCCCGGCTTCCCTGAATTAAAGCATGGCTGTCCTTCAATGTTACGTTTTTTAAACCAAACAACGGCAGATTGAATTCCACGATTGCCCTGCGCATCTCTATGGTAGAATGGCTGGTCTCCGGGTCTACTCCTCCTGCATGAGCCACACTGACAGCCAAATCCACATCCCTCATGACCTCGCTGTAAATCAGATCCGGCACCTGGCTGATCTTCAAGGCCTGGAAGGTCTTCCTGTCAGAGAATTCCACCCATTCCAACGTCGGCGCCTCGATGTCACTGGGTGAAAACCAGTCCGCCAAAGCATAAATTCTGGCTACAATATTCTCTTTATAGTAAACCTTCTGCAGCCCTTCCTCATAATCGGCTACCCAGCGGCGGCTCTTCAGACAACCTACAGTCTTCTGGGGCTGAATCTGGTTGCCAGCAAACATGCGGGAACTTGTCTGATCCAGTTCTTCCGAAAGCTTTACATACAGTTCGCGGAATACCTGCTTAAATGGCTGACGCATCTGATGCTCAAACAGATAGTTCTGGTATTCATGCCACACGCCTGCCTGGTAGAAATCCAGAGGATGGGCAATACGGATTTTCTCGTCCCCTTCCAGAATCCGGCTTTCCCCGTTCCATGAGGTGATGCGTATTTTTCCCGTTGGGAAACCGGCCGCATTGCCGTTTTCTTCCGGCACAGAGCCTGCCGCGCCGTCCGCCGACACAAACCCCATTCCGTGCTCTCCCACAAATACCAACGGCTCCAAAATAGCCCGAACCACCGGATTCTTAAGCAGCCCTGCCGTCTCCGCCGCCGTAAACCAGGAGCCACTTTCCATGGACTCCTCCATCAGTTTCTTTGTCCGGATATACTGTTCTTTCAACTTCTTGTGGGCATCCTTCACCTCCAGCACATAAAGGTCTTTTCCCAGACGGGAGGGAACCGATTTCAGCATCTTCTCCTGTTTCCGGCAGAGAATCTCGCTTTTCCCGTCATCCCCTACCTGAAGGCAGATCTCCACATCATCTACGGTTTTCCACTGCATATACGGCGCAAATTCCTCAATCAGTCTGGTCTCCATATTCAAAGTCAGTCTGGTGACATCGGCAAATCCGGCATGAACACTTAAGTTCACCAGCGCAATCTGAGCCGCTTTCGTCTCGCTGGCCCTTCTCTGGGCCCCAAACTGTTTGGCCTCCTTGGAAAAATTTTGGATAAACTGGTATCGTCCCACCATGTCCGACTCCCGTTTTTCTCCGAACGGCACCAGACCATAGCTCATCAGCAAATCCTTATTTCTCTTGGCCTTGATCTCTGCCTTAAGTATCTCCAAAGTCGTCTTTCCCGTAGCCGCATCCGCATATTTCCTGGCTCGTGAATGCTTCTGTCCGTCAGAAATATATTTGGCCGCTTTATAAAGAAGGCTGAAATTCTTCTCCCCCAGCAGTTCATAACATTCCCGAAACCAGTCGATGTCAAACGCGCCGTCCTGCAGTTCTTCCGCTTCCAAAGGTGTATATCTGGCGATGACCGCCTTCTTCTGGTCGTCAAACCGCTCATTCATATGGGCCATAAAATAGTAGCAGCCGCTCTTTAATCCCTTCCACCCCAGGTAATCCTGGATCACATCAATCCACTGAGGCGCATACATAGCTACCTCCACCAGACGGTCTGCTTTTATGCTGGTTCCCTTTAACGCCTCCTTTAACCTCTGTCCGTCATCACCTTCTGCCGGATAACAGGCCTTTAAAAGCCGGCTCAATACTTCCTTTTTCCCATTCCCTGAACGGTAATACCAGGAATAATAGGCATCGCGGCTTAAAGGATCTTTCCCCAAAGCCATAAGAATACGCACCAGATAGGTAACTCCCTGAATGTAGGTGATACCGCTCATATCACAGGAAACTTCTGTCTCCGCCTCTCCCCTGCGCAGCTCAGTATCTACCAGCACCGGCACAATGGCGTCATACAGTTCCTTCACCAGTTTGCCGCACCAAGTCCCTGGCCCAACCAGTTCCTCGCCCTTTTCCATAATCTCCGACGCCATACTCTCTCCGAAGAAGCACTGCCAGTTCCGTCTGTTGGAAGGCTTTTTGTATTCCTCTTTTACCAGCTGGGTCAATGCTTCCAAAGTTCTTCCTCTGTGGAAATAGTTCAGTACAGCCTTGTACATAATATCCTTTGACACCAGCCCCATATGATATGCTTTCAAAAACCAGTAGGGAACAATCGGCGTCATGGTGCCTGCCCCCTGGCCCGCCATGTTTCTTATGCCTGTCACAAACTGACTTCGCTCCCGGTCTTCCTTACATTTTATCTCTATCCCCCATGCTCCATAGAAAGCCCTGGTAAATTCCTCATCTGTCTCCCAATATCCCAGCCCCTGAAAGAACCGGTCAAAGAACCGAAGATTGCTGATGCACATCTCCGATTTGGCAATGCGGTCTCTCCAGTCCTTATACTCATAGGAAATCACCATATTGTTCCTGTTAATCATAGGCGTCAGAATCAGGGCTGCCTGAATTCCGACATTCAGCAGCAGCTTTTTGTCCAAAAATTCCATGCGGTAAATCGTACGGATTTCACTCACCTGTTTACTATACTCTATGTTATAAGGCTCCGGCCTGAACGGCATCTTCCCGAATACTGCCTGATAAAACTTCTTCCCTTTCTCATATGCCTGACTGTTTCCCAAAAGCATGCGGGCTTCCATCTCCACGAACGTACCGTAATCCCCGATTTCCTCCTCATAAAAAGTCCTCAGTTCCTTTTCCAACGGATAGTTCTTCAGACAATTCCAGTTATTGCCTTTGGTATCCCCATCCTTTTTCCGCCAGAAAGAATTCCCTACCAGTTCCTTCTCCCCGGAAAAACTGTCATATTCATAATCCCTGTATTCCCATATCAGGCGATCCAGCTTTTTAATCTTGCGGATAATCTCCCGCTCTGACAAAGGAATACATTTCTTTATAATCTCTTTGTCTCCGGTTATGTGAGGAATCTCTTCCGGTGCATCCGGATCATAAAGACCAAATCCCTTCTCACTTGCAGCGGAGTTCTTTTCCTCTCCCAGAATCTCCTCTAACAGAACTTTTTCCTTGTCCGTAGGATTCTGAACCAGGGCTGCCAGCAGCTTTACGGTCTCATAAAATTCTTCCTTCCCCTCCTGCTTTGACAGCCGCAGCAGAAGATCCAAAGCGGCGCTGCGTTTTTCTTCCTTTTTATCTTCCAGAAGACGTTTCAGGCACCGGGCCATATCCCCATCGCTCTGCCCCATGAGAAGGGCCAGAAGTTCTTTCCTGAGAGTGCTTCTCTTAAACCGCAGCATGTCCTCCATCAGGCGGTAATCCTGACTGTCCAGAGGAAGCTTCTTCACCAGGGAAATGGCTTTTGACGAGGCAGATTCCTCTGCCAGCCCCATGTATCCAATCAGGATATCCTTCTGCTTTTGGTTGTTAGGATGATACAAAAGAAGCGCAATCAGACTGGACCGACCATAAGTACCGGTCATATCGCCTATGAGGGCCGCCGTCTCTGTCTTCTTCTCCTCATCCTCCAGCACATAAGAAAGAAATGCCAGCTGGCTGATGATCTGTGCCGGGGCCAGCTCTGCACGATACCACGGGAAAATAAACGGATCATACAAAAGACCTTTCTTCGGCAGCTTCTCATGAATCCAGCGGAACTTTTCATACAGTTCTTTTGCTTCTTCTCTGCTCTTGTAGTAATTGGTCAGCATCGGCTTTCTGGGCTTTTCCTCCCCGGAAACCGTGTTATCCGGGTCTCTTAAGGAGTCACGGATCCAACCGTAAAGAGGAACAGAAAATGCAGGAAGATAGGCTGCCACCAGTTCCAAGTCCTCCCAGCACTCCAAAATCACCTTCTTAGCCACACGAAGTTTCAGCTTCTCGTCAAACAGGCTCTGATTGTAGTAGGATGCTGTCAGTTTCTGATTCTTGGTGCCGTTTTCTATCAGCTCCGTCATTGCTTCCACAGCACGGTCCGCTTCTTCAAGTCCCATTGCCCACAGAGCCACACTGATGGCGACAGAATCATTGGTCTTTAGCTGTTCCCTGCAAAAAGCCCCATCCCTGAGGCACTGCCCCATTCGTTTTAACAGCTTTCCCGTAATCCGGTCCACACTGTTTTCATCAAAAATTCCAATCCAGGTTGACACCGCTCTTTTTACAGAAGAATAGCGAATCAGGTCATGTTCTTCTATGGTTTTTAAAAGTCCCAAAAATGCCTCCCCGGTTCCATGATCCATGGTCTCGCAGATGGTCTGACGCAACCCTTCCTGAAGTCTGGCAGCCAGAAGAAGGTCGCAAAGCAGTTTCTGCAGTTCCTTATTGTCACTTCGGAGAATCCCCAGAATCATTTCCCTGTTCAGATAGGCCGTATTGCTTTCGCTTAAAATCAAGTCCTTTAAAGCAGATATCACCATTCCATTGCCCCGGTCGATCTCCGCCGCATAGATCAGGCTGAAATCCTGATTGAACCGCCAGTTGTGCTTTATGTAGTCCAGCTTCTCCTCATCCATCCGGTTATACATATAGTCTTCCACACTGACACCACAGTACCCCAGATTCTCATAAGCAGTCAAAAGAGAAAATGCCTCCCTGACACTGGGTCCATACCGGGCGGTGCGCACGGTGCGGCGGTTCCAGCCATAAGAAAAAGGAAACTGATTTAATTTATCTATAATGTAAAGAAACGATTCCTCATACTCCTTTGGGACAAACGCCTGCATCAATCCATGGCTTTTAAACCACCCAGATGGAGTCAGAGATGTATCATCATAAAACCGCCCCACCTCACCGTTTATCAGAGACCCTCCGGTCCCGTTCATTCCCGTCAATTCCCGCGCCAGCTGCTGATCTGTAACAGGCAGTCTGGAAATCCTTCTCTCCCGCTCTTCCCGTCTCTTCCTGTCAATGGCCGCCCGCGTATTATAATCAAAATCCGCCATATTTTCCTCCTTCAATCCCCCAAGCTAAATGACTCTTACCACATCCTCCCCGTAAGCATCGTAAGCCTCACAAAGGTGAATATACTTTCTTTTTTTATCTCAATTAACTGATCTAAACTTTCAAGACAACTGTCATCTAAAAAGACCCGATAAATTCCATCTTCAAAACATTGAATGGCATTCTCTCTGGCTTTTTCAATATCCCCATGCTTCTCACCATAATTGACACCGAAAGATACCTTTCCCGCCTGTGCCTGATCATCAATCTCCTCCTTCGTCAGACAAGTTAAAAGCTCAGACCTCTCCATATTTTTATTGTACTCCTCCACCCCGGCATCCGTCACAGCCAAAATCAATTCCCGAACCGTAGCAGGCGTTCCAACTATGGTGTAAGTTTTGGGAACTACTGACTGACGACGTTTCGCTATGTGTTTCAAGTTAACCTGAATATCCAATTTAGCTGCCCCTCCTTTTATCGCAGATGATAACGTAGTTTCGGAGTAACTATGAAATGTCTGTAGACCATTTTCCACGTCAGTACTTAGCGCACGTCCTTTGGGCGCTTAGTACTGCTACGTGGAAACCTGAGCGAGAGCGTGTCGGAAGACAATTCATAGTTACTCCGAAACGGACCTCTCACAAACAACTCTCACATCTCCCCAAAAAATACTCCCCTATTCCAGCTATCAACGACAATACCTGAGGCTTCAATCCTTCCGGAAATGACGTCAACACCGGCGCCGTTTCAAAACTCAAAGTCCCCTCAAATTTTATATTCCTCAACCCCTTCACAAATCCCTCCCAATCCGTAGACGGAAGATTCTCACGTGTTTTCGTAAACGTAAACGGCACTTGATGAAGATCGGAGCTCCCATCATTGTCATGAATATGAAGAACCTTCAGCCGATAATCCAGCGTCGTAATAAAATCCTCAAAATCAATTCCTACCAGATTGGCATGTCCCGTATCAAAGCAGAATCCCAGCACCTGCCCATGATACCTGTCATTCATCCTGTCGATCCGCTCCGCTGCCTTTTTCGCATCACAGCATGGCCCCTCTACCAGATGACCGCTTAAGCTGTCGTAGAGATTCTCAACACACATAGTAATCCCCATTTCCTTTGCCATAGGAGCCAGCGAATCCAAAAACGCCTCCGTACGTCTCCACTCCTCTTCCTCGGAGCCCAGAAAATAAGCCAATTTAAAACCATGAATCACAATATACGGACAGCCGAAAAAGGCACACACCTCCATGCTTTTTGGCGCAACCACGTCCCGCAGATAATCATTTAACTCTTTGCTTCCTTTCGGCACATAGTTGGGATAGGGCATATGCATCTGGTTAATCGTAATTCCTGCTGCCTTAGCGCCTTGCTTATGAGGCTCAAAAAACTGCTCCAATTCCCGGACTGATTTATCAAAAAAGGTATTTACCTCCGACTGGTAGAGGGATGAATTTAATAGATAACTGTTCAGGCTAAAGTCTCCACAGGAAAATCCGGCCGCCTTTAGAAGTCCAAAGCCTTCTTCCGGATGAATGTCATCGATTACATTTTTTGTCTGTACTCCAACTTCCAGCATATCTACTCTCCTCTCTCCAGCCTGTCAAAATAAAATGACGGCATATACTCATCATTAAAAAATTCGATATCATTTTCAATCCCCATATCCCGAAGCTGCCGCTCTATCTCCCGGTAATAAATGTTGCAGATAAAGATAACACAGTCCTTTGGCAGCTCTTTCAGACTCTCCGGAGATTTTACCTTTAGACCGCTGAACATTGTCCCCCAAAGTCTGGAATTATTGTCACAGGTATAAAGAGGGGGATATGTTTTACCATAGCACTTCATGTAGTTGCGACACATATTTCCCGCACCGAAAAGGACTACAGATTTATGTTGTTTTAAGAGATTTTCCATGTTAATCTGCCACTTAAAATAATCGCCTACGGCCTTTGCCAACTGCATCAGCTGCGGACGTAAGAGAGGTGAAAAAGAGCCGGCCGTTGTGGAAAAATCCAAAATCAGCTGTCCGTCGAAGGAAACTTCCCGCAGACCACGAATCAATCCCAACCAATCCGTGTTGCTCTGGCCGAATCCGGAACAGGTAAAAGGAAGCATGGAGGCCTCCCTTTGTCCGTCGCAGTCACGCAAGACCGCTGCCTTCATGCGGCTTCCTATAACAGAAATAAACTCCTGCATATTCTGCCCGCACAGATTACAGACGCCCATATCCATACAGAAGCCAAATCGCTCCTCCCCTGCCTCGGCATTCAGACGGTCAACCCAATCTGCCGCTTCACCGGCATCAGAACAAAGTCCGCGGATCAGATGACCATTTACATCACGGCACTGGTTTTCCAGAAGAATCATCATGCCATATTCCCTGGCCGTGTCAGCCAGCTTCAAGTAGTACTCCCTGTTTACCTTCCATTCATCTCCACGGTTTATTCCGGAAAATAACGGCCTGATTATCAGACAGCGGCATTCCATACCGCCGCAGACTCTGATACTCTCCTGACACAATTGAAACAGCAGTTGGTTTAAATCCTCTCTCTTTGTATCTCTGGGTAAATAAGGGGCGCGGGCTGCAGGCGTATTGATGCCGGCCTTTTTGTACTGTTCCAGCAAGGGCTTCATGTTGTTATATAATTCAGTTGGATTTTCGGAAACCAGAGGCCTGACCTGAATTCCCTCTCTGACCTGCATTCCCATCTTATTCTTCTTTTTCCCAAAGTTCTCCAGTTCCCCAGGCGGGCAGAACATAGAGAAGTCCAGCATAGCCTCTTTAAAACCGGCAGCCGTAATATCCATGATTCCCTGTCCCGGACGGATCGTATCTATGATTCCCGCCGAAGTGCAGATAATGTCCATCTTTGCTTACTCCTTCCTGCATCTTTCTGATAACTACTGTTATTTTAACATATTACCATAAACTTTTCCATCTTAAAAACACGCAAAACGCATAGACCAGATAGTCATTGTCACACTCGTCAAAACGTACTTCTGCTCCCCGATATACCCTAAGTCCAACTTTTGTCCCCTCCGGGGGATGCACACCAAATGCCAAGAACAGGCATTTTGCGCCGTACGGCCAGCGCAGCAGGTACACAGACCTACAGTAAGAATTAAGACTTTCATAGTAAACCTTCATGCGCCCGGCAGCAGACGCACCACCACACATGAAAGTCTGGCGGGCGCACTTGGCATACCTGAATTCATGCCGCCTATTCGGCGGCGGACTTTCATAGTAAACCTTCATGCGCCCGGCAGCAGACGCACCACCACACATGAAAGTCTGGCGGGCGCACTTGGCATACCTGAATTCATGCCGCCTATTCGGCGGCGGACTTTCATAGTAAACCTTCATGCGCCCGGCGGCGGACTTTCATAGTAAAAGCAATACATATATAAATTTAACAGAAATATATAAAAAAGTGACTTTCTGTGAACCGCAGTATATTTTGGGCACACCGCTTCATTTACTTATATCTTCTTTCCCTTCTATAATATCTATCAGCTAATGCGAAATACATAGAAGCAACGTCCGGACACCTCTTCTACACATCGCAGGCAAAAATTTAAGAAAAGAGGAAGATATATGAGAAAGCTATCCCGTATAACCGCTATCATTCTCTCCTTTCTGATGCTGCTGCCCATGAGCGGATGCAGTGCATCAGACGGCAAAATCCATTTGACATTCCAGATTTGGGATGTCTATCAGCGGCCCGGCATGCAGGCCATGTGCGATGCCTACACTGCCAAGCATCCTGATGTAGTGATTGAAGTGCAGGCTACCAGCTGGAATGAATATTGGACCAAGCTGGAGGCTGCCGCCGAAAGCAACACCCTGCCGGATATTTTCTGGATGCATACCAATCAGCTGCTGTATTATGCCGACTTCGGAATGCTGACAGACGTAACCCATCTTTACGATGACATTGACCCGGATTATTACGAGAAGCATTTTTCCCAGATCTCCCGCAGCAATGCCAGCGGCAGCGGCGGGAATCTGTACGGTGTCCCCAAGGACAAAGATAACGGGCATCTGGTATACAACAAGGAGATGTTCGACGCAGCCGGTGTGGAATATCCCAATGATGACTGGACCTGGAAGGCAACTGGAATCTGCCCCAGTTAATGGAAAACTACCCTGAAATGCGGGGAAAATGGGATATCGCCAAACTGCCCAAATGTCCTGACCCCTTAAGCGGCGACGGCCGTGCCACCATGTCCAACGGCCTGTGCTACTCCACCGTTGATTATGCCGTCCAGGCAGTCTACAATTCCGCCAGCCCCAAGTGGAAGAGCCAGGTCTTAGACCAGCTGACCAAGGTCTACTCCGGCGACCAGGATTTAATGACCGGACTGGAGAATATGCAGACGATTGTGGATACAGAGACCGCCAAAAAGCTGGCGGACAATTAAGAGAAGGAACAGGAGGTCTTTTATGAATAGCGAAAAACTGTCTACTGCCGCCAGAGAAGAACGAAACTGGGGATACATTATGGTAGCCCCTACTATCATCGGCCTGGTAGTGCTGAATGTGTGGCCTTTTATTCAGACAATCTACGCCAGCTTCTGCGAGCATTTAGGCTTCGGCCATTACAAATTTATCGGATTTCAGAATTACATTGATATGTTCCAGAATACCGATTTCTGGAGAGCTACGGTCAATACCCTGGTATTCTGCGTCCTGACGGTTCCCGTAGGAATCTTTTTGTCACTGCTGGTGGCAATCCTGCTCAATGCCAAAGTAAACTTTAAAGGCGGTTTCAGAACCATCTTCTTTCTGCCCATGGTCTGTGCTCCCGCTGCCGTCACCATGGTATGGCGATGGATTTTCAACAGCGAGTATGGTATCCTCAACCAGATTCTGGACACCCGCATTGCCTGGGTCACGGATCCGAAATCAGCGCTTGTCTCCTGCGCCATTGTAGCTGTCTGGAGTGCCATTGGTTATGACGCGGTCCTTCTGCTGTCCGGCCTTCAGAATATTTCAAAATCCTACTATGAGGCTGCCTCCATCGACGGCGCCGGCAAAATTACACAGTTTTTTAAGATTACGCTGCCTATGATTTCTCCCACGCTGTTTGTAACCATGATTATGCGTCTCATGACCTCTTTAAAGGTCTACGATTTGATTTACATGATGGTGGAGGAAACCAATCCGGCATTAAGCAGCGTACAGAGCCTTATCTATCTGTTCTACCGCGAGTCCTTTGTGGCCGGCAGCCGCGGCTCCGGCTCCGCCATCGCCGTATGGACAGTACTGATTATCGGCCTTGCCACAGTCATCCAGTTTATCGGCCAGAAAAAATGGGTCAATTACGAAGTTTAAGGAGGGAACACAATGCAGAACAGATCCATGGAAACCTCGAAGCTTATCAACAAAATCATTACCTATACGGCGCTGATTCTCGGCTCAGTGATTATGATTTTTCCCTTTGTGTGGATGATTTTAACCAGTTCCAAAACCGTATCAGAAAGCATGCAGATTCCTCCCACAATCTTCCCCAGCCAGCTTATGGCGGATAATTTTGCAGAGGCAATGAAGAGTCTGCCGTTTATAAACATGTACATCAATACAATCCTTATGATTGTGTTCCGCGTATTTTTCGCCGTATTCTTCAGTTCTATGGCAGGCTACGCCTTCGCCAAGCTGAGCTTTAAAGGCAAAAACTTTTTATTCAGCATCGTATTGATGCAGATGATGCTGCCCAGCCAAATTTTTATCATTCCCCAATATCAGATGGTGGCAAAACTGGGATTTGCCAATTCCATTGCCGCTCTGGTATTTCCCGGCCTTGTCAGCGCGTTCGGTACCTTTTTCCTGCGCCAGGCCTACATGGGCATTCCCGATGAGGTAGGTGAGGCCGCCTACTTAGACGGCTGCAATAAATGGCAGGCTTTTACAAAAATTATGTTTCCCCTGACCCGTTCCTCTGTAGCCGCACTGACCGTATTTACCGCAGTGTTTGCATACAGCGACCTGATGGGGCCTCTGGTGGTGAATTCCGACTTAAAGATGATGACTCTCTCCTCCGGCCTTGCCACCCTGCGGGGACAGTTCTCCACCAATTTCCCGGTGCTGATGGCCGGAAGCCTGCTGGCTATGCTGCCTATGGTTATCCTGTATCTGTTCTTCCAGAGGCAGTTTATCGAGGGTATTGCCATGACCGGCGGCAAATAATCACCTTGCAACTATTTCACACGTCTGTCCGGACAGAAGGAGTGTTCTATGATCATACATGATGAACAAAGACAAACATTTACACTGCCAGACCAGCCGGCATTCTATGGCTCCGAAGAGGAAGCCCAGACTCTTGTCCTCTATCTGGAAGATGCTGCCGCCCAGGTAACGGTAGAGTTATACTTCGGCGTATTTGAGGCATTTGACCTGATTACCCGCTCCGTACGGGTGGTGAACCATGGAAAAGAGCCTGTCCGCCTGTTTAAATGTACCTCTCTGTCTGGACTTTGTACGCTCCGACTTGGATTTCATTACCTTTAACAGCCATCATCTCATGGAACGCTGCCTGGACCGGGGAGCTCTGCATCCCGGCATCCAGAGCATAGGCAGTATCCGGGGCACCTCCAGCCATCAGCACAATCCCTTTGTCATACTGTGCAACAGAAATGCCGGGGAGGATACAGGCCTGTGCTACGGCGCCATGCTTCTGTACAGCGGCAATTTTGAAGCGGCAGCAGAAGCCTGCCAATTTGAAAGCAGCCGGCTTGTGATGGGCATCCACCCATACCATTTCTGCTGGACACTGGACCACGGCCAATCCTTTACGGCGCCGGAGGCGGCACTGGTCTGTTCCTCCTGTGGGTTTACGCAGATGAGCCGGCAATTTCACCGGTCCATCCGAAGCCATCTGCTCCATGAGCCCTGCGGCTTCAGACGCAGGCCTGTCTTAATCAACAACTGGGAGGCCACCTATTTTGACTTCACGGCCGATAAACTGGTAAATATCGGAAAAGAAGCGGCCAGGCTGGGGATTGAACTTTTCGTTATGGATGACGGCTGGTTCGGCTGCCGCGATGACGACAGCAGCGGCCTCGGAGATTGGCGGGTAAACGAAACAAAGCTGCCTGGCGGACTGGAACGCCTGGTCTCCAGAATCAATGAAATGGGAATGGACTTCGGGCTATGGATTGAACCGGAGCCTGACAGATGTATGGTCTGCTGCCCTTCCCCCGCACCGCCAGGGTGAGGTATACCACCGCTATGTTCTGGGAGTTTATGATTTTCTGAACCAGCTGCGCAGAGATTATCCCCATATTCTTATCGAAGGCTGTTGCGGCGGCGGAAGGTTTGACGGCGGAATGCTCTACTATACGCCTCAAATCTGGTGCAGCGATGACTCCGATGCCATAGACCGCCTGAAGATCCAGTACGGCACCTCCTTCTGCTATCCTCCCTGTACCATGGGGGCTCATGTATCCGCTGTTCCCAATGAACAGAACGGACGGATTACGCCCTTGGAAACCCGTGGTGTGGTGGCTATGAGCGGCGCTTTTGGTTATGAGATGGATTTGGGGAAATGCACGGCCAAGGAGAAAGGAGAAGTCCGCCGGCAGGTGGAATGGTATAAGGAACATTACGAGTTAATCTATCAGGGTGATTACTATCGGTTAAGCAACCCATTTGAAAATGATTTGTTTACAGCCTGGGAACATGTATCCGAAGACAAACGGGAGGCAATCGTTTCCCTGGTTACTCACAGTGTCCGCCCTATGCCGCCTTTTGGCCGACTGTACCTTAAAGGCCTGAATCCAGATCTCCACTATCAAATCAATCATGGAAAGACGCTTTACTGCGGCCGTACGCTGATGCAGGCCGGGTACCTGCTGCCTGCTTTTCACGGAGATTATCAATCGATTCAGTTATATCTGAAAGCAACATAACAAAACCCCAAACAGCTGCCTGTCAGTTCTTTGAAACGCCGGCTGAAGTAGTTGCGGTTCAGACGGCAGAAATTGGCCACTTCATCCACAGACAGTTCACGGTGATAATTCTGCTGAATATAAACAACCGCTTCATAAGAGCTGAAAACCATCTATCCTGGTATTCTCTCCGACGACGAAAAAGGTGTGGAAATGGTTCACATGGCCAATGTTTCCCTTCTGGAATACAATAATGAGCCCTCAGCTGTGTCATCACTCTGGCATATTATCATGCTGTCAATGTTACATAGACAATCATAAAAAGAAATAAGCATCCCTTACCGTCCAAAGCGAGGATGCTTATTTCTTTTTTACAAAGCTAATTAGCAGATTATTCTGCCTATTACATCAATTTATAACGCATCTCGAACCACTGCTCCCCGCCCCATGAGGAATCAGCCAGCCCATTATTTTCAAATCCCATCTTCTCGTACATAGAAACCCTGGAATCCAGGCATGTCAAAATCACACAGTTCCTGCCCTTCTCCTGTTCTCTGTGAAGATACCGTGACATAATCTCACTTGCCAGCCCCTGCCTCCGATATTCCGGAAGCACGTCCAGCCCAAGGAGCATAACATTTTTTCCGGCCGGGTCATACAGGCTTGCATTGGTAAAAAACTCATCCCTGAACGTCCCCTCATCGGTAGACAATCCGTTTAAAAAGCCTGCAAGCTTTCCTGTCTCCCTGTCAACCGCCACTAAAAACTGTTCCGGGGCCATAGCAATCCGCTCCTTCATCATCGTTTCCGAACACGCCTCATTAGGTGGGAAGCATACCTTCTCGATAACCACCGCCTGTTCTGCTTCCTCCTGTAAAATGTTCCTGAATTCAAACCGCTTTCCCAACTCCTTACGCCGCTTTGTTGTATCCATATCCCTATTCCTTCCTTTATAAGACCCATGTACTTCCAAAGCCTCTTTGTACCCGTTTTTTCCGGATATCAACTTGTCACATAAACAATTCCGGCTCCTTCCGCCCGGAGCATGCCTTTCTCATCTTCAAGGTCACGGCAAAAACCAGGGCCGGCTTCAGCCCTCTGCTGTGATGGGGACAAACCGATACGCACCGCATACAGGAAATGCATCTCCTTGGGTCTGTCTGGGAAGGCTTTTTCTTAGGGATCGCCTTCACCGGACATTTGGCGGCGCAAATCCCGCAGCCTGTACAGGTTTTGGATGCCTCAGGCTTTAAGGGAATCACTCCCAGCTCCTTATAGGGATAATTGCCCGGAACAAAGAAATCCTTCCATGCCCTGGGAACATTTAATTTTTTTCTGATCCTGGCGGCAAAGGCCTTAAGCTTCTTCTCATCCCTGGCGTCCGGCCTTCCTGCGCCGTACCGGCGCATGATAGAGTGCTCCGCCACAGCCGTTATCACAGCCACCACGCTGAAGCCGCAGCTTTCCGCAGCCTTGCGCAGTTCCAGGGCAGTATCCTCATAGGCTCTGTTTCCATAAGAAACCACCAGTATGGCAGCCGCATGGTCCGCCTTCATCTGCTTTAAATGTTTGATCGCCGCCCCCGGAGCCCTTCCTCCAAAGGAGGGCACGCCAATCAGACACACATCCCCTCTCTGAAACCGGTATATCCCATAGTTTCTGTCCGGCACAGAAAGGTCAAGTTCCACCTTATTCTTCCAGGCCCCTGCCAGGATATCCATAATCTTCTTTGTTCCACCTGTAGGACTGAAATACAAAGAATAAACGTTCATTCACCTTTTCTCCATTATGTAAAATTATTCCTTAGAGAACCAGGGACGGCGCACTGTATACTCTTGCAGCCAGCTCATTATCCAGCATATATAATGCTCTTGGGTCTGAGCCGAATAGATTATACTTCTTGATCAATCCTTCTGCGTTGGTCTCTTCCTCTCCCTGCTCCTTCACAAACCAGTCCAGAAATTGCATCGTTCTGAAATCTTTTACCGTGCTGGCAGCATCATAAATGGTGTGAATCAAACCGGTAACATGCTGCTCATGCTCATATCCTGCGTGAAGCGGATCTGCAACAGAAGAAAATGTCTTATCCGGCTTGTCAACGGCTTCCAGAGTTACCTTGCATCCATTGTTCTGCAGATACTGTATAAACAGCATGGCATGATCTCTTTCCTCCTGGGCCTGAACCTTATACCAGTTGGCAAAGCCCTCCAGCCCCTGCTCCCCATAGTAAACGGAAAAATCCAAATATAAATAAGCGGAATAAAATTCCTTATTCACCTGAACATTCAGTAACTCTGCAACTTTTGTATCCAACATTTCTTAATCCTCCTGAAATTATGTTATTTTCTTCGTCAGACAAGTTTCCTTAATGAACTCTGCAGATAGCGCCGCCCCTGTGCCTGTCTGTAATCGCTTTACCCATTGTATCACTGTTTCTCAGAAATGTCCATCGAAAGCCCCCTTAAGTAATCCTCTACGCTGCAGTACCGTTTCCCATCATTCCTCTGATTCTCCGGATTCCTGCACAAAATAAAATGCTCCCTGATTCTTCCGAACCTCCGTTCAATCTGACGGTACCTCTCCGCATCCGGCATCCTGCGGTAATGTCCCATCTGGCCGCTTTCACTGCCTCTGATCTCACACACCGTACAGGTGTTATCCTTTGTGTCATACACCACCATATCGTAATCCCCTGCATTAAACTGCAGTTTATAAACTTTATAATCGTTCTCCAGAGCCCGCTCCGTCTCCAGAAAAATGATTTCCTCCAGCATCTGTTCCCGCACCTTCTCCAGGGCCTGATCCGCCAATCTCTGCTTATCCGCCTCGCTGACGGAAAGAAACCTCTCTCCATCCATAAGGGAAAAAATCAATTCCTGAAGCTGGCAGTACCGCATCCCAGGCTGAATAAAGATTACTCTTTCAATAGGTTCTCCGCCTGACTGGGCTGTCTCGGAAGGACACTCCATAATCAGATCCAGAGCGACTAACACCTCCTTAACCTCCAAAATACAGACTTTTTTCACACCGGCCGCCTCTTCCTCCCTGCGGTTATCATTTCGCAGGTTCCACGCTGCAAGACGCAGGTCGTGAAAGACTGCATCTTTCGACAATACCAGGAGAAGAAAATTAAGATTCATATTTTCTATCACCCGGCTGACTACCTCCTCCAAATCCCCATTCTCCTGCAAAAGCCTTAAGTTCTCAAACTGGTTCTTATCCTTGCTGCAGGCAATGGAGCGGCGGATGTTTCTCAAAACAGCGCTGCCAACATATTCTTTTGTAGAATTCTTATCCCTGAAAGAGGCATGCTGGGAATCTATCTCTGTTCCCGATTTTGCCATCTCCCCTGCCCGCATGGTGCCGCCGTAACGGATATAATCATTCATATTATGAATTCCCAGTACACGGCTGTGCTCACGAAACGGAATAAACGTCGTGTGAATAATTACCGCCCTGTCATATAATTCCTGACGCATGGCAAAGAAAAACGCCAGAGAATCCGTCCCTGTCAGAACAATCCTCATTCCCTGTGCGGCGTGAATATCGGAAAGCAGAGCTGCCGAGTCAATAAAATCATCCATCAGCGTAACCTCATCCACAAACACGTGCCGGTAACCTGCCTGATACAGCTGTGTTAAATCACTGCTTAACACCGGCATGGTATCTGCCGCCGTAGCCTTAATATAGGCTACCTGCCTGTCATAAGACACCATCTCTAAAATTGCCTGGCGGATCATCGTCGTCTTTCCTGTCCGGCGAAGCCCCATGACAAGACAAACTCTGTCATCCTCTTCTCCGTCCAGATAATCCATCAGTTTCCCATAATCACTACGTTTCTCTTCCCCGCATATGTTATCTGTCATAGCCCGAAGCCCTTCTCCGATTATGACATTCATCTGAAATTTGGTTTTTACCGAAGAAGAGCTTCTCCTTCTGGGCGCTGTCTGCCTCTTCCCTTCCGGCCTCTCTCCTTCCAAATCTTTCAGTCTCTGCTGAAGTTCCTTTCGCCTGGCAATCTGGTCCTGAATCTCATCCAGCTGTGCTTCTTTTATGTACTGGCTTTTTATCTTTCCGTTTTCTGTCCACTGGCGGTAATAACGGGTTTTGTTATGGATATTCTTTTTCGATATATAGCCCACAGGCAGCTCTTCGATCTGCTGCTTAAGTTCCTCAATCTGCTGCTTAAGCTCCTCTGACTCTGCTGCCCTGTTTTCACCCTCCAACCTATGTACACCTCCGCTTCTTAGAACGCCTTCGACTTCTTTCTCCATCTTCATAGACGGTTTTCTAAGAACGCTCCGTATATTGTAACCTTTTAACCTATTCTTTTTCCTTCTTTTCTCCCCGCTTCCACCAAGTCCGCACAGATCGCTTTTTTACGGGCCGGAAGCCGGTTTGACTTTTCCTTTTTACTAGCTTTTCTAGTATAACCTATTTTTTCATAAATTCCTACTACAAATTTATAAATTTCTTGTTTTGCCATATCTTTTAAAGTATAATAGTAGGTAATATGATACAAGGAGAATGCGGATATGTCTATGGAACAATTATCGATGTTTGGCAATCAGGAAACCTATCACCCCTTAGCCAGCCGTATGCGTCCGGAAAGTCTGGACGGCTTTGTGGGCCAGAGTCATCTTCTCGGTGAGGGCAAAATCCTGCGTCAGCTGATTGCACAGGACAAGATACCTTCCATGATTTTCTGGGGACCTCCAGGTGTGGGCAAAACCACGCTTGCAGGCATCATCGCCCACAAAACCCACGCAGAATTTATCAATTTCAGCGCAGTCACCAGTGGCATTAAAGAGATCAAAGAGGTTATGTCCCAGGCAGAACAGAGCAGGCATATGGGAATCAAAACCGTTGTATTTGTGGACGAGATCCATCGTTTTAACAAGGCACAGCAGGATGCCTTTCTTCCCTATGTGGAAAAAGGGAGTATTATTTTAATCGGCGCTACTACTGAGAACCCTTCCTTTGAGATAAACAGCGCGCTTCTGTCACGCTGCCAGGTATTTGTCCTTCAGGCACTGACCACGGAAGATCTGTTCCTGCTTTTAAAAAGGACTTTAAAAAGTGAACAGGGATTTGGATATCTGAATGTTGAGATTTCTGATGATATGATTCATATGATTGCAGAATTTGCCAACGGAGATGCCAGAACCGCCTTAAACGTCCTGGAGATGGCCGTTACCAACGGAGAAATCAGCCCGGATAAGACTACGGTGACCCTGGAGGTATTAAGACAGTGCATCGGTAAAAGAAGCCTTCTGTATGACAAAAAGGGGGAAGAACATTACAATCTCATCTCCGCCCTTCACAAGTCCATGCGCAATTCCGACCCAGATGCCGCCGTTTACTGGCTGGCCCGGATGCTGGAGGCAGGAGAAGATCCTCTCTATGTGGCCAGAAGACTGGTTCGCTATGCCAGCGAGGATATTGGAATGGCAGACAGCCAGGCTCTGCCCTTGGCTGTAGCTGCCTATCAGGCCTGCCATTTTCTGGGTATGCCCGAGTGCAATGTGCATTTAAGCCATGCTGTCATCTATCTGTCCATGGCTCCCAAATCAAACTCCGCCTACAAGGCCTACGAATCTGCCAAACTGGATGCCCAGAATATGCTGGCGGAACCGGTGCCCCTTATTATCCGCAATGCGCCCACAAAGCTTATGGAACAGCTTCATTACGGCGAAGGATACATCTATGCCCATGCCACCGAGGAAAAACTGTCCCGCATGCAGTGCCTTCCGGATTCTCTGGTCGGGAGAGAGTACTATCAGCCTACCGCAGAAGGAAAGGAGGCGGAGACGAAGGAAAAACTGATGAGAATAAAGGAGTGGAAGAAGTTACAATAAAAAAGTCCCCCATACCGCCTATTCGGCGGTGGAACTTTCATAGTAAAGGAGAATTTTATGCTGCATGAGATACAGGACGAAAGATACTATGTAGCCGACGAAGCGATCTGCGACGCGTTTTTTCTGGTTTTGAAAGAAAAGGATCTGGAAAAAGTAACCGTAGCTGATGTGATAAAGAAAGCCGGAATTGTTCGGAGCACCTTTTACAACCACTACGAAAACATTCCGGCTCTTGTAACTGCCATTGAAGATAAGACCATTGACGATATCTTTTCTCTTATGAAAACATTTCATCCCAAAAATAATACGGATATATGCAAATCATTCTTTATGACCATCTGTGACTACACGATGAACAATCCCTTCCTGGCCAATCTGCTCCGCAGTCCCAGAGGGAACAAATTTTTTGAAAAAGCCATGTTCATGTTCCACCGCTATGTAGCGGAAGTCACACAAAATACGGCTCCCTCCCACCACAGCAAAGAGGAACTGTCCTATATGGTTGCCTGTACCATCGGCAGCACTCTTGGCGTGCTCCACAAATGGACCAAGGACAATTTTGCCGTACCCCCGGAAGCCGTCGCCCACATTCTGACCCAGGCTTTCACTGCAGGCATGCTTCCCTTTATGTCATAACTAATCAATCATAGCCTCCTGACGTTTAATCTTTTTTGTGGTGCTTTTGTTAAACGGATTCTTCCGCACCACCAGCCCTGTAATCTGACGGTAGGTAGGCTGGGACTTATTGTACTTATCCAGAAACGCCTGCAGTTCCGTTCTTATTTTTTCTTCATTCATATGCTTTGCGGCCACCACATCCTGATCCGGATAAATCCGTGCGGTAAGTCCGTTGTTTTCCCCTGTCACCACCACTTCCCCAACCAGTTTGCCCAGGGCCAGTTTATTCTCGATTTCCTCCGGGGAAATGTTCTCCCCGTTTGAAAGGATAATCAGGTTTTTAATACGTCCATTGATAAACAGAAAACCGTCCTCATCCAGATACCCCTTATCTCCCGTATGAAGCCAGCCGCCCCGCAGAGTTTCCTCGGTCTCTTCCGGCATTTTGTAATAGCCCTTCATGACGCTGCTTCCTCTTACCAGGATTTCACCGTCCTCAAAAGAAACCTGGGCATTGGAAAGAGGCTTCCCGATTGAGCCTGCCTTATGGATTTGCGGCGTATTCGAACTGATAACAGGAGAACATTCTGACATGCCGTATCCTTCAAAAATATCAATCCCATAACCTGCAAACTTATCAATATAAAACGGATCCAGATGGGCGCCGCCGGTAAAAATAATCTTTAAGTTGCCGCCAAATGCCTTTGCCGCCACCAACTTTTTTGGAATAAGGGGGCTGGCAGCCGAAAGCCTTTTGTAAATGGTCTCCACCATCAAAGGCACCATAAGCATAATCTCCGGTTTAAAGATGCCCATGTTCTTTACCATGTGCATAAGGGAATCATTGATGCAGACCGTGGCTCCCAGGGAAAATCCCTTTAACCAGTCCATCACCAGACAAAAAGCATGGTGAATAGGAAGCACACTGAGAATCGTTGTCCCAGGCTCCACCGTAAAATCTACGGCATGTACGTTTGACGCCAGATTTTCCTGGGTCAGCATGACGCCCTTGCTTTTCCCGGTGGTTCCTGAGGTAAAAATAATGGTTGCGATATCCCCGGCATCAGGCCGTCCGTCATCCCCTTCCTTCTCCCTGCCCGTTTCTTTTAATTTACCAAGGAAGCTGACTCTCTCATTGGAAAATTCCGCTGTCTCCTCCTGTAAAAGCCAGATTTTTTTCAAATTCGGACATTCTGCTAAAATTTCCTCCAAAAGCCCCTGATTCTTCGGACTTAAGAAAAGCCCTTCCGAATCAGAACGGTTGATAAGCTCTGTCAGATCCTCTATGGGCAGCATTGCGTCCAAGGGGACGGCAACGTTTTTTCCGGTCATAATTCCCAGATAGCTTTCTATCCATTCCACGGAACTGCCGCCTATAAGGGCGATGTGCTTTCCCTGAAAGCCTTCCTCTGACAATCCTTTTCTTACTGCCCTGACATTTTCCATCATCTCATGGTAGCTTATCTCATATATTTCCTTTTTCTTCAGCCATTTTACCGCAGCCGTTTCCGAAAACTTTTTTTCACTTTCCTCTAAGATATCCAGAATCAACGTTCCCATTATGAACCTCCGTTTTTCAATCCTCCATATATTTCAAAGCCTGCATCCGTCCTTAATGCTGCAATGTCTCCAACATTCCAAGGGCCTCCCCGATGGTAAAGATATGTAACACGTCCTCCTCTTCTAACTCAACGTCAAAGGTATCCTCCACCTCTCCCAAAAAGGACATAAAATCAAGGGAGCTGAAACCTAAATCCTCCCTGAACCGCATGTCATCTGTCATTTCTTCCGGTTTCACTTTGCAATACTGGGCAATAATTGTTTTAAACTGCATATCCTGTGTCATTTTATTTTCCTCCAAATTCTGACCTAAATCTGTTCCATAATGTCTCCGATACTCATATCCGGCTCTGCAATTCCCTTGAAGAGAATACGCATCATGTAGTAATATAACAGTTCCATATCATGTTCCTCTAAATGGGCCGTTTGATAGTGGTAAGAAAAGTTCATGCCATAGTCCTCGGTGTGGGATACAGTCAGATACATTTTCTTGGTAGCGGCGCCATTGGCAAACCACTTAAAATGCTGGGGAACCTGGATAAGGTGTGGATTATCCAGCTTCACCGGCATGGGCTGGTAGGTAAGGTAACAGCTTTCATAGACCGTATGCTCCGGTGTATGGTAGCGTTTCTTCATCTCCTCTTTGATAAGCGCCGGATCATAATTGCTGTGCATGTAAATGCGGTTCTGAACATTCTGAATCTCATATGCCGCCGACAAAAAATCGGTTTCCGGTGAAATCACGGTCCGGCATGGGAACATAATCGTTCTGCTGCCGCCAGAGGTCCACTCTTCATGGGTAGAGCGTCTGGAAATAAAGTTTTCAATCGTAATATCCTCCTGTCCGTTATTTACCTTTGACAGATAAGTCCTGATTCCCAACAGTAAAAGATTGGTCATGGAAAGTTGGTGGTTCATGCAGAAATCTATAAGATTCTTTGTTGGCTCAGGCTCCAAATAGTAGTCCTTTACCTGCACAAACAGATCTTTAAGCTCAATATCCGCTGCCCTTAAAGCCGGATTGTCATGGAGCTTTCTCGCCTCTTCTAATACCGAAGGACCCTGTATATCGGAATAAAGGGGCTCTCCTAACGCATCTAACTGGTCATCCCAGAATTTTTTATCCTTGGCAAAGCGTTTTTCGTTATTGGCACGCTTCAAATCCTTTGCCAGAGCCTCTTCAAAATCCGCCAGATCATCCGGATAAGGGGCTCCGAATCTGTAATGGGTATAAAGCTGCATTAAATCGTTAATCATCACCACCAGCCCGCAGGAATCGATGAGCCTGTGGTCCATGTGTATAAAAAATCCGTTATAGCCTTCAGGAAGTTTTACCATGGTCACATCACACAGCGGAATATCATTCCCGTCAAAGGTTTCATAAGCCCATTGCTGCATCAAATTGTCTGCCTCTTCCATGCTCATACCGGATAAATCTTTTACGGGAATATCTCTTGTCTCTTTTGCTGCAAGATACTGCTTAATCTCGCCCTTTCCATCAGGCTTTGTAAATCGGAGCCGCATGCAGCCATAACGCTCAAATTCCAGCTGGATACATTTCTTTAAAAGCCCGAAATCCAGCTGAGCCTGTAGAGACGCCACAACACTGACTCCTGATACTTGTTGCGTTTTGTATGTTTTCATCCAGTTATAGTGCAGCTTCTGTGCTGCTGTTAAAGGATAGTATTCTTTCATTGACAGCCTCCCTCTTTGTCCTTTTGTAAAGTTAGCACATTCTGTTCCCGGTTTCTACCCTACCTGGGACTTAACAAACATTTTAGATGAAATTGACTGAAACCCTGACTGATGTCCTGCTGTATGCTTCTCCCCAGCTGCAGGGGCATTGTGTTGCAAAATTTCTTGTAAAGAAAAACGCCAGCTCATTAAGCTGACGTAACGTATGCTATGAAACCTATGCCCCTTATTCACTGAGGGTATCATCATATTTTTCAAAAAACTCCAGAAGTTTTCGCCTGTACAATTCCGGATTCACATAAGAACTGCACAGATGCCTTGCCTCTGGTATCAGAACAAGCTCCTTGGGCGCCTGGCACAGTGCGTAGTTATAGCGGGTATTCTTAGGTTCCACATAGGAATCCTTTCCCCCATGGAAAAACAGAACAGGCCTTCGGTTGGTTCTCATTGCCTCTGTGGTGTCTGAATCTTTCATGCGAAAGTCTCCCAGAAGCCCGCAGAACAAATCCACTCGAAGCAACAGCAATTCCACCCAGTTCAGATGGAACCAGTTGGCGGCAATGTCCCGCAGCTGTCCTTTCATGGAATGAAAGCCGCAGTCTGCAATCAGCCCTTTTACTTCCCTGGGCAGGTGATGCCCCGATGCCATGAGTATTGACGTGGCCCCCATGGATTGTCCGTAGAGATAAATGGGAAGCTTTTCCTTATTTCTCCTGGCAATATAATAGGTCCATTGCTGTACATCCCACTGTTCCTTTGCCCCAAAGGTAATATATTTTCCTTCGCTTAATCCGCAGCACCGTTGATCAATAAAGAGAAGATTACACCGGTTTTCGTGGAGAAACCTTGCAATATAGGCAAAATCCCCGAAGCCGCTGCCCTTGTATCCGTGGCATAATAACACATACCGTTCTGCCTTCGCCGCCGGCAAATAGAATCCATGCAGAAGCAGGCCGTCTGTGCTTCTGACATAACAGTCCTGCTTATTCTGTCTCCGGCACCATTCTTTGCCCTCTTCATATTCCCGTTCAAATTTATCTCTTGGGTGATTGATCCTGGTGTGGGATAGCTGAAACCATTTCTTTTTTGTCCCATATTTTCTGCTTCTGCAGTGAATCATCAAGTCAAAAAAGGACCAGCCTAAGGCCATAAAGATACCCAATGCCACTGTGACGGCGCTTACTATTTTAAGCGCTTTCTTTTTCATACAATGTTCTCCTGTTTCCGGTGCTTAGGAACTGCCCAATTCTGCCTCTACATCTCCGACATAATAAACATATCATAAATCGCCTTAATGGCATCCTCAAAATCCGCATTCTTCACACCAATAATCACATTCAGTTCACTGGAGCCCTGATCGATCATCTTCACATTGACTCTGGCATGTGCCAGCGCAGAGAAGATTCTTCCGGCAGTCCCTCTGGTAGCTTTCATTCCTCTGCCCACCACTGCAATCAATGCCAGATCCGACTCCATCTC
Organism: uncultured Hungatella sp.; assembly: GCA_910588325.1. Taxonomy (GTDB): domain Bacteria; phylum Bacillota; class Clostridia; order Lachnospirales; family Lachnospiraceae; genus UBA3402. The sequence goes on from CAJUPP010000021.1 coordinate 45,090, forward strand.
CACAAAATCCGGCTCCACTGCACGATGAATTCCGGCAATCACCGACTGCTCATACTCCTCAAATTCCGGCTGATGAACAAATATAGTCATGGTATCAATACCTGAGGGCATATGCTCAAAGGAAATGCCATAGTCCTCAAACACCTGAAGCACTTTTCTCCCAAACCCTACTTCAGAATTCATCATAGCCTTCTCTACATTAATAGAACAAAATCCCTTCTTCCCTGCAATACCGGTAATCGTATATCGCGGCTTACGGCAGGTGCTCTCCACAATCAGAGTTCCCTTATCCTCCGGCCTGTTGGTATTGCGTATATTGATGGGGATTCCCTCTTTACGAACCGGGAAAATGGCATCCTCATGAAGCACGCTGGCCCCCATATAGGCCAGTTCCCTTAATTCCCGATAAGTAATCGTCTCGATTACCTCCGGATTCTCGACAATCCTTGGATCTGCCACCAACACACCTGACACATCCGTCCAGTTCTCATACATATCCGCATGAATGGCCCTGGCCACCACGGAACCGGTCACATCGGATCCGCCTCTGGAAAACGTCTTTACCACACCGCTGTGTGTTGAACCATAGAACCCGGGAATCACCGCCCTTTCCACATGCTCCAGACGCTCTCCCAACTCCTTATTGGTGCCTTCCGCATCAAAACCCCCATTGTCATCAAAGAATATCACTTCCGCAGCATCAATAAACTCATATCCCAGATACTGGGCCATCAGGATGCCATTCAGATATTCCCCTCTGGATGCGGCATAATCTCTTCCTGCCTTGGCTATAAAATTCTCCTCAATCCTGTTAAATTCATGATCCAGATTTAAATTTAAATCAAGGCCCTCGATAATCTCCTCATACCGTCTTTTAATCTTCTCCAGAATCTTCTTATAAGCAGTTCCGGCAGCGGCAGCATCATAGCACTGATACAGAAGATCCGTCACCTTCTCATCTTTGTCATTTCTCTTGCCCGGCGCGGAAGGTACCACATACCTTCTGGCCTTATCACTTCGGATAATATTGCCTACTTTTTTAAACTGTCTGGCGCTGGCTAAGGAGCTTCCGCCAAATTTCACAACCTTCTTCATCATCTCATTCTCCTTCGAATCATCAGATGGTAACCGTTCCGGTATCCTCCAACTGCCCTGTTCGTTTTGTCAATCTTCAGAGATCTCTTCCATTTCCTTTTGAATCCGGGCCTCACAGGATCTCATTGCCAGGATTGTTTTTTCCATCAATTCCTCCAGAGTCCACTTAAGCTCTTCCGCTCCGGTAACAATCACGTCTCTGGAACATCCTGCTGCAAACCGTTTATCCTTAAATTTCTTCTTCAAGCTGGAAACTTCCATATCCATGACGCTTTTAGACGGACGCATCTTGGCTGCCGCCCAGATAAGCCCTGTCAGTTCATCTGCTGCAAACAGCACTTTCTCCATCTTATGTTCCGGCTCCACATCGCTGCACAGACCATAACCATGGCTGCAGACAGCATGAATCATATCCTCTCCCACACCTGCTTCCCCAAGAAGGCGGGGCGCCTCCTTGCAGTGCTGCTCCGGATATTGTTCAAAATCAATGTCGTGAAGAAGGCCAACCTGCCCCCAGAATTCCTCATCCTCCCCATATCCTAATTCCTTAGCATACCATCTCATGACTCCTTCTACAGTCAAGCCATGAAGAATATGAAAGGACTCCTTATTATATTTTTTAAGCAGTTCCAACGCCTGCTGCCTGTCCAATACACTTGTCATCCGCTTATTCCTCCTAAATAAAGCGTCGAGATTTTTCTATTATAGCATTGTTTATTCAAAACTCAATCCCTTTTTTCAATCTTCTTCAATAAGTCTTTTGGCCAAGTCTTCAAAAATCTGTTATACTAATGGTGAAT